>NZ_JBISAI010000030.1:0-15354 GCF_044391605.1 Kitasatospora sp. NPDC018619
GCTTCCTTCGCGCCGCCTTCCGGCAGGCCCTCCGGGCTTCGTTCTTTCGTGTCTCCAGCTTATCAGATGTTTTCCGCTCCGTTTTCCGGAGTTTCCTTCATCGGATTCGCTTTCCGCTCTACCGCCCCGGTCTCCCGCGGCGACTCCGGAACTGTACGGGGACCGACCCGCCACGTGCAAATCGCCCCTGCCCGGGTTCCCGGACAGGGGCGATCGGGTTCCGACCGGAGGCGGCCGGAGCCGGGGTCAGCGGACCTCGGTGATCTCCGGGCCGCGCGCGAACGGGTCGAGCGCGGTGCCGCCGAAGCGGTTCTCGCCCTCGCCGGCGACGGCAGCGGCCCCGCCACCGTCGGCGACCATCTGGGCGTCCTCGGGAAGCTTCAGGACGATCGGGTCGCGGGGGGCCATCGGGGACTCGCCGCGCACGACCACCGTCTGACGGAACACCTGCTCCAGGATCCCGGCCATCTCCGGCTGCACCGCGGCCTGACCGGAGATCACGCCGCGCAGGAACCAGCGCGGGCCGTCGCAGCCGACGAACCGGACCAGCTGCACGCCCTGGGTGCCGTCCGGCAGCTGCACGGGGACCTGGGCCCGGAGGTGCCAGCCCAGCGGGCCCTCCTCCTCCTCGATGAGGCCGCCCTGCGAGGTGATGCCGTTGGCGATCTCCTCCCGGACCTCCCCCCAGATGCCCTCCGACTTCGGGGCCGCGAAGGCCTGGAGCTGGATGGCGCTGTTGCCGAGCACGAGGGTGGCCGCCACGATCGCGTCACCGGCGACCTCGACGCGCAGCTCCATCCCCTCGACACCGGGGACCAGCAGACCCCCGAGGTCGACTCGTCCCTCCTCGGGGTTCTCCAGTTCCGAGTGGTCCCACGGGCCGTCGGGCCGCGGGGCCGGCGGCAGGCCGACCTTGTCGGCCGGGTCCAGCTCGGTCACGTTCTCGCTCTCGGCGGAACCTCCGACGTCATCGGCCGTCTCGTCGGCGCTGATGGCGTCGTCGGCGAGCTGCTCGACAGCGTCCTCGCTCTTCTGGCGACGACGGAACACGGTCACTGTCCTTCCCGGTCCAAGACCGATGCGTATACCTGCTCGGCTTCCTGCGAGGCCGCGGGCATGCTAGACCGCGGCGTGGCCGCCGGTCGACCCGAACCCACCCTCGGCGCGTGCCGACCCAGGCAGCTCCTCCACCTCGTGGAAGCGGGCCTTCTCGACCTGCTGGATCACCAGCTGGGCGATCCGGTCCCCTCGGCGGAAGCTGACCCCCTCGCGCGGGTCCAGATTGACGACGATCACCTTGATCTCTCCACGGTACCCGGCATCGACCGTCCCCGGGGCGTTCACGAGGGCAACGCCGCAACGAGCTGCCAAGCCGGACCGGGGGTGGACGAAGGCCGCGTAGCCGTCCGGCAGGGCGATGGCGACGCCGGTGGGCAGGACGGCCCGCTCGCCGGGGGCCAGCTCGGCGTCCACCGTGGTGCGCAGATCGGCGCCGGCGTCCCCGGGCTGCGCGTAGGCGGGCAGCGGCAGCTCGGGGTCGATGCGCTTGATCAGGACGTCCAGCTGCGGGCGGGGGGTGTCGCTCAAGGGTTCACCTCAAAGGCTCGTGCGCGCTTCATCAGGTCCGGGTCGTCGAGGACCTTCTCGATGTCCTCGGGCCGACCGTGCGTGGTGAAGTGTTCCAGCTTCACCGGGATGAAGAGTGCCTGCGCGCGGACCGCGACCGGGCCGTCCGGTCCGCCGATCCGCGCCTCGGCGGCGCTGTAGATCTTGCGGCCGTGCACGCCGGTGATCCGGGCGCTCAGGTGCAGCACGGAGTCGACGGGGACGGGGCAGAGGAAGTCGGTCTCCAGCCGGCCGGTCACGGCGGGGGCGTGCAGCAGCCAGTTGAGCGTGCCGAGGGTCTCGTCCATGGCCGTGGTCAGCAGCCCGCCGTGGGCCAGGCCGGGGCCGCCCTGGTGGGCGTCGCGGACGACGAACTCGGCGGTGACGTCGAGTCCCTCCCCCGCGACCGCGTCGATCCGCAGGCCGCCGGGGTGCTGCGGGCCGCAGCCGAAGCAGTGCTCGTAGTGGGAGCCGAGCCGGGTGCCGGGAGCGGGCGCCTGGGGGTGGCGCTCCGGCAGGACGGCGTCCGGCGGCGGGGTGGTCGGCGCCGGCGGTACGGCGGGCGCCGGCCGGTCGGTGGGGGTGCTGGGGGCAGTCGTACCGGTCACGGGGCCCCAGCCTACCCAGGGGTGGAGGGGCCTCCGGCGGGGGTGGCGTCCGGGGCCGGGCGTCAGGGCGACCACAATGGAGGCATGTACGACGAACGCCTCACGGTGCCGCGCTCCTGGTGGCTGCTCCCGATCGCGCTGGGCCTCACCTCCGCGCTGATCCTGATCCGGCTCAGCGGTCCGGCCGCGCTGATCGGGCTGGTGGTCGGCATCGCCGCCGGCGCGGTCGCGATCAGCAGCTACGGCTCGGCCCGCATCCGCGTGGTCCAGGGCTCCCTGGTGGCCGGCCCGGCCAGGATCCCGGTGGACGCCCTCGGCGACGCGCAGGCGCTGAGCCCCGCCGAGGCCGCGGCCTGGCGCGGCCGGAAGGCCGATCCGCGCGCCTTCATGCTGCTGCGCAGCTACGTCCCGACGGCGCTGCGGGTCGAGGTGACGGACCCGGCCGACCCGACGCCGTACCTCTACCTGTCGACCCGCTCGCCGATGAAGCTGGCGGAGGCCCTGGAGGACGCCCGGCGCGGCGCCCGAGCCTGAGCGGGGCCGGGCCCGCGGGCCCGGGGCCCGCGGGCTGGGTCACCGGCCGCACGGAAGCGGCCGGACAAACGGAGAGGGACGGTTCCGCTGCTGCGGGACCGTCCCTACGACTTCGTCCTGGCCGACGAACCGGCCGACTCCGTCCTTCCGGGTCCGTCCGGTCGGACGGTTCCCGGACCAGCCGCCCGGCCCCGCTGCCCGGGGCCGGAAGGAGCGGTGTGCCGGTCCCGCGGGCGCAGCCGCGGGCACCGGGCCCTGTCCGCCGCGGTGCTCAGGCGCCGCAGTCCCGGCAGATCGGGTTGCCGTTCTTCTCGCTGTACAGCTGGCTGCGGTGGTGCACCAGGAAGCAGCTCATGCAGGTGAACTCGTCGGCCTGCTTCGGCAGGACGCGGACGGCGAGCTCCTCGTTCGAGAGGTCGGCACCGGGAAGCTCCATGCCCTCGGCGGCGTCGAACTCGTCGACGTCGACGGAGCTGCCGCCCTTGTCGTTGCGCCGAGCCTTGAGTTCCTCGATGGAGTCCTCGTTGAGCTCGTCGTCGGTCTTGCGTGGGGTGTCGTAGTCGGTTGCCATTTTTCGCTCTCCCCCTCCGGGTTGTGCGGTGTGTGCGGTATCTCCAGCGCACGTAACGCATGGGGGGTCGGTCTTGTGCCCGACCCGAGGCGGAGATTTTGCCTTACTTCAAGCCCTGTTACTCAATCGACACTCAGCCCGGGCTCCATCGGGGTGAGTGCCGGGGCTGCGGAAGGCCTCACGCTGGGCCATCGCCGCCCCTATCGGGGCCCTGAAAACCGACCACGCACAGTGAGCAGAAGAGCCGACGGCATCGCCGAAATCCCTTGTTCACCAGGGATGCCGACCGATTCCGTGGATCGTTTCCGGGCCGGAATCCGGTCACGGACGGCGATCGACACCCCCGACCGAGTGATCACTCTCCGGGGTTGCCCGGAATCGTGGAGCGACACGATGTGACCTTGGTCACGTTCAGAATCTTCCCGGGCAAACCCAGGGAAATCCACCCACTCCGACCGCCCGGCCCGGCCCTTCAGCGGGCGTTCTTCCGCGCCTCGCGACGCGCCAGCAGCGCGGCCTGGCGCTCCTCGAACTTCCGGGCCTGGCCGTCCAGGCCGTCCAGGAAGACACCCAGCTCGTTCTGGGCCAGCAGGCCCTCGGGGCCCAGCCCGCCGATCTCCATCACCTTCAGGTGGCGCAGCACCGGCTGGAGCACGTCGTCGTGGTGGATCCGCAGGTTGTACACCCCTCCGAGGGCGATCTGGGCGGCGGCGCGCTCGAAGCCGGGGATACCGTGGCCGGGCATCCGGAAGTCGGTGACGACGTCGGCGACGGCCCGCATGGCCTGGTCCGGGGCGATCTCCAGGGCGGCCTTCAGCAGGTTCCGGTAGAAGACCATGTGCAGGTTCTCGTCGTTGGCGATCTTCGCCAGCAGCTGCTCGCAGAGCGGGTCGCCGGCGTACTTGCCGGTGTTGCGGTGCGCGATGCGGGTGGCGAGCTCCTGGAAGGCCACGTACGCGACGGAGTGCAGCATGCTGTGCGCGTTGTCGGACTCGAAGCCCTCCGACATGTGGTTCATCCGGGCCCGCTCCAGCTCCACCGGGTCGACGGCCCGGGTGGCGAGCAGGTAGTCGCGGATCGCTATCCCGTGCCGGCCCTCCTCGGCGGTCCAGCGGTGCACCCAGGTGCCCCAGGCGCCCTCGCGGCCGAACATGGTCGCGATCTCGTGGTGGTAGCTGGGGAGGTTGTCCTCGGTCAGCAGGTTGACCACGAGCGACACCCGGCCCACCGGGGTCACCCGGGACTGGTCGAGCGACCAGGCCTCGCCGCCCAGCACGCCGTCGAAGTCGCGGCCCTGGCTCCACGGCACGAACTCGTGGGGCATCCACTCCTTCGCGATGCCCAGGTGGCGGTTGAGCTCCTTCTCGACGACCTCTTCGAGGGCGAGGATCAGCCGCGCGTCGGTCCAGCCGCTCGCGACGAGCGGGGAGCTGCTCTGCACAGGGGCGATGGTCACGGTCTTGCTCCTGAGGGGACGGCACGCGCTGGGACGGGCGCGAGGGACGGGAACACGTCGTGCGGACCCGTCGGCGGGCCGCCGACGGACTCACCTACGGTTGCGTAGGTTACGACACCGTAAGTTGCCCGGGCCGGAAATGACAAGCCGCCCCCGCCAGGCCTTATGTCGTCTTGACGGGCGTGGCGGGGGCGGCTGCTGGCAGTCGCCTGCGGAAGGGTCGTTCGCCCCTTACGGCGAGGGGATGCGGACCCTCATGGTGAGCCCGCCGCCGGCGCGCGGCGTGGCCTCGACGGTGCCGCCGTGGGCGCGCACCACGGAGCGGACGATGGACAGGCCGAGCCCGACCCCCTTGTCGCTGCGGGTGCGGTCGGCGCCCTTGATCCGGCGGAACGGCTCGAAGATGTGCTCCAGTTCGTAGCGGGGCACCACCGGGCCGGTGTTGGAGACGACCAGCTCGCCGCCGCCGGGCACCGCGGTGGTGGCCAGTTCGACCCAGCCGCCCGGGGAGTTGTAGCGGACGGCGTTCTGCAGCAGGTTGAGCGCGAGCCGCTCCAGCAGCACGCCGTTGCCGGCGGCCATGGCCGGATCGAGCTTCGAGCGCAGCTCGACCTCGCGCTTGTCGGCCTCGGCCCGGGTCTGCTCCAGCGCCCGGGTGGCCACCTCGGACAGCTCCACCGGGCGCCGGTCGGTCAGCTCGTTCTCGCTGCGGGCGAGCAGCAGCAGGCCCTCGACCAGCTGCTCGCTGCGCTCGTTGGTGGCCAGCAGGGTCTTCCCCAGCTGCTGGAGGTCGGGCGAGGCCGCCGGGTCGGAGAGCTGGACCTCCAGCAGGGTGCGGTTGATCGCCAGCGGGGTGCGCAGCTCGTGCGAGGCGTTGGCGACGAAGCGGCGCTGGGAGTCGAAGGAGCGGTCCAGCCGGTCGAGCATGCCGTCGAAGGTGTCGGCCAGCTCCTTGAGCTCGTCGTCCGGGCCGTCCAGCTCGATCCGGCGGTGCAGGTCGGAGGAGGCCACGTCCCGGGCGGTGCGGGTGATCCGGCCGAGCGGGCGCAGTACCCGGCCGGCCATCGCGTAGCCGGCCGCGAAGGCGATCACGGCGAGGCAGACCAGCATGGTCAGCGACTTGCGCAGCAGGGTGTTGAGCGCGGAGTTGGAGCGCGCCAGGTAGTCGGCGGCCTGCCACTGGTTGAACTCCGTGCTGTTCATGGTGCGCGTGGTGCCGTCGGGGGCGGTGACCCGGACGAGGTTCCCGTCGAAGCCCAGGTTGCGCGGTGCCAGGTAGGAGACGGCGTCCTGGAAGAACACGTACATCAGGAGCAGCAGCACGACGCCGGCCATCAGGAACATCCCGCCGTAGAGCAGGGTGAGGCGCATCCGGATGGTGGGGCGGAAGGGGAGCCAGGCGAGCATGCCGTCGCCGGGGACGTAGTGCCCGACGCGGTGGACGCGCGGCGGGCTCAGGGGCTTCGGTGGGACGGCACGCGGGCCGCCGGCGGGCGTGCCGGAGGGCCCGCCGGCCGGGGGCGGCGGGGTGGTCATGGGGGTGTCCTCTCGGGGCGCCGGCCGGGGCGGGCGCCGGCGGGGGGTCTCGGGGGCGGGTGTGCTCCGGTCGTCAGATCCGGTAGCCGGAGCCCGGCACGGTGACGATCACCGGCGGGTCGCCGAGCTTGCGGCGCAGCGTCATCACGGTGACGCGCACGACGTTGGTGAACGGGTCGGTGTGCTCGTCCCAGGCCTTCTCCAGGAGCTGCTCGGCGGAGACGACGGCGCCGCCGGCCCGCATCAGCACCTCCAGGACGGCGAACTCCTTGGGGGCGAGCTGGACGGTGCGTCCTTCGCGGATCACCTCGCGCCGGCCGGGGTCGAGCGAGATGCCGGCCCGCTCCAGCACCGGGGGCAGCGGGATGGTCGCGCGGCGGCCCAGCGCCCTTACCCGGGCGACGAGTTCGCTGAAGGCGAACGGCTTCGGGAGGTAGTCGTCCGCGCCGATCTCCAGGCCCTCGACCCGGTCGCTGATGTCGCCGGAGGCGGTCAGCATGATCACCCGGGTGGCCAGGCCCTGCTCGACCACCTTGCGGCAGACGTCGTCCCCGTGCACCAGGGGGAGGTCCCGGTCCAGGACGACGACGTCGTAGTCGTTGACCGCGATGCGCTGGAGCGCGGCCTCCCCGTCGTACACCACGTCGACGGCCATCGCCTCGCGGCGCAGGCCGGTCGCGACGGCCTCGGCAAGCAGCTGCTCGTCCTCGACGACGAGAACCCGCACGGTCGTTGTCCCTTCTCCAGGCCGGCCCCGGAAGCGGACGCACGGCTCCGACGGTGCCTCCATCCTGCCTGGTCCGCCGGTAAAGCAGCGATAAGCTGCCCCTCGGGCACGCTGTCCGGGTCCGCGGCGGTCCCCGTTCGCGCTCGTACCACTCCGCTTGGACTGTGACACGGGCAACTTTCTCCCGCCGGGAGGTTTCCCCGCCCCGGGGGCGGGGAGGACAGCTGCACACCCGCGATCTGGCTGACGGCCGGTCGCACCCACCCGCCGTGCGTTCCATCCGCGCCGGCCCTGGGGCTGGGACATCACCGGGAGCGGCCGTAGGCCGTCTCCGCACCCGTCCGGAGTTCACCACCCTCCGGCGTGGGTGCTTCCACCGGCTGGTACCTCCCCGGGGCGGAGAGCGCACGACCGTGCACGTCCGACACAGTAAGGGGGCCCGTATGGACGCCTTCAAGGCCGGAATCCTGCAGCGCATAGCCAACGCCGAGCAGGACCTGCACCGCGCGATCGAGGCCGGGGACGAGTTCCTCGCCGAGGTGGAGCAGTCCGAGCTGGACGACCTCCGCCGGCTCGCCGCCGAGCACGGCGTGGACACGGTGCTGGAGCGCCACCGCACCGCTGCCTGACCCGTCCGGCACACCGACCCGTCGCCGGACCTCCGGCACCTGCGGCCCTGAGGGGGCCGTGCGAAACCCAGGCCCTGGCATCCCCTGTGTGTCAGGGCTCTTCGCATGCCCGGGGCCGTCCTGCCCCCGCCGTCCCGCCGCCGTCCCGCGGTGGGGCGGCGGGGGCAGGACGGCGGGACCGGTCAGTCCGCCCAGGCGCGCAGCGCGGCCAGCCGCTCCTGGAGCGGCTGGTACACCCCCGGGGCGGCGGCCACGGTCAGCGCGCCGTCCGGCCCGTGCCCGGGGCGGCCGCCGACCAGCGCCCCGGCCTCGGTGGCGATCAGGCAGCCGGCCGCGCGGTCCCAGGGGGCCAGGCCGCGCTCGTAGTAGCCGTCCAGCCGCCCGGCGGCGACGTCGCACAGGTCCACCGCGGCGGCCCCGCCCCGGCGGATGTCCCGCACCTGCGGCATCAGCGCCAGCAGCACCTCGGCCTGCCGCGCCCGCACCTGCTGGACGTAGTTGAAGCCGGTGGCGATCAGCGCCTGGCCCCAGGGCGGGGCCGGGCGGGCCGAGACCGGGCGGCCGTCCAGCCGGGCGCCACGGCCCAGGACGGCGTGGAACAGCTCGCCGCGGGCCGGCGCGTACACCACGCCGACGACCGCCCGGCCGTCCACCTCGGCGGCCACGCTGACCGCCCAGGAGGGCAGCCCGTACAGGTAGTTGACCGTTCCGTCGAGCGGGTCCACCACCCAGCGCACCCCGCTGGTGCCCGGCCGCTCGGCGCCCTCCTCGCCGAGGTAGCCGTCCTCGGGGCGGCGCTCGGTGATCAGCTCCAGGACGAGCTTCTCGGAGGCGAGGTCCATCTCGGTGACCACGTCGACCGGGCTGCTCTTGGTGCCGGCCACGCCGAGGTCGGCCGGGCGGCCGTCGCGCAGCAGGGCGCCGGCCTGCCGGGCCGCGTCCAGGGCGACCTCCAGCAGGTCGTCGAGGAGTCCGTCGTCGGGCAGGGCGGGGGTGGGCACGGGGTTCTCCTCCGGGGCGGCGGGGCGGACGGTACGGGCCGGCGGGCGGGCGCGGTGCGGACGGTACGGGCGGAAGCGCGGTCAGCGCTCGGCGACGGCCGGGCGCGGGGCGCGCGGGTTGGGGCAGCAGGCCACCGGGCACACGTCGTGGCTGGGGCCCAGCGCGCCGAGGGCGCAGCGGGTCACCGGCTCGCCGCGCTCGACGGCGGCCCGCTCCAGGACGAGCTCGCGCACGGCGGCGGTGAACCGCGGGTCGGCGCCGACGGTGGCGGCACGGGCCACCGGCAGGCCGAGTTCGGCGGCCTTGGCGACGGCCTCGGTGTCGAGGTCGTACTTCACCTCCATGTGGTCGGAGACGAAGCCGATCGGGACCATCACCACGGCGGGCGCGCCCTCGGCGTGCCGCGCCTCCAGGTGGTCGCAGATGTCGGGCTCCAGCCACGGGGTGTGCGGGGCCCCGCTGCGGCTCTGGTACACCAGCTCCCACGGCCGGTCGGCCACGCCGGTGCGCTCGGCCACCGCGGCGGCGATCAGCCGGGCCACGTCCAGGTGCTGGGCGACGTACGCGCCGCCGGGCTCGCCGCGGGCCGGGTCGTCCGGGGCGCCGGAGGTCTCGGCCATCGACTCCGGGATGGAGTGGGTGGTGAAGGCCAGCCGGGCGCCGGGGCGGACGGTTTCGGGCAGTTCCTCCAGCGCGGCCAGGACGGCGTCGGTCATCGGCTCGACGAAGCCCGGGTGGTTGTAGAAGTGCCGGAGCTTGTCGACCCGCAGGGCGGGCCCGCCCTCCTCGGCGAGCGCGGCCAGCGCGTCGGCCAGGTTCTCCCGGTACTGGCGGCAGCCCGAGTAGCCGGCGTAGGCGCTGGTGGCGAGCACGGCGATCCTGCGGTGCCCGTCGGCGGCCAGCTCCCGCAGGGTGTCGACCAGGTAGGGCGCCCAGTTCCGGTTGCCCCAGTAGACCGGCAGGTCCAGGCCGTGCTCGGCGAAGTCCTTGCGCAGCGCGGCGAGCAGCTCGCGGTTCTGGCCGTTGATCGGACTGACCCCGCCGAACATGAAGTAGTGCTTGCCCACCTCCTTCAGCCGTTCCCTGGGGATGCCGCGGCCGCGGGTGACGTTCTCCAGGAACGGGACGACGTCCTCGGGGCCCTCGGGCCCGCCGAAGGACAGCAGCAGCAGGGCGTCGTACGGGGCGGCGCCGGAGGGGGAGGGTTTGCGCGCGTCGGACATGGAACCGATCCTGCCACTGTGGGGCCGGACGCCGTCGCCGGGGCCGCGCGGACGCCCGGAAAATACCGTTTGCCAACGTACGTAAGCTGTGTTTACCAGCCTTGTTCCTTACTCGCCCGCCCGGAGCTCCCGTGCTGTCCAGCTACCGCCAGATATTCGCCTCTCCCGGCACTCTGGCCTTCTCCACCACCGGCTTCGTCTCCCGACTGCCGATCTCCATGACCGGGATCGGCATCGTGACCATGCTCTCCCAGCTCCGGGGCTCCTACGGGGTGGCCGGCCTGGTCTCGGCCTGCCTCGCGGTCTCCGCCGCGGTCCTCGGCCCGCAGGTCTCCCGGCTGGTCGACCGGCACGGCCAGCGCAGGATCATCGTCCCCGCCATGGCGATCACCATCGCCGCCGTCACCGGCCTGCTGCTCTGCGCCCGGCTGGAGGCCCCGGACTGGACGCTGTTCGTGTTCGCCGCCGGCATGGGCGTGATGCCGAGCACCGGCGCGATGGTCCGCGCCCGCTGGGCCCACCTCTACCGCGACGACGCCGGCAAGCTGCACACGGCCTACTCCTTCGAGGCCGTGGTGGACGAGGTCTGCTTCATCGTCGGCCCGATCCTTTCCATCGGCCTCGCCACCTCCGTCTTCCCCGAGGCGGGCGTGCTGCTCGCCGGGGTCTTCCTCGCCCTCGGCGTCCTGCTCTTCGCCGGCCAGCGCTCCACCGAGCCGCCGGTCCATCCGGCCGCCCGGCAGCAGGGCGGGTCGGTCATCCTCAACCGCGGCCTCCAGGTGCTGATCGTCACCTTCGTCGCCACCGGCACGATCTTCGGCTCCGTCGAGGTGGTCACCGTCGCCTACGCCGAGGCCCAGGGCCACAAGTCCGTCTCCAGCGTGATCCTCGCCCTGTGGGCGCTCGGCTCCTGCCTCGCCGGGGTGGTCTTCGGCACCCTCAGGCTCACCGGCTCGATGGCGGTGCGCTTCCTGGGCGGCGTCCTGTTCATGGCGGTCAGCATGGTGCCGCTGCTGCTGGTCGCCCACGCGGTGCACGGCGCCGGCGGACTGGTCGCGGTCGGCGCCGCGCTGCTGGTCGCCGGCATCGCCATCTCGCCCACCCTGATCACCGCGATGGCCCTGGTCGAGCGGCTCGTCCCGGCCTCCCAGCTGACCGAGGGCATGACCTGGACCACCACCGGCCTGGCCCTCGGCGTCGCGGTCGGCTCCTCGGCCGCCGGCTGGGTGGTCGACGCCTCCGGCGCCGCCGCGGGCTACTGGGTGCCGCTGGCCGCCGGCCTGCTCGGCGTGGTCGCCGCCCTCGCCGGCCTCGGCCGGCTGCGCGCCGGGCTGGCCGCCGGCCCCACCGCCGAACCCGCTCTCGAAGGGGCCGGACGGACCGTAGACGCCGACCGGTGAACTGACTAGTCTCTCGCCCTACCCGCCCGGCCCTACCGGCGGGTAGGGCGGCGCGCCGCCCCGGACCGCGCCGACCCGTTCGGCCACGGAGCAGGAGGCAGCGCAATGCCCCAGGCCAGTACCGCGAGCCCCACCCGGTGGACCAACTGGGCCGGCAACCAGAGCGCCCGGCCCGCCCGGGCCGCCGCCCCCGGCACCGTGGAGGAGCTGGCCAGGGAGATCCGGCGGGCCGCCGAACAGGGCCGCACCGTCAAGGCCGTCGGCTCCGGCCACTCCTTCACCTCGATCGCCTCCGCCGGCGACGGCGTCCAGATCCGCCCGCACGCCCTCACCGCCGTCCGGGAGATCGACCGCGAGGCCGGCACCGTCACCGTCGAGTCCGGCCTCCCGCTGCACCGGCTCAACCGCGTCCTCGCCGCCGAGGGCCTCGCGCTGACCAACATGGGCGACATCGAGGTCCAGACCGTGGCCGGCGCCACCAGCACCGGCACCCACGGCACCGGCCGCGACTCCGGCTCACTCGCCGCCCAGATCCGCGCCCTGGAGATCGTCCTCGCCGACGGCACCGTCCACCGCTGCTCCCCCACCGAGAACCCCCGGCTCTTCCAGGGCGCCCGGCTCGGCCTCGGCGCCCTCGGCGTGATCACCGCGCTCACCTTCGGCGTCGAGCCCGCCTTCCTGCTCACCGCGCACGAGCAGCCGATGGGCTTCGACGAGGTGCTGGAGCGCCTGGACGACCTCACCGCCGTCAACGAGCACTTCGAGTTCTACTGGTTCCCGCACACCGACCGCTGCTCCACCAAGCGCAACAACCGCAGCCAGGGGCCGGCCGCCCCGCTGCCCCGGTTCAGGGAGTGGCTGGAGGACGACTTCCTCTCCAACACCGTCTGGGAGGGAGCCTGCCGGGTCGGCCGCCGCTTCCCCGGCTCGATCCCCTCGATCGCCTCGCTGGCCAGCCGCGCCTGGTCCGAGCGCAGCTTCACCGACACCGCGCACAAGGTGTTCACCAGCCCGCGCAGGGTCCGCTTCGTGGAGATGGAGTACGCGGTGCCGCGCGCGGCCGTCGGCGAGGTGCTGCGCGAGCTCAAATCCCTGGTCGAGCGCTCCGACTGGAAGGTGGGCTTCCCGGTCGAGGTGCGCTTCGCCCCCGCCGACGACCTCTGGCTGTCCACCGCCTCCGGCCGGGACAGCGCCTACATCGCCGTCCACCTCTACCGGGGCACCGCCGACCAGGGCTACTTCACCGGCGTGGAACAGCTGATGACCGCCCATCAGGGACGCCCGCACTGGGGCAAGCTGCACACCCGCGACGCCGCCTACCTGGCCGGCGTCTACCCGCACTTCGGCGACTTCACCGCGCTGCGCGACGAGGTCGACCCGCAGCGGCTCTTCGGCAACGACTACCTGCGCCGGGTGCTGGGCGACTAGGGCGTGTCCGACGCGAATTGTCAGACACGCCCTACGGCGCGACGGGCGCCCCGGTGACTCCTTGGCCGGCCGGCGGCGGGGCCACCGGGACCTTGGCCGGCTCGTTCGCCGGGGCTCCGCTCGGCACCGGCGGCTGCGGGGTCGTCCCACCGGTGGGCTTCCCGCCGTCCGCCGGCGGGGAGGCGCCGGTCGACGGGGGCGCGCTCGGGCCGCCGGAGGGCGCGGACGTGCCCGCCCCGCCGGACGGCGTACCGCCCGGCTCCCGGCTCGGCCGGGTGGTCGCCGGGGCCGAGGCGCCGCCGGACGGCGCGCCGCCCTGGCCCGGCCCGCCGTCGCCGCCCTTGGACGGCCGGTCGGCGGGGGCGTCCTGCGGCTGGGAGGACCTGGGCGTCACCGTGCCGCCGAAGGACGTGCCGTTGCCGGACTCGCCCTTGACCGTCGCCGACACCGGCTGCCCGGTGGCCACTTCGAACGCCACGATCGGCGCCATCGCCAGCACGAAGACCAGCCCGGACACCGCCGCGTACGTCTTCCAGCCCCACCGCCGACGCGCCCGGACCACCTGCGGCTCGTTCCACTCCGAGGTGATCACCGGCGGCCGGTCGGGCCCGGCCGGCACCTGGCGCAGCGTGTTGACGGTCTGGTTCGGCCCCCGGTCCACCGCCTCGCGCAGCTGCTCCCCGGTCCGCTTGAAGATGTGCTGGAACACCGCGCCGCCGGTGGTCGCCCCGATGCTCACCACGGCGGCGCCCATGATCGTGCCGTACACCCCCAGTTCGGAGGCCAGCAGCGCACCCACCACCGTGGCCAGCGCACTCGCCGCGACCTGAGCCACACTCAGATCGATGCGCCTGCGCTCCTCCTTGGCCTTGCCGCCCTCCGCGACGGGGCTCCGTTCCGGCATCGACATCCCTCGGTCCGTACGTCTGTTCCTCGAACAAGCCACTCCATCTTGCCCAAAGAAGGACACAAGGGACGAAAATGCGGTTCTTCGCTCCCGGATTGTGTGAAGATGATCACCGTCCATCCGGTGGCGGTCCGCCACGAGGGGAGCGCGCTCTTGAGATTCCCGTGAATCGCGGGAGACTTGAGCGGCGAGCCGCCCCTCTGGATGCCACGAATGGAGTACTGTTCGTAAAGCCCGAGCCTTGGGTCGACTTGTCGACTGCGCCTACACCGGCAGCCTGACGAGGAGCCACGGAGCGGGCACGCACGGCGACGCCCGTCCCGGATCGTCGCGTTCACTGCGCGTGCGAGGAGGGCCGGGACACCCAGGCGCGACGTCGACGGATGGCGTGGCAAAAAGGCAACCGTGCCACAGCGGCGTGCACGGGCGTGAGCCCGACACGCCGGGTAACTCAGCAAGGTTGTGGCCAGTCGCGAGTGGGCAGGCCACACTCAGTACGGGAGCAGCGACGCAGGTGACGTCGGCAGGCACCACCCGGGAGGTAACCGTGCCCGAACTGCGGGTTGTGGCCGTCAGCAACGACGGCACACGGCTGGTGCTCAAGGCTGCCGACAGCACGGAGTACACCCTTCCCATCGACGAGCGGCTGCGCGCCGCCATCCGCGGCGACCGGCCGCGCCTCGGCCAGATCGAGATCGAGGTCGAGAGCCATCTGCGCCCCCGCGACATCCAGGCGCGGATACGAGCCGGTGCCTCCGCCGAGGAGGT
Organism: Kitasatospora sp. NPDC018619; assembly: GCF_044391605.1. Classification (NCBI taxonomy): domain Bacteria; kingdom Bacillati; phylum Actinomycetota; class Actinomycetes; order Kitasatosporales; family Streptomycetaceae; genus Kitasatospora; species Kitasatospora sp. NPDC018619. Next base: position 14,395 of record NZ_JBISAI010000030.1, read on the forward strand.
CGCCCAGGCCGCCGGGATCTCCGTCGACCGCGTCCGCCGCTTCGAGGGCCCGGTGCTCGCCGAACGCGCCTTCATGGCCGAGCGCGCCCGCAAGACCGCCATCCGCCGCAACGGCGAGTCCCCCGGCCCGCAGCTCGGCGAGGCCGTGGCCGAGCGGCTGGCGCTGCGCGGCGCCGAGAAGGACACCGAACGCTGGGACTCCTGGCGGCGCGACGACGGCACCTGGGAGGTCATCCTCTCCTACCGGGCCGACGGCGAGGGCCGCAGCGCCTCCTGGACGTACGACCCGCCCCGGCGCCTGGTCCAGCCCAACGACGACGAGGCCCGCGCGCTGATCGGCGAGAACGTCGAGCGCGAGGAGGAGTCGGTCTTCCCGTTCATCCCGCGGATCGCCCGGCTCCCCCAGGACCGGCCGCCCCGCCCGATGATCGACCGCCCCTCGGCCGACCGCATCATGTCGGCCCGCGAGGTCCGCGAGTCGCGGGAGGCCACCGCCGAGTCCCGGGACTCCCTGACCAGCCTGCTCGACGTGGTCCCCGCCTTCCGCGGCGACCTCGCCGTCGGCGCCCCCGCGCCGGTCGAGCCGGTGCCCGCCGAGGTCGCGGAGGAGGACGAGGAGGCGGCCGCGGCCGCCGCCCCCGCGGTCGGCGCGGGCTCGGCCTACGCCGACACCCTGATGCCGCGCGCCGTCGCCCCGCACCGCGAGCGGCTGGTCGGCACCACCGACCGGCAGGCCGAGGCGGACGGCGTCCGGCCCGGGCGCCGGGCCACCGTGCCCAGCTGGGACGAGATCGTCTTCGGCAGCCGGCGCAAGAAGCAGGAGTAGCGGCAGCGGGGTCGCCCCCGGGGGGGGGGGCGGGGCCCCCCCCCCCCGGGGGGGCCCCCCCCCCCCCCCCCCGGGCCCCGGGCGGGCCCCCCCCCCGCCCCCGCCCGCCCCCCCCCCCGCCCCCCCCCCCCGGG
>NZ_JBISAI010000030.1:15364-45663 GCF_044391605.1 Kitasatospora sp. NPDC018619
GGGCCGCGGGCCCACCGGCCCCCGGGGGAAGTAATTGTTGTGGGGCGCCCGGCGAACTAGGGGGGGGGGGGGGCGGGGGGGGCGCGGGGGGGGGGGGCCCGGGCCCCCCCCCCCCGCGGCGTACCCGCCCGCTCAGCCCGGCTGCCCGGTGACGGCCACCGGCCGCGCCTCGTCGCTCGACCACTCGCTCCACGACCCCGGGTACAGCGCCGCCCGCAGGCCCGCCACCTCCAGCGCCAGGACCTGGTGCGCGGCCGTCACCCCCGAGCCGCAGTACACCGCCGTCTCCCGCTCCCCCGCGCCCAGCTCCCGGAACCGGGCGGCCAGCTCGGCGGCCGGCCGGAAGCGGCCGTCCGCTTCCACGTTCCCGGTCGTCGGCGCCGAGACCGCGCCCGGGATGTGCCCGGCCCGCGGGTCCACCGGCTCGCTCTCGCCCCGGTAGCGCTCCGCCGACCGGGCGTCCAGCAGCAGGCCGGTGCGCGCCAGCGCCGCGGCGCCGTCCCCGTCCACCGTCGGCAGCTGCCCCGGCACCGGCTCGAAGTCGCCCTCCTCCGGCTCCGGCAGCTCGGCCGTCACCGGCAGCCCGGCCGCCCGCCAGGCCGCGAACCCGCCGTCCAGCACCCGGACGTCCCGGTGCCCGGCCCAGCGCAGCAGCCACCAGGCCCGGGCCGCGGCCATCGAGGCCGCGCCGTCGTACACCACCACCGGGCGCCGCGCGCTCACCCCGAAGCGGCGCATCGCCGCGCCGAACGCCTCCCGGTCCGGCAGCGGGTGGCGGCCGCCGCGGCCGGGGGCGCCGGGCGGGGCCGCCAGGTCCCGGTCCAGATCGACGAAGTGGGCCCCGGGCAGGTGGCCGGCCCGGTACTCCTCGGCCGCGGTCGGGCCGCCCGGTGCGGCACCGACCAGCTGGTAGCGCACGTCCAGCAGCACCGGCGGCAGCGCGCAGGCCAGCGCCTCCCGCAGCCCGGCCGCGGAGATCAGCGGGGAAACGTCCGTGTAGGTGGTGGTCATGGCGGCCATTGTCGCGCAGCGCGGCTCCGGCGGAAGGGCGGAGCGGAGCACTCCCCCGCCCGGGGACCGGCGCCGGAAACCGCCCGGATCGGACCGGAATCCGCGGGACACGCCCGGCCCGCCGCTCTTTGTGGGGTCTTTGCCGGACTTTCCGCGCGGCCCGAGGGTTGGGCGGGCGCCAGAGTGGAAGCATCACCCTCGCGCCCGAGGATTTCCGTGCGCCGACGACCCACGAGGAGGCCCGCATTGCCCGCGGTGGAACTCCGACTGGCCCAGGGCACGCCCTGCTGGGTCAGCCTGCTGACCGACGACCTGCCCGGCGCCCGCGCCTTCTACGGCGCCCTGCTCGGCTGGACGTACACGCCCGGGCCCGGCCAGCTCGGCGACTACGTCCGGGCCGAGCTCGACGGGGCGCCGGTGGCCGGCCTCGGCGTCTCCTCCGCCACCGGCTTCCCGGTGCAGTGGACCACCTACTTCGCCGTGGACGACGCCGACCGCACCGCCCAGCTGGTCCGCGAGTGCGGCGGCACGGTCGCCGTCGGACCGCTCCAGGCCGAGCGCGCCGGACGGATGGCCATCGCCGCCGACGTCTCCGGCGCGGTCTTCGGCCTCTGGCAGGGCGAGGAGCACCTCGGCCGGGAGGCCGGCCAGGAGCCGGGCGCCCCGGCCTGGGCCGAACTGCTCACCCCCGACGCACGCGGCGCGGCCTCCTTCTACTCCACCGTGCTGGACCGCCCGGTCCGCTCCACCGCGGACGAGACCGCGCTGCTGGTGGACGGCCGGCCGGTCGCCGGCATCCGGCACCGCGCCGAGCTGCGCGGCCACCCGCCGCGCTGGCGCACCCACTTCGTGGTCAGGGACGCCGCGCTGACCGCCCGGCAGGCCGTCGGGCTCGGCGGCCGGGTGCTGGTCGAACCGCACGACACCGCGCACGGCCGCGCCGCCCGGCTGGCCGACCCGCAGGGCGGGCACTTCTCCGTCCTGGAGGTGCTGCCGTAGCCCCCGGCCCTCAGACCTGCTGCTCCTCGAAGGGCAGCACGTCCGGGGAGAGCACCGAGGCGCGCGCCGTCGCGGCGGTCATCCGGCGGCGGTGGTGGCGGCGGCAGAGCACCTCGTAGCCGACCTCGTCCTGGGCCACCGAGATGTCCCCGACCACCACCTGGGCGCCCTCCACGACCATCACCCCGCCGACCGTCCGGGCGTTGTGGGTGGCCCGCGCGCCGCACCAGCACAGCGCCTCGACCTGGAGCACCTCCACCCGGTCGGCCAGCTCGATCAGCCGCTGCGAGCCCGGGAACAGCCGGGTGCGGAAGTCGGTGGTGATGCCGAAGGTGTAGACGTCGATGTCCAGCTCGTCCACCACCCGGGCCAGCTGGTCGACCTGCTCGGCGGCGAAGAACTGGGCCTCGTCGCAGATCAGGTAGTCCACCCGGCCACCGGCCGAGAGCCGGTGCACCACGTGCGCGTGGAAGTCGAAGTCGTCCGTCACCTCGACGGCGTCGGCGCGCAGGCCCAGCCGGCTGGAGATCGTCGCCTCGCCCGCCCGGTCGTTGCGGGTCAGGATCACGCCCTGCCGGCCGCGCGCGGCGTGGTTGTGGTCCATCTGCAGCGCCAGCGTCGACTTGCCGCAGTCCATCGTGCCCGAGAAGAACACAAGTTCAGCCATGGGTGGAGCAAGGGCCTTTCGAATCAAGGGAGTTCGGGCACAGAAGAGTCAAACGACCGGCTCAGCCGCGGACTTCGAGCAGCGGCACGAACTGCTCGACCGGGGTCATCGAACCGTGCAGACCGATCATCGCGGACTCGCCGGGCTCGTTGCGGGAGGCGACGATCGCGATGTCGTCGCGCGCCGCGGCGACCACGTCGCCGATCCGCGCGTACACCCGCTCGTCCACGGCCGGACCGAACCAGCCCGCCGCGATCGCCTCGTCCCGGGTGGCCACCCACATCCGGTCGCCCAGCACCTCGCTCCAGACCGCGTGCACGTCGGCCGCGGCCCCCGGCACCGCGTACACGTGGCGGGCCCGGCCCTCGCCGCCGAGCAGGGCGACGCCGGCGCCCAGCTCCCAGTCCTCGTCGAAGTCGATCCGGTCCTCCGGAGCGACGTCGATCATGCCGTGGTCGGCCGTCACGTACATCGCCGAGCGCGGCGGCAGCTGCGCGGCCAGCCGGCGGGCCAGCCGGTCCACCGCGTCCAGCGTCATCCGCCACTCGTCCGAGTCCACCCCGAAGCGGTGGCCGGCGCCGTCCAGCTCGCTGACGTACGTGTAGACCAGCGCCCGGTCGTGCTCGGCCAGCCAGGAGGCCGCCAGGTCCATCCGCTCCTCGCCGGTGGTGCGGCCGAGGAAGGTGCCGCCGGACAGCGCCACCCTGGTCAGCGGGGTCTGGGCGAACAGCGGGGAGGAGACCTGCGCCGTCGCCACCCCGGCCTGGTGGGCCTGTTCGAAGACCGTCGGGTACGGCTGCCAGGCGTGCGGGTCGGTCGGCGGCTGCCAGCGCAGCTGGTTCATCAGGTAGCCGGCGCCCGGCACCGCCACCGTGTACCCGGCCAGGCCGTGCAGGCCCGGCGGCGTGCCGGTGCCGACCGAGGCCAGCGAGGTCGCGGTGGTGGACGGGAAGCCCGCGGTCAGCGGACGGCCGCTGCCGCCCATCGAGCTCGCGGCCAGCGAGGACAGGAACGGCGCGTACTCCGGATGGCGCAGCAGCAGCTCCCAGCCCAGGCCGTCCACCAGGAACACCACCACCCGGTCCGCCGGGGCGATCGGGAGCGTCGCGGTGAACCCGGGGATGCCCAGCCCCGCCGCCACCGAGGGCAGCAGGTCGCACAGCGAACCGCTGCCGTACGGGGGCGCGGGGGCCGTGGCCGGGTCAAGGATCTCGAAGGCGTCGTAGCCGTCGGCAGGAACGAAGGACATGGAACCGGATTCGTAGCGGTGCGGGCGGTCGGCGGCGGCGGAGCTCAGACCCGCGGGCCGTTGCTGATCGTCGCGTCGGACAGCGCGCGGGCGAACACCAGCGCCTGGGACACCGTCTCCGGGCCGTCGCCGGCCTCGCTCACCCGCAGCGAGAGGTCGTCGGCCGTGGCCGAGCCGGTGTAGCCGTGGTCGGCCTCGCAGTTCGGGTCCGAGCAGCCGGCCGGCTCCAGGTCCAGGCGCTGCACCGCGCCCCAGCCGATCGTCAGCACCACCTCGCGCGGCAGGGTGCCCGGGGTGTACGTCTCCGGGTTCGCCACCATCCGGCTCACCACCACCGAACCGATCCGGTCCAGCCGCACGCTCTCCGTCGACGTCGTCGCGAACGGCACCGCCGGGCTGCCCTCGGCGCCGGACTGCTCGTCGGTGTGGCTCACCACGAACCGGGTCGGGGTGAGCACCAGCACCGTCACGTGCCGGCGCACCTCGTTGGCGTCGAAGGTCGTCTCCTGGTGCACCAGGTAGGAGCTGATCGGCTCCGGGCCCACCGCGGACTCGACCGCCTCGGACACCAGGGCCGGGTAGTAGCCGCTGCGCTCGATCGCCGAGCGCAGGTCCTGAGTGGTGGTGGTACCGGTCTTCGCCATATCTCCATCCTGGCATGGTCCGCCGACGAAGCGGGCGGCACGGCGCCGAGCTTCGGACAACAGCGCCCGGGCAGGGCGCAACCAAGGAAGGTTACAGCGTGCTCATGGCGCGCGGGCCCAGATCGCTGCGGACCGGCAGCGGGGCCACCCGCACCCGCGCCCCCAGGATCGCCAGCCCGTGCGGGGCCACGACCACCGGTTCGAGGTCCACCGAGGCGATTTCCGGCACGTCGTCCACCAGCTGCGACACCCGCAGCAGCAGCTCCTCCAGCGCGTCGGTGTCCACCGCCTCGGCGCCCCGCCAGCCGAACAGCAGCGGCGCCGCCCGCACCTCCCGGATCAGTCCGGCGACGTCCTGGTCGGTGGCCGGAACCAGTCGGTGCGCCGTGTCTCCCAGCAGTTCGGCCGGGGCCCCGGCCAGGCCGAAGGAGAGGATCGCGCCGACCGCCGGGTCCACGGTGGCGGCGATCACGGTGTCCACGCCGCGCGGCGCCATCCGCTGCACCACCAGCTCGGCCTGGGCGGCGCCGCCGAGCAGCGCGTCCAGCTCGCGGTGGGCGCGGCGCAGGCCCGCCTCGTCGGTCAGGTCCAGCCGGACGCTGCCCAGGTCGGGGCGGTGGCGCAGGTGCGGGGCGGTCGCCTTGAGCGCCACCGGGTAGCCGAGCGCCCCGGCCGCGGCGGCGGCGGCCTCCTCGTCCGGGGCGGGCCGCACCGGCGAGACGTCGATCCCGTAGCGGGCCAGCAGCTCCTGGGCCCGCGCCTCCGGCAGGGTGATCCGGGCGCCGCCGGGCTGGGTGCGCGCGGCCACGGCGGCCCGGGTGCTCAGCGCCGCCTCCACCAGGCGGCGGGCGCCGGGCTCGTCGATCCGGTCCAGCTCGGGGACGCGCGCCGTCTCCTCCGCCATCGCCGTACGGCGGCGCCACTGCGCGTAGTGCACGGCGTGGGTGAGGGCGTGCACGGCCCGCTCGGGCGCCGCGTACGCGGGGATGCCGCCGGGGCGCAGCCGGGCCGGGAGGTCGGTCAGCGCCAGGTGGGTGAGCAGCAGCGGCTTGCCCAGCTCCCGGGCCCGGCGGCCGGCCTCCAGCAGCGCGGCGGCGATCTCCGGGTCGTCCGAGCCCATCGCCGGATCGTCGTCACCGGTCAGCCGGCCGCCCATGAAGGCGTGGGCGGAGGTGCCGATCGGCGGGATGGCGACGGCGATCACCGCGTCCACGGCCGGGTCGGCGAGCGCGACGTCCAGGGCGATCCGGAAGTTCTCCCCGGTCGCGGCGGTGGTGAGGTCGACGGGCGTGCACGGGCGCAGGCCGGCGCTCAGCAGGGCGTCGTAGGTGAGCAGGCCGAGCGAGTCGGAGTTGCCGACCACGGCGACCCGGTCCCCCGGCGGCAGCGGCTGCTGGGCCAGCAGTTCGCCGGTGTCGTAGAGCTCGGTGATGGTCGACACCCGGGTGACGCCCGCCTGCTCGAACAGCGCGTCCACGGTGGCGTCGCGCAGGCCGGTGGCGGTGGCGGGGACGGCGTGGCCGGGCGGCAGGCTGCCGGTGTGCCGGGCGCCCTTGACCACCACGACGGGCTTGGCGGCGGCCAGCCGGCGGGCGATCCGGGTGAACTTGCGGGGGTTGCCGAAGGACTCCAGGTACAGCAGCACGACCTCGGTGGCCTCGTCCTCGGCCCAGTACTGGAGGAAGTCGTTGCCGGAGACGTCGGAGCGGTTGCCGACGGAAGCGAAGGAGGAGACGCCGAGGCCGCGCTTGTGGGCGGCCTCCAGCAGGGCCACGCCGATCGCGCCGGACTGGCAGAAGATCCCGAAGCCGCCGCGGCCGGGCAGCCGCGGGGCGAGCGAGGCGTTCAGCGGGCGGGCCGGGTCGGTGTTGATCAGTCCGAAGGCGTTCGGGCCGATCACCCGCATGCCGGCCGCGCGGGCCTGGCGGACCAGTGCGCGCTGCCGCTCCCGGCCCTCCGGTCCGGTCTCCGCGTAGCCGGCGGTGACCACCACCAGCCCCTGCACGCCGTGGGCGCCGCAGTCGGCGACGGCGGCCGGGACGGCGCCCTCGGGGACGGCGATCACCGCGAGGTCGACCGGTCCGGGAACGTCCAGGAGGGACCGGTGCACCGGCACGCCGTCCAGCTCGGTGCCGGGCGCGGCGTTGCGGTTCACCGCGTACACCGGGCGGTCGGCCGGGGCCTCGTCCCCCAGCAGGTCGCGCAGGATGGCCCGGCCGACGGTCTGCGGGGTGCGGGAGACCCCGATCACCGCCACCGAGCGCGGGGTGAGCAGCCGCTGCACCGAGCGCGCCTCGGCGCGGTGCTCGCGGGCGCGCATCACGGCGAGCGAGCGGTCGGTCTGTTCGAGGTCGAACTCCAGGTGCACCACGCCGTCGGCGAAGCTGCGGCGCTGGGTATAGCCGGCGTCGGTGAAGACCTTCACCATCTTCCGGTTCTCCGGGAGCACTTCGGCCTGGAAGCGGCGGATGCCGCGCTCCTGCGCGACCGCCGCGATGTGCTCCAGCAGGGCGGAGGCCACGCCGCGGCCCTGGTGGGCGTCCTGCACCAGGAAGGCCACCTCGGCGTCGGTGCCGGTCTCGGAGGGGCGGCCGTCGGCGTCGATCCGGTCGTACCGGACGGTGGCGATGAAGCGGTCGCGGACCACCACCGCGAGGCCCACCCGGTTCACGAAGTCGTGGTGGGTGAAGCGGCGGACGTCCCTGTCGGAGAGCCGCGGGTAGGGGGCGAAGAACCGGAAGTACTTGGACTGGTCCGACACCTGCTCGTAGAACTCCACGAGCCGCCCGGCGTCCTCGGGCGTGATCGGCCGGATGCGGGCCGTGCCGCCGTCCCGCAGCAGGATGTCCGCTTCCCAGTGCTGCGGGTAGTCGGCTTGCTCGGGGTTCGCCACCGCGGGGTCTTCCACAGTCGTCAGGTTATCCGGCGGCGAGCCGAATGGCGCCGGGCGCGTGCTCGCGGCAGGGTGGACAGGGTCGCCGACCGGGGTCTTATGCCCCGAAAAGAAACAATCACAAGTCCTGAACGCCGCGGTTCCCCGGGGCCGCCTGCGTGCAACACTGGTCTAGACAACATGGCCGCTTCCCCCGCTCCCCGAGCACGGCCGTGACCAGCTTCACCGGAAAGGCACGTCTCATGGCTGAGCGCCGCGTCACCATCGGTTGGGCCGAGGGCCTGCACGCCCGTCCCGCCTCCGTCTTCGTCCGGGCCGTCACGGCCACCGGCGTGCCGATCACCATCGCCAAGCCCGGCGGCAACCCGGTCAACGCCGCCTCCATGCTCGGCCTCCTCGGCCTGGGCGCCCAGGGCGGCGACGAGGTCGTCCTCGCCTCCGACGCCGAGAACGCCGACGACGCGCTCGACCGCCTCGCCAAGCTCGTCTCCGAGGGCCTCGACGAGCTCCCCGCCGCGGCCTGAGCCCCGCAGCCGCCCGATCGGGGTGCCGCCGGACTCCGGTGGCACCCCGATCGGCCTTTCCCGGCCTTCCCCGCCGCGGCCGGGGCGGCGGCCGGCCGGTCAGCCCTTGACGCAGACGACCTGCTTGAGGTGTGCGACCACCTCGACGAGGTCCTTCTGCTGCTCGATGACCTTCTCGATGTTCTTGTAGGCGCCGGGGATCTCGTCCACCACGCCGCTGTCCTTGCGGCACTCCACCCCGTCGGTCTGCGCGACCAGGTCCCGGGTGGTGAACCGCTTCTTCGCGGCGTTGCGGCTCATCTTCCGGCCGGCGCCGTGCGAGGCGGAGTTGAACGAGGCCTCGTTGCCCAGGCCGCGGACGATGTAGGAGCCCGTCCCCATCGAGCCGGGGATGATGCCGAGGTCGCCGGAGCCGGCCCGGATCGCGCCCTTGCGCGTCACCAGCAGGTCGACGCCGTCGTACCGCTCCTCCGCCACGTAGTTGTGGTGGCAGCTGATGACCTCGTCGAACGTCACTTCCACCGTGGCGAACTCGCGCCGGACGACGTCCTGGAAGAGCGCCATCATCACCGCCCTGTTGTTCTTGGCGTACTCCTGGGCCCAGAACAGGTCCTGCCGGTAGGCCGCCATCTCCGGGGTCCTCGCCAGGAAGACCGCCAGGTCACGGTCGACCAGGCCCTGGTTGTGCGGCAGCGCGCGGGCGGTGCTCATGTGGTGCTCGGCCAGCTCCTTGCCGATGTTGCGGGAGCCGGAGTGCAGCATGAGCCAGACCGCACCAGTCGTATCAATGCACAGTTCTATGAAGTGATTTCCTCCGCCGAGCGTGGCCATCTGCTGCATCGCCCGCTCGCGGCGCCACTTCACGTCCTCCGCGATGCCGTCGAAGCGCCGCCAGAAGTCGTCCCAGCCCGCCGTCCGGAAGCCGTGCAGCTTGCCCGGGTCGACCGGCTCGCTGTGCAGGCCGCGGCCGACCGGGATGGCCCGCTCGATCTCGTTGCGCAGGCCGGAGAGGTCGTCCGGGAGGTCCTCGGCGGTGAGCGAGGTCTTCACCGCGCTCATCCCGCAGCCGATGTCGACGCCGACCGCCGCCGGGCAGACCGCGTCCTTCATGGCGATGACGGAGCCGACGGTGGCGCCCTTGCCCAGGTGGACGTCCGGCATCACGGCGAGGCCGTGCAGCCACGGCAGCGAGCTGATGTTGCGCAGCTGCTGGAGGGCCTGGCCCTCGACCGTCGCCGGGTCGGTCCACATCCGGATCGGCACCCGGACGCCGGGTACCTCGGTGTACGTCATGGTTGAACGACCTCCACGGGTCAGGGAATTCGGGTCGACGACGGGCCGCGCGCACGTCCCGGTGCGGCTCGGGGAAGGTCGGGGCGGACGCGCTCAGGCGGCCTGGGCGGAACAGGGGAGGTACGGCCTCGGGGAGCGTCGTGTGGTTCGCTCGACCCGCATGGTGACCGCCTCCCTCCACTGTCGTCCGCGGCCGCACGTGCTGTGCGGCGGGGACCATCTACCCACGGGGCGGACACGGCCCGCAACGGGTTTACCGACGCGTCCGGCCCGGCGGAGCGGGTGCTCCACCGGGCCGGACGGCGGTCCTGCGAAGGGGTCAGCTGACGACGGTGACCTCGCCGATGCCGAGCGCCCGCACGTCGTCGGCGATCACCGAGGCGTCGCCGACCAGCACGGTGACCAGGCGGTCCGGCGGGAAGGCCGCGACGACCGCCTCGGTGGCGGCGGCGGTGGGCAGTTCGGCGAGCCTGCGGTAGACCTCGGCCTGGTAGTCGTCCGGCAGGTACTGCTCGACCTGGTCGGCCAGGGTGCCGGCGACGGAGCCCGCCGTCTCGTACTTCAGCGGGGCGACGCCGACCAGGAACTGCACGGCCTCGTCGCGCTCGGCGTCGGTGAGGCCCTCGGCGGCGAGGGTGCGCAGGATGGTCCAGGTGTCGGCGAGCGCCGGGGCGGTGGAGGCGGTGTCCACCGAGCCGCTGATGGCGAGCATCGCGCGCCCGCTGCCGTCCGCGGCCGAGCGCAGCGGCTGGGCGAAGGCGCGCACGCCGTAGGTGTAGCCCTTCTCCTCGCGCAGCACCCGGTCGAGGCGGGAGGTGAGGGTGCCGCCGAGGCAGTAGGTGCCGAGGGTCTGGGCGGCCCAGACCGGGTCGTGGCGGTCGGGGCCGACCCGGCCGATCAGCAGCTGGGTCTGGACGGAGCCGGGGCGGTCCACGATGACGACGCGGCCGCGGTCGTCGGCGGTGACCGGGGCGTGGACGGACGGCTCGGCGGCCGTTCCGGTCCAGGTGCCGAGGGTGCTCTCCAGCAGCGCGGGCAGGTCGACGCCGGTGAGGTCGCCGACCACCACGACGGTGCTGGTCGCGGGGCGCACGTGGGCCTCGTAGAAGGCCTTGACCGCCGCACGGTCGATCGACTTGACGGTGTCGGCGGTGCCGGCCCGGGGCCGGGAGAGCCGGTCGGCGGCGTCGAAGAGCTCGGCGTACAGGGCCTTGGCGGCGCGGCGCGCGGGGTTGGCCTGCTCGTGGACGATCTCGTCCAGGCGGTTGGCGACCAGCCGCTCGATCTCGGCCTCGGGCAGCGCGGGCGCGCGCAGGGCGTCGGCGAGCAGGGACAGCCCGCGCTGGAGCCGGGAGGCGGGGACCTCCAGGGAGATCCGGATGCACGGGTGGTCAGCGTGGGCGTCGAGGGTGGCCCCGGCCCGCTCCAGTTCGGCGGCGAACTCCTCGGCGCTGAGCGTGTCGGTGCCCTCGCTGAAGGCGCGGGCCAGGATGCCGGCGATGCCGTCGAGGCCCTCGGGCTCGGCGGCGAGCGGCGCGTCGAGCAGGACCTCGACGGCGACCAGCTGCTGGCCGGGCCGGTGGCAGTGCAGGACGGTGATGCCGTTGCCGAGGGCGGCCCGCTCGGGCGCGGGGAAGTCCCAGGGGCTGGGCGTGCCCGGCCGGGGCTGCGGGTGGAAGGTCATGGCGGGGACGTAGTCGGTGCTCATACGGCGGCACCCTCCTCTTCGGAAGCGGCGCCGGAGTCGGCGTCGGTCTCGGCGGCGGCGGTCGGCTCGTAGACGAGGACGGCCCGGTTGTCGGGGTGGAGCCGGGCCTTGGCGACGGCCTGGACCTCCTCGGCGGTGACGTCGAGGACCTTGGGGAGGGCGTCGTTGAGCAGCTTCGGGTCGCCGAACAGGACGGCGTAGCGGCACAGTTCGTCGGCCCGGCCGGCGACGGTGGTGAGCCGGTCGAGCCACTCGCGCTCGATCTGGGCCTGGGCGCGTTCGAGCTCCTCGGCCGTGGGGCCCTCGGCGGCGAAGCGGGCGAGCTCCTCGTCGACGGCGGTGCCGATCTGCTCGACGGTGGCGTCGCCGGAGGTCTTGACGTCGAGCCAGCCGAGGCTGGGGGCGCCGGCCAGCCGCAGCAGGCCGAAGCCGGCGGCGACGGCGGTGCGGTCGCGGCGGACCAGCCGGTTGTAGAGGCGGCTGGACTCGCCGCTGCCGAGGATGGTGAGGGCGAGGTCGGCGGCGTCGGCCTCGCGGGTGCCGTCGTGCGGCAGGCGGTAGGCGGCCATCAGGGCCCGGGACGGGACGTCCTCGTGGATCTCCTCGCGGATCTCGCGGCCGATGGTCTCGGGGAGCTCGCCCGAGCGCGGGGGCTGCTTGCCGTCGTGCGCGGGGATGGAGCCGAAGTACTTCTCGACCCAGGCGATGGTCTGCTCGGGGTCGATGTCGCCGACGACGGACAGCACGGCGTTGTTGGGCGCGTAGTACGTCCGGAAGAACGTGCGGGCGTCCTCCAGGGTGGCCGCGTCGAGGTCGGCCATGGACCCGATGGGGGTGTGGTGGTACGGGTGGCCGTCGGGGAAGGAGAGCGCGGTGAGCTTCTCGAAGGCGGTGCCGTACGGGACGTTGTCGTAGCGCTGGCGGCGCTCGTTCTTGACGACGTCGCGCTGGTTCTCCATGGACGTCTCGTCGAGCGCGGCGAGCAGCGAGCCCATCCGGTCGGCCTCCAGCCAGAGGGCGAGCTCCAGCTGGTGGGTCGGCATGGTCTCGAAGTAGTTGGTGCGCTCGAAGCTGGTGGTGCCGTTGAGCGAGCCGCCGGCGCCCTGGACGAGCTCGAAGTGCCCGTTGTTGGAGACGTTGGCCGAGCCCTGGAACATCAGGTGCTCGAAGAGGTGCGCCAGGCCGGTGCGGCCCTTGACCTCGTGCCGGGAGCCCACGTCGTACCAGAGGCAGACGGCGGCGACCGGCGTCAGGTGGTCCTCGGAGAGGACGACGCGCAGGCCGTTGGCCAGGCGGTGCTCGGTGATGGCGATGCCTCGGCTGGAGGCGGGGGCCGGGTTGGCCATGCGCTCGGGTCCTTCCCGTCGTCGATGTCGGGGTTCGTGTGGCGTCCCCCATTGTGGTGCAACGTCCGGGAGCCGCGATCGTGTCCGCGCGGACGGGGGCGTTCGCCAGGGGCGGAAGAGGGCCGCTGACCGGGAGTGTCGGCCCGAGGGTCCACAATGGGGGCGCCGCGCCCTGTCGACGGCGCCCGGTTGACGGGTCCGGCGGCGGGTGGTGCGGAGACGACCGACGACCGCCCTCCGGCGTTCGCGACCGATCGAGACACAGCCAGCGACACGTAAGGGAGCCCCGCCGCGATGGCCCGCCGCAGTTCGCAGACCCCGCCGCCCGGAGACTTCGAGGAGCGGATCCTCGACGTCGACGTCGTGGACGAGATGCAGGGCTCCTTCCTGGAGTACGCCTACTCGGTGATCTACTCGCGTGCGCTGCCCGACGCGCGGGACGGCCTGAAGCCGGTGCACCGCCGGATCCTCTACCAGGCCAACGAGATGGGCCTGCGCCCGGAGCGCGCGCACGTCAAGTGCGCCCGGGTGGTGGGCGAGGTGATGGGCCGGCTGCACCCGCACGGCGACGCCTCGATCTACGACTCGGTCGTGCGCATGGCGCAGCCGTTCTCGATGCGGCTGCCGCTGATCGACGGCCACGGCAACTTCGGCTCGCTGGGCAACGACGACCCGCCGGCCGCGATGCGCTACACCGAGTCGCGGCTGACGGCCGCCTCGATGGCGATGGTGGAGTCGATCCACGAGGACACCGTCGACTTCGGCCCCAACTACGACGGCAGCGAGCAGGAGCCGCTGGCGCTGCCGGCCGCGTTCCCGAACCTGCTGGTGAACGGCGCGACGGGCATCGCCGTGGGCATGGCGACGAACATGCCGCCGCACAACCTCTCCGAGGTGGTGGCCGCGGCCCGGCACCTGATCAAGCACCCGAACGCGGACCTGGACACGCTGATGCGGTTCGTCCCCGGCCCGGACCTGCCGACCGGCGGGCGGATCGTGGGCCTGTCGGGCATCCGGGACGCCTACGAGTCGGGCCGCGGCACGTTCAAGATCCGGGCGACGGCGACGGTGGAGGCGGTGACGGCCCGCCGCAAGGGCATCGTGGTCACCGAGCTGCCGTACAACGTCGGCCCGGAGAAGGTCATCTCGAAGATCAAGGACCTGGTCAACGCGAAGAAGCTCCAGGGCATCGCGGACGTCAAGGACCTGACCGACCGCGAGCACGGGCTGCGGCTGGTCATCGAGGTGAAGAACGGCTTCGTGCCGGAGGCGCTGCTGGAGCAGCTGTACAAGCTGACGCCGATGGAGGAGACCTTCGGCATCAACAACGTGGCGCTGGTGGACGGGCAGCCGCTGACGCTGGGGCTGAAGGAGCTGCTGGAGGTCTACGTCGACCACCGCTTCACCGTGGTGCGCCGGCGCAGCGACTTCCGCCGCCGCAAGCGCGAGGAGCGGCTGCACCTGGTCGAGGGCCTGCTGGTGGCCCTGCTCGACATCGACGAGGTCATCGCGATCATCCGGTCGAGTGACAACGCCCAGCAGGCCAAGGAGCGCCTGATGGAGCACTTCTCGCTGTCGGAGACGCAGACGGCGTACATCCTGGACACCCCGCTGCGTCGGCTGACCCGCTTCGACCGGGTGGAGCTGGAGCAGGAGAAGGAGAAGCTCACCGCCGAGATCGCGGACCTGACCGAGATCCTGGAGTCGGACACCAAGCTGCGCAGCGTGGTCTCCTCCGAACTGGGCGCGGTGGCCAAGCAGTTCGGCACCGAGCGGCGCACGGTGCTGCTGGAGGCCGGGTCGGCGCCCTCGGCGGCGCTGGCGGTGCCGCTGGAGGTCGCGGACGACCCGTGCCGGGTGCTGCTGTCCTCGACGGGCCTGCTGGCGCGGACGGCGGACGGCGAGCCGTTCGAGGTGTCGGAGAAGCGGGCGAAGCACGACGTGATCGTGTCGGCGGTGCACGCGACGGCGCGGGCCGACGTGGGCGTGGTGACGTCCGCGGGCCGGGTGCTGCGGCTGCCGGTGATCGACCTGCCGGCGCTGCCGCCGACGCCCTCGCCCACGCTGGCGGGCGGCGCCGCGGTGGGCGAGTTCCTGCGCCTGGAGGACGGGGAGCGGGTGCTGGCGCTGACCACGCTGGACGAGTCCTCGCCGGGGTTGGCGCTGGGCACGCTGCAGGGCGTGGTGAAGCGGGTGGTGCCGGAGTGGCCCGCGAACAAGGACGAGTTCGAGGTGATCGCCCTCAAGGACGGTGACGAGCTGGTCGGCGCGGTCGAGCTGCGCACCGGCGAGGAGGACCTGGTCTTCATCGCCTCCGACGCCCAGCTGTTGCGCTACCCGGCGGGCCAGGTGCGTCCGCAGGGCCGTCCGGCGGGCGGCATGGCGGGCATCAAGCTGTCCGACGGCGCGCGGGTGCTGTCCTTCACGGCGGTGGACCCGGCGGCGGACGCGGTGGTGGTCACGGTGGCCACGGCCGGCGGCACGCTGTCCGGGGGCGAGCAGACGACCTGGAAGGTCACCCCGTTCGAGCAGTACCCGCGCAAGGGGCGCGCCACCGGCGGCGTGCGCTGCCAGCGCTTCCTGCGCGGCGAGGACGCCCTGGCCTTCGCCTGGGCCGGTGCCGCCCCGGCCCGCGCCGCCACCGCCAAGGGCGCCCCGGTCGACCTGCCCGAGCGCGACCCGCGCCGCGACGGCTCCGGGACGGCGGTCACCACCCCGATCGCGGTGGTCGCCGGCCCGGCGTAGCGGCTCCCCACCCGAGCGGAGGGGCACCGGATGCCATCCGGTGCCCCTCCGCTTTTTCGTGCCTTCGACCGGCCGGGCGGAAGGCGACCGCGCGGAGGGCGGGGGCCGAGGGCGGCCATGCGGAAGGGCGATCCCCAGTTCCCGGCCATGGCCCGAACTTCGCCTACCAATGGGTTAGGTTCACCGAACAGGTGCTCCACACGGAGCGTCAGATGCGCGGGGGGAGCGGCGAGTTGGCCGAGGACTTCAGGATCGACATGGCCCGGATGAGAACGGTGTCCAAGCAGCTCGACGAGTGCGGCAACCGCATGGGGGCGGTCGCCAAGAGCCTTCGGAACCTCGGCAAGGGGAAGCAGTTGGGCACCGAACGGCTCGACTCCGCCTGCAAGGGCTTCGAGGTCCACTGGCACGGCGGCATCGGCCGGATGGCCAAGCTCGCCCACGGACTGCGCGAGGGCCTCGACGCCTCGCTCAAGAACTACGGGGACAACGAGCAGGGCATCGCCAAGGGCTTCGGCGCGACCTGAGCCGACACGCAGGGGACTGACTTCCACCATGAGTGACAGGAACTGGCCGGGCCTCGGCTTCTGCCCGGCCCCGGGGGACCTCCCGGCCATCGCCAGGATGTACGCGGACGTCGACGCGGTCGCCCGCGAACTGGAGGAACTGCGGCACACCCTGGCCGACCTGGGCTCCGAGGGCAGCGCCTGGCAGGGCGAGGCCGCCCGCAACTTCGCCGGAAGGCTGGGCGAACTGCCCAAGTACCTCACCCAGGGCCACGAATCGATGGCCGCCTGCTCCCGGGCCCTCAAGGCCTGGCACACCCAGCTCACCGGCCTGCTCGCCTCCGGCCGGACGCTGGAGGCCCAGGCCGTCGAACTGCGCTCCCGGCTGGGCGACATGAACGTCCAGTGCGACGCCGCGGGCAAGGCCCTCGACGCCTCCGCGCAGTCCACCGACGCGGTGGCCCAGGCGAAGGCCCAGGCCGACTTCGAGGCCAAGCTGCACGCCCGGCAGCAGCTCGTGCACCAGCTCGACGAGCTGGTCGCGAGCGGCCACAAGCAGCTGGCGGACCACAGGAACAAGGCCGAGGCGGCCGCCAAGGCCATCATGGAGGCGTCCCGGCACCACCCGCCGGACCCGGGCTTCCTCAAGCGGATGCTGGACACGATGGACCACGCGTGGCAGAAGTCGCTGGACTTCCTGGCCGAGCACGCGGACACCCTCTCCAAGATCTCGGCGGGGCTGGCGATCCTGGCCCTGGTGGTCCCGGTGGGCGGTCCGATCCTGGGCGCGGCGGCCATGCTGACCAGCGCGGCCGCGATGGCCGGCCACGGCATCGCCAAGTCCCGCGGCCAGGACGTCTCCTGGTTGAAGATCGGGCTGGACGGGCTCGGGGTGATCCCCGGCGTCGGCGCCGTCAAGGGCTTCGCCACCGCCGGGAAGACGATCACCAGGGTCCAGGGCGTCGGCGTCGTCAACAAGGTGGTCAGGGCGCCGGTCATGAACCTCAGGACCTCGGTGGCCGCCGGGGGAGCCGGCGCCGCCGAACGCACCTCGGCCGCGGGCGCGGGCCTGATCGAGAAGACCATGAACCCGATTTCGACCAAGACCATCGTGGGCGGGCTCAAGAAGGTCGGCGTCACCGTGGATCCCCGTAAGGTCACGATCGCGAACAAGGCCGGCGGCATCGGCTACGGCCTCTACCAGGACGATCAGAAGGAGAAGGCCCGGGAGTCCCGGGTCGAGGCCCCGGGGCCGCTCCCGAAGGCCGCGTACCGCCCGGCGTCCGCGCCCTTCCTGAACGCCGTCGGCTGAGAGGAGAGACCCATGGCCAAGGACCTTCAGGTGACCCTCCCCGTCTCGGGCGGGCAGCTCGCCGCCGTGCCCGAGGTGGCCGAGTCGGCACGGCGGGCCGAGGCGCTCTACGGCGTCACCCTGCTGAACGACGACGTGGCCCGCAACGTGGTGATCAGGCACCTGCGGAAGCGGGAGCAGCAGGACTGGTACGACGAGGCCGCCGCCCTCCTCGTCCTCGGTGGCATCGCGGTCTCCCTGATCACCGGCAACTGGGCGGCGATCCTGGCGGTTCCGGCCGGGATCGCCGTCTGGCTGCGGGGCATGAACCGCGAATCGGCGAAGAACAGCGCCTCCGTGCACTTCACCGCGTACATCGGTCTGCTGAACCAGGCCCGGCGTGCGGGGCTGGCGTTCCGGATCCCCACCGACTGGGGCGCCGATGCCGATCGGGCCTCCTGGACGGAAGGCCCGGCAGCCGCTGCGCCACCGCCGTCACCGGTGCCCCCGGCCGCGTACCCCGCCGCCCCCTCGTCGGCCGCCGCCCCCGCGCAGCACGGATCGTGGTGGCCCGCCGACGCCGTGATCGACCCGACGTTCCCGGTGCTGCCGCCCGCCGCCCTCACGCGGCACCGGACGCTGGCCGGCCGGGCCCGGGAACTCGGCGCTCCGTACGGCGTCGACTTCCTGGACGAACAGGCGGTCCGGGCGCTGCTCGCCGCCCAGCAGCGCGCCCGCCGGGTGATCCTCGCCTGGTGGACGGTCGCCACGGTGGCTCTGGTCACCGGCGTCACGGTCTTCTCCATCGGCCATGACGCCGCCTTCGAGCAGCGTCAGCAGGTCCGCTCTGCCGCCGTCGGCCTGGTGGCCGTCGCCCTGGTCGCCGCCCTCCCGGCGCTGAAGGCGTACTCGCGCTGGCGCGGTTCCGGGCTGCAGGCCCGCGCCGGCGCCTACCTCGACCTGCTCGTCGAGGCCCGCGCGTACGGCGTTCCGGTCCCCGTCCCGCCCGCCTGGCTGGACGTCCGCAACCGGATCCGCAAGCCGTCATGACCGCCCCGGAAGGCCCGACGGCCCACGCTCCGACAGCCCCCGGGGAGCCCCGCCTCCAGATCCGCTTCGTCCTCCCGCCCGCCTTCCACGACGTCCCGGTGCTGGGCACCGCCGACGAGGTGGCCGAGGAGCTGTGGGAGCTGGTCTGCGAGGTGCTCGCCTCCCAGCCCGAGGAGCTGCGGGTGCGCTGGGCGGTGGCGCTGGCCGAGCTGATCCCCTCGATGGCCGAGGCCGGGGTGATCCACGCCGGGATGTGCCTGGTGGACGTGGACGGCCGGCCGAGCACGGCCACGATCACGGCCTCGGTGTGCCCCCTGGTCGGCACCGACTACCCGAGCGCCGTCGCCTTCCTGCTCACCCGGCTGGCCCGGGCCCGCCCCGAGGCCGAGGTGACGGCGATCGAGCTGCCCGCCGGGCGGGCGGTGGCGGTGATCGACGCGGTCGCGACGGCGGTGGCGGCCCCGGTCGACGACGGCTCGGCCCCGCCGGACGGCCTGGCGGTCCCGCTCGTCGACGGGGTGCTGACCACCTCGGTGATCCAGGTCCACCTGCCGCTGCCGAACGAGTCCCAACTGCTCTCCCTGGAGCTGAGCACCCCCTGCTTGGAGGACTGGGAGCTGTACTCGGAGCTGTTCGCGGACGTCGTCCGCAGCATCCACCTGGAGTTCGCCGACCTCCCGGCCTTCTCCCCGCCGATGTACGAAACGGTGGACGAGGTGGTGGCGCAGCGGGTGAGGGCCGCCTTCGGGTGATCGCGTGCGGGCGATCAGGTGAGGGTAGCCTTGCCGGGGTGAGCACCTGTGCGACCGTGTCGCGTGAACTTTCGGAGCCGCTGGCCGCGACGGCCGCGGTGGCGCCCACCTGGTTGCTGGTGGAGCAGAACGGGCCGTGGGGCGCGAAGGCGCTCGGCGAGAGCCACCTGGACCCGGCGGTCGGGCGGGCGCTGGAGGCGGCCGCGGCCGGGACGGGCGTGCGGGTGGCGCTGGTCCGGCGCCCCGGCCGGCACGCCGACTGCCTGCCGACGGCGCGGCACGAGGTGCTCGTGGCGCACACCGTGCCGGGCCGCGGCTGGGTGCGCCGGGCGGCGGTGGCCGATCCGGCGGAGCTGCTGGGGCTGGACTTCGCGGCGCTGGGCGCCGGCGACCACACCGGTTTCGGGGCGGAGCACGTCGGCGGCCCGGTGGCCCTGGTGTGCACCAACGGGCGCCGGGACCGCTGCTGCGCGCTGCTGGGCCGTCCGCTCGCGGCGGAGCTGGCGGCGGCCGGGCACAGCGAGGTGTGGGAGGTCACCCACCTGGGCGGGCACCGCTTCTCCCCCACGATGCTGGTGCTGCCGTACGGCTACGCGTACGGGCGGCTGACGCCGGAGACCGCCAAGGAGGTCCTGGCGGCGACGGCGGCCGGGCACGTGGTGCCGGAGTGGTCGCGCGGCTGCTCGGGCTGGGAGCGCCCGGGCCAGGCGGCCGAGCACGCGGTGCGGCTGGCCGTCGGCGAGACGGCGGTGGACGTGCTGACGCTCACCCAGCGGCCGGACGGCGAGGGCCGCTGGCTGGTGACGGTGCTGCACCGGGACGGCCGGTCCTGGGAGGTGGACGTGGTCGAGGCGGCCAGCGCGCCGCCGCGGCCGGAGAGCTGCGGCAAGGCCGCGGGGACGCCCTCGCGGATGGACGTGCTGTCCGTACGGGGGATGTGACGGAACGGCGGCCCCGCGCCCGTGGGGGTGGGCGCGGGACCGCCGGTGCGGGGGCCGGTCAGCCCGCGGCCTTGGCGACGAACTCCGTGGTGTAGGTCTTCGCCAGGTCGATCGTCCCCTCCTTGCCCTTGACGTCCGGGTGGAACGCGGCGAGCACCGCGAGCACCGTCTTCGGCCCGTCGGCCGGCATCACGCCGTCGGTGGTGAACATCGGCAGCGTGGCCCTGATCGCCGCCGCGTACTGCTCGGCGCCGCCCTGCGCGTAGTCGGCGGGCATCTTCGCGGCGATCTCCTCGGGGCTGTGGGCCGCCATCCACGTGAGGGTCTTCACGAAGGCGTCGGCGAGCTTCTGGGTGGTGTCCTTGTTCTTCTCCACCCAGTCGGTGTTCATGTAGAGCGACGAGGACGGGTACAGCCCGCCGAGCGCCTGGCGCGAGCCCTCGGGGGTGCGCATGTCGTACAGGACCTTGCCGAGGCCCTTGTCCAGGATGTTCGCGACGGTCGGGTCGGTGGTCATCCCGGCGTCGATGCTGCCCTGCTGGAGCGCGGCGATGAAGGTCTGGCCGGCGCCGACGGCGATCGGGCTGAACTCGCTGACGGCGGTGCCGTTCTTGACCGCGAGGTACTTGGTGAGGAAGTCGGTGGAGGAGCCGATGCTGGTGACGCCGAGCTTCTTCCCCGCGAAGTCGGCGCCGGACCTGATCGCGTCGGCCTGCCGGGTGGAGACCACCTCGACCTCGCCGGGTGCCTGGGCGAACTGCACCACCGACTCGACCTTCTTGCCCTTGGCCTGGAGGTCGATGGTGTGGTCGTAGAAGCCGACGGCGCCCTGGACGTCGCCGGCGAGCAGCGCGGTGGTGGCGTTGACGCCGGCCGGCTCGGTCATCAGCTCGACGTTGACGCCGGCCTCGGCGAAGTAGCCGAGCCGCTGGGTGAGCATCGCGGGCAGGTAGATGACCTTGTCCAGGCCGCCGACCATGATCTTGACCTTGGGCCCGTCGACCTGCTGCCCGGCGGGGGCGGCCGCGCCGTGGCCGGCGGTGGCGGCGTCGTTGGCACAGGCGGCGAGCGGGAGGAGCAGCACGGCGGCGAGGGCGGCGGCAGCTGTTCTGCGCATGGGTGGGGGCCTCTCTTCTCGGTACTGGCAGGGGGGTTCAGCGGCCGTCGCCCGCGTCGGCGGGCTTCCAGCGGAACAGCTTCTTCTCGGCGAAGGTCAGCAGCCCCTCGGTGAGCAGCGCGACGACGGCGAGGATGGTCATGGCCGCGTACACCCCGGCCGCGTTGAAGGTGCCCTGGGCGGCCGCGACGAGCAGGCCGAGGCCCTTGGTGGCGCCGATGTACTCGCCGACGATGGCGCCGATCAGCGCGAATCCGAAGCTGACGTGCAGGCTGGTGAAGATCCACGTGGTGGCGGCGGGGATGACCACCTGGAGGGTGACCCTGCGGTTGTCGGCGCCCAGGATGCGGGCGTTGGCGACGAGGTTGCGGTCCACCTCGCGGGCGCCCTGGAAGGCGTTGAAGAACACCGGGAAGAACACCAGCACCACCGCGGAGGCGACCTTGGAGGCCGGCCCGAGCCCGAACCAGATCAGGAAGATCGGCGCCAGCACGATCCGCGGGATGGCGTTGAGCACCTTGATGTACGGCCCGAACACGTCGGCGAGGAAGCGGATCCGCCCGAGTGCGATGCCCAGCAGCACACCGCCGGTCACGCCGATCACCCAGCCGGTGAGGGCCTCGTAGAGGGTGTAGCCGATCTGCTCGCCGAGCGAGCCCTGCGCGGTGCCGTGGGTGGTCCACTGCCAGATCTGGTCCCAGATCCTCGACGGCTGCGAGAAGTTGAACGGGTCGACGACCTCCGTCCGGGCGCAGACCTCCCAGAGCCCGAGGAAGGCGAGCAGGACCGCGACCCGGGCCCCGTACACCCCGAACCTCCGGTTGCGGGCGGCCCGTTCGCGGGCCTCGGTCCTCGTCGTCACGCGCTCAAGCGGCACGACCCGCTCCTCTCTCCCGGGTGATGCGCACCTCTTCGCCGAGCGAGGCCCAGATCTCGCGGTACAGCTCGACGAACCTGGGCTCCAGCCGGACGGCCTCCACGGTGCGCGGGCGCGGCAGGTCGACGGTGAAGACCTCCTTGACGGTGGCCGGTCCGGCCGTCATGACGACGACGCGGTCGGCGAGCGCGATGGCCTCGTCCAGGTCGTGGGTGACGAAGACGACGGACGAGCCGGTGCCGGCCCACAGCTCCAGCAGCTGGTCCGACATCAGCGCCCGGGTCTGCACGTCCAGTGCCGAGAACGGCTCGTCCATCAGCAGGATCGCCGGGTCGTTGACGAAGGTCTGGGCGAGCGCGACGCGCTTGCGCATGCCGCCGGACAGCTGGTGCGGGTAGCGGTCCTCGAAGGCGGACAGGCCGACCCGGCCCAGCCAGTCCCGGGCCCGCTCCCTGGCCTCGGCGGCGGGCACGCCGCGGAAGCGCGGGCCGGCCGTCACGTTGGACAGCACGGTGCGCCAGGGGAAGACGGCGTCCTGCTGGAAGACGAACCCGACCCTGGGGTCGATCCCGCGCACGGGCTCGCCGTGCACCCGGACCTCGCCCTCGGTGGGCTCCTCCAGGCCGCTGACCAGCGTCAGCGTGGTGGACTTGCCGCAGCCGGTGGGGCCGACGACGGCGACGAACTCGCCTTGGGAGACGGTCAGATCGAGGTCGCGGACGGCCGTGTGCAGTGCCCCCGAGGGGGTTCGGAACCGTTTGGTCGCGCCGGTCAGCTCGATCGCCGGGGTGTTGCTCATGGAATCCTCCGGGTCTGTGCCTGCCCCGGAACGGTAGGAGCGGGCCCGGCCCCGGCGGGAGCCTTCTTCGCGTAGTGCGACTTCTCCGCATTGAGGGGTGTTCTGCTCGTTTTGCTTCCGCTACAACTGCGGGGACGCGGCTGACAGAAACACCCCGGAAACATAGGGTGTCCCGACCCCACCCACCGGGGCCCGCCCCGCCCCGCGAGGGCGCCCGGTCCCCCGCAGCCGCCGAGAGGAGGCCCGGTTGAAGCTCCCCCGCCCGCCCCGCCGGGTCTTCGCCCAGCTGCTGCTGAGCCAGACCGTCGTCACCGTCGGTGTCACCGCGGTGACCGCCGGGCTGTTCCTGGCCCCGGTCAGCAGCGAGCTGGACCGCGACGCGATGCAGCGGGCGCTGTCGATCGCCCAGGCCACCGCCGCCGACGAGAGCATCGCCCGGGCCGCCGCCGCCCGCGACGTGGTGGCCGCGCAGCGCAACGCCGAGCAGGTCCGGCTCGCCACCGGCGCCAGCTTCGTGGTGGTCACCGACCTGGACGGCATCCGGCTCTCGCACACCGACCCCGGCCGGATCGGCCAGCGGGTCAGCACCGACCCGGAGCCCGCCCTCAGCGGCCGCAACGTCACCGCCATCCAGCAGGGCACGCTGGGCCGCACCGCCCGCGGCAAGGTGCCGCTGCGGATGGCGGACGGCCGGATCGTCGGCGAGGTCTCGGTCGGCATCAGCGACGACTCGATCCGCCGCCGGCTGCTGGCGATGCTCACCGGCATCCTGCTGTGCGCGGGCGCGGGGCTGGCCGCCGGGACGCTCGCCACCCTCCTGCTGGCGCGCCGGCTCAAGCGCCGCACCCACAACATCGCGCTGGCCGACATCTCCGCGCTGCTGGTGGAGCGGGAGGCGATGCTGCACGGCATCCGCGAGGGCATGGTGGCGCTGGACGAACACGGCCGGATCCGGCTCGCGAACGACGAGGCGCTGCGGCTGCTCGGCCTGCCCGGGGACTGCACCGGCCGCCCGATCGGCGCGGTGCTGCCGCCGGGCCGGCTGGCGGACGTGCTCGCCGGGCGGATCGCGGGCGCCGACCTGCCGGCCGTCCGGGACGACCGGGTGCTGGTGGTGAACCGGACGGCCACCCCCGAGGGCGGCGCGGTGGTAACCCTGCGGGACCGCACCGAACTGGAGTCGCTGGTCCGCGAGCTGGACACCACCCGGAGCCTGACCGAGGCGCTGCGCGCCCAGGACCACGAGCACGCCAACCGGATGCACACCCTGCTGGGCCTGCTGGAGCTGGGCCGCCACGAGCAGGCGGTGGCGTTCATCTCGGAGCAGTCCGGCTCGCACGCGGTGGTCGCCGCGCGGATCGCCGAGCAGGTCCAGGACCCGCACGTGGCGGCGCTGCTGGCGGGCAAGTGCGCGGTGGCCGGCGAGCGCGGGGTGGTGCTGGCGCTGGCGCCGGCGGCGCACCTGCCGGACGCGGTGGTGGACGCCCGGGCGCTGGTGACGGTGCTGGGCAACCTGGTCGACAACGCGGTGGACGCGCTGGCCGCGGGCGGCGGGGGCCGGGTCGAGGTGAGCCTGGCGGCGGCCGGACCGACCCTGCTGCTCCAGGTCGCGGACAGCGGCCCGGGCGTACCGGAGGAGCTGCGCGAGCAGGTCTTCGAGGAGGGGTGGACCAGCAAGGAGGCGCCCGCGCACCGTCCGCGCGGGCTGGGGCTGGCGATGGTCCGGCGGCTGGTCGAGCGGACCGGCGGCCGGATCGTGCTCGACACCGGGCCGCTCGGCGGCGCCCGGTTCACCGTCGAGCTGCCCGAGGCCCTGCTCGTTCCCCGGCTCGTGGAGGCGTGATGATCGACGTACTCGTGGTGGACGACGACTTCCGGGTCGCGGACGTGCACGCCGCGTACGTGGCCAGGGTCCCCGGCTTCCGGGTGACCGGCACCGCGCACTCGGCCGGGGAGGCGCTGGCCGCCCTGGAGCGCCGCCCGGTGGACCTGCTGCTGCTCGACCACCACCTGCCGGACGGGACCGGCCTGGAGCTGGTGCGCCGGCTGCGGGAACGCCAGGTGGCCTGCGACGTGATGATGGTGACGGCCGCCCGGGACGTGTCGACGGTGCACGCCGCGATGCAGCACGGCGCGCTCCAGTACCTGGTCAAGCCGTTCACCTTCGCCGGGCTGCGGGAGAAGCTGGTGGCGTACGCCCAGTTGCGGCACGCGCTCGCCGCGCCGGCCCGGGAGGCCGGCCAGGACGAGGTGGACCGGCTGTTCGCGACCCTGCGCAGCACCACCGCCGCGGCCGGGCCGCTCCCCAAGGGCCACTCGGCGCCCACCACCGACCTGGTGATGGGCGTCCTGCGCCGGGCCGGGCGGCCGCTGTCCGCCCAGGAGGTCGCCGAGGCCACCGGGCTGAGCCGCTCCACCGCGCAGCGCTACCTCAAGCAGCTGGAGCGGGACAGCCGGCTGCGGCTGACCCTGCGGTACGGGGACACCGGCCGCCCGGAGCACCGCTACGGACTGGCCGCCCGCGCCTGAGGACCGCGCCGCCAAGACCGCCCGCGGGACGCCGCCGGGCCACCGCCGGGCCACCGCCGGACCGCCCCGGCCCGCCGCCGGCGGTGGGCTCGGCCGGTGGCCGGACAGGGGGGAACCCCGGCGGCCCCAGGCCCGCCGGGGTTCCCCGGGCGCGACGGCTCAGGCCGCGCCCGCACCGGTGAGGGCACGGACCTCCAGCTCGGCGAACCGGTCCGGGTCGGCCGGTTCGGACGAGGTGACCGTCCCGATCCAGCCGGCCAGGAAGCCGAGCGGGATGGAGACGATGCCCGGGTTCTCCAGCGGGAACCAGTGGAAGTCCAGGCCGGGGAAGAGCGCCTCGGCGGAGCCGGACACCACCGGCGAGAAGAACACCAGCACGATCGCCGGGACGAGCCCGCCGTACACCGCCCAGACCGCGCCGCGGGCGGTGAACCGCGACCAGAACAGGCTGTAGAGCAGCACCGGCAGGTTGGAGGAGGCGGCGACGGCGAAGGCCAGGCCGACCAGGAACGCGACGTTCAGCTGCTGGGCGAAGAGGCTGATCACGATCGCCGTGGCGCCGATCCCGGCGGCGGCGATCCGGGCGACCACCACCTCCTGCTGCTCGCTGACCTCCGACACCGACTCCTCCGCCGAGCGGGAGGCCGGCACCCGCTCGCCCCGGCGGCGGTGCCCGCGGGCGTTCCGCTCCCTCTCGCGCCCGGGGCGGGCGCGCCAGGCGCCGGCCCAGACGTCGTGGGCGAAGGCCGCCGAGGAGGCCAGCGTCAGCCCGGCGACCACGGCGAGGATGGTCGCGAAGGCGATCGCCGAGATCAGGGCGAACAGCACCACCCCGCCGGTGCTGCCGTTGCCGCCGCCGAGCACCAGGGCGAGCAGCGGGACGGCGGTGTTCCCGGCCGAGTTGGCGTGCCGCACCTCGGCCGAGCCGATCAGCGCGGTGGCGCCGAGGCCGAGCACGATGGCCATCAGGTAGAAGCTGCCGACCAGCCCGATCGCCCACATCGTGGAGCGGCGGGCGGCCCGTGCGGTGGGCACGGTGTAGAAGCGGGACAGGATGTGCGGCAGGCCGGCGGTGCCGAGCACCAGGGCGAGGCCGAGGCTGACGAAGTCGAGCCGGCTGGTGAGGCTGCCGCCGTACTTGAGCCCCGGCTCCAGGTAGCGGTGCCCGGCGCCGCTGTGCTCGGCGGCCTGGCGCATCAGCTCGCCGAGGTCCCCGTGGAAGCGGACCACCAGGAGCACGGTCAGCAGCACCGAACCGCCGGTCAGCAGGAAGGCCTTGATGATCTGGATCCAGGTGGTGGCCCGCATCCCGCCGATGGTGACGTAGACGATCATCAGGGCGCCGACCGCGATGATGGTCCAGGTGCGGGCGTGCGGGCTGCCGGTGCCGAGCAGCAGGGCGACCAGCGAACCGGCGCCGACCATCTGGGCCACCAGGTACAGCAGGGTCACCACGACGCTGGCGCCGCCGGCCGCGGCGCGCACCTTGCGGCGGCGCAGCCGCAGCGCGAGCACGTCGGCGAGGGTGTACCGGCCGGCGTTGCGGACGAGTTCGGCGACGAGCATCAGCACGACCAGCCAGGCGACCAGGAAGCCGATGCTGTAGAGCACGCCGTCGTAGCCGTACAGGGCGATCAGCCCGGCGACGCCCAGGAAGGAGGCCGCGGAGAGGTAGTCGCCGGAGAGCGCGAAGCCGTTCTGCAGCGGGGTGAAGTCCCGGCCGCCGGCGAAGAAGTCCTCGGCGGCGTTGCCCTGGCGGCCGACCCAGAGGGTGACCCCCAGGGTGACCAGGACGACGACGGCGAACAGCACGATGGCGAGCGAGTGGTGGTCGCCGGTGGGGGCGACGGGCGGCGGGGTGGCGGTGGACACCACGGTCCGTACGGCGGTCTGCACCGCGGCCTTGGCCGCGTCGGTGGGCACGGTGGCCATCAGGGTCGTCATCGCAGTTGGTCCTGGGTGTCCCAGCGCAGGCCCAGGGCGGCGCGGTCGCGCTTGGTCCGGGCGTTGCGGGCGTAGAGCCAGGCGAGCAGGAAGGTCGAGGCGAACTGGAGCAGGCCCAGCAGCCAGGCCACGTTGAGCGGACCGGCCACCGCGCGGCGCATCAGGTCGGGGGCGCCGGCCTGGGCGGCGACGTACAGCAGGTACCAGGCGAGGAAGGCACCGGTGATCGGGAACACGAAGGTCCGGTAGCTGCGGCGGATCTGCCGGAAGGCCTCGCTGGCCTGGACCTCCCGGTAGACCTCCGTCCGGTCGGCGGCCGGCTCCTCCGCCGGTGGTGCGAGGGGGGCGTGCGGAGCGGCCTGGGCCGCTGGGTCGGCGGGGCTGCTCGGGGCGAACGGCTCGACGGCGGCGCCCCCGTGGACCGGTGCGCCGACGGCCACGGGCTCGACGGCTGCCTCCGCCGACCGGTCCGCACGGGCGTGGTCCGCACGGGTGGGGCCCGACTGCGTCGGTACCGCCGTTCGGCGGTGTGCGGCCGGTGGCTCGGAGGGCTCGACGGGGGTGCCGGCGGCCGGAGCGGCCCACCAGTCGAATCGCTGCCCCTGGCCGGGGCTGCTCGTCTGCTGCTGTGGCACTGCTGCTCCTGGACGGCAGGTATGTTCTGACCCGAACCATGATGGCGGCCCTTGGGCAACGCCCCTGACCATCGCAGATACGTTCACTCGATGAGGTGATCGATCATCCGACAGACACCCATCGGACTACTACTGCGTCCCGGTGATTCCGTGCCGGAACGCGTACGCGACAGCCTGGGCGCGGTCCCGTACGGCGGTCTTGGCGAACAGATTGTTGATGTGGGTCTTCACGGTGGCCTGGCTGACGAACAGACGTTGGGCGATCTCGGCGTTGGACAGTCCCCCGGCGATCAGCGCCAGTA
The DNA here is from genome assembly GCF_044391605.1 of Kitasatospora sp. NPDC018619. Lineage (NCBI taxonomy): Bacteria > Bacillati > Actinomycetota > Actinomycetes > Kitasatosporales > Streptomycetaceae > Kitasatospora > Kitasatospora sp. NPDC018619. Next base: position 43,187 of record NZ_JBISAI010000030.1, read on the forward strand.
CCTCGGCCTCCCGGACGGTCAGCCCGTCGGGCAGCTCCGCCGGCCGGGCAGCCGACTGTGCGGCCGCCGGCGGGGCGCCGCCGGGCTGCTCCGAAAGCCTTTCCAGCAAGCGGAGTTGGATTTGCGGTGAGAGGCCGGCGGCACCCGAGCGGACGTCCGCGATGGCCCGGGCGATCTGCTCGGCCCCGGCGTCCTTGGTGAGGTAGCCGCGCGCCCCGGCCCGGAGCGCCGGGAACAGCGACTCGTCGTCGGCGTAGGTGGTGAGCACCACGACCTCGGTCTCCGGGTGCGCCGTGCGGATCCGCCTGGTCGCCTCGACGCCGTCGCAGCGCGGCATCCGCAGGTCCATCAGCACCACGTCCGGGTGATGACGCTCCACCAGGGCGACGGCCTCCTCCCCGTCCCCCGCCGCACCGACCACCTCGATGCCGGGCAGCAGCCCCAGCAGCATCACGATCCCCTCGCGCACCACGGTCTGGTCGTCGGCGACCAGCACCCTGGTCACCCCCGGCCCCGTCACGCCGGCACCCGCAGCAGCACGCGCCACCCTCCGTCCTCCGGGCCCGCCTGCAGCGTGCCGCCGAGCAGTTCCGCGCGTTCGCGCATTCCCCGCAGACCGTACCCGCTGCCGCTGCCGGCCAGCTCCTGCGACGCCGCCCCGCCCGCGGACTGGCCGCGCGGCGGCCGGTCGTTGCGCACCTCCAGCTCCACCGCGCCGTCCAGGTAGCGCAGTTCGACGGCGCTGCGGGCACCGGGCGCGTGCTTGCGGACGTTGGTCACCGCCTCCTGCGCGGTGCGCCGCACCGCGAGCCCGGCCTCCGCGGCCAGCGGCCGGGGCGTGCCGGTGACGGTGAGGGCGCAGCGCTCCCGCCCGGCCAGCTCGACCAGGAACTCCCCGACCGGGGTGAGCTCCCCGCGCAGCGCGGACAGCGCCTGCCGGGTCTCGGCCAGTCCGTCCTGGGCCATCCGCCGGGCGGCGACGACCCGTTCGCGGATCTGCTCGCGGTCCTTCCCCGCGTCCAGCATCAGCCGGGCCGCCTCCAGGTGGACGAGCTGGGCGGAGAGGCTGTGGGCGAGCACGTCGTGGATCTCCCGGGCGATCCTGGCCCGTTCGGCGAGGGCCGCGCTCTCCGCCTCGGCGGCCCGGGCGGCCCGCTCCTGGACCAGCAGCCGGCGGGCGGTGCCGCGCGCCTCGATGTCCAGCCGCAGCAGGTAGCCGAGCAGGCCGATCCCGCCGACGGTGGCCGCGATGCTGAGCCGGCTCGACGTGGTGACCGCCGCGTACGAGCCCAGCGAAGCCGCCGCGGCGACCAGTGCGGGCGCGAGCGGCATCCGGACCAGGGCCATCACCGCCAGGCCGTACCAGAGCACGTCGGCGAGCAGGGTCGCCTGCCCGGCGTCGGCCAGCCAGGCGGCGCCGAGCACCGCCGCGGTCAGCGGGTACGCGAGCCGCGGGCGCTGCGCCCGGGTGGCGTGCAGCCAGGCCGCGCAGAGCCCGAAGGCGGCGACCAGCCCGGCCGCCGCGGCCGCCTCCGCCCAGCCCGCGAACCGGCCGCCGGCGAGGGTCCCCCAGGCGACGGTGGCCACCAGGACGATCCGGCCGAGCACCGTGAGGGCCCGTCGCGGACGGCTCTCGGCCTCGCGGTCCATGCCCTCGCGGGACGGCCAGCGGGTCCAGTACCACCCGGCCACGGGTGCCTCCTCGGTGCTCACGGCGGTCGGTCGGGGCTGTGGCGTGTCCGACGGTTCCCGCCGGGTGCGCGACGCGAGTCGTCGGCCCCCTGGTCGGCGGCGGTTCAGCGCACGGCCGCCGTGGGCCCCGACGGCTCCAGCTCCCGGGCCCTCCAGTTCACCACGAGCGAGCGGACCAGCAGCAGCACCGCCATGCCGAGCATCAGGGAGCTGCCGGACTGGTGGACGTGCAGCGCCGTGCCGATCCCGAACAGGCCGGCCCGGATGGCGATCATCCCGCTCCAGGCGGCCACGGTGGCCCTGGTGCCCTTGGTCATGACCGAGCCGTCCGCGGCCCGCCAGAGCCGTACCGTCCAGCCCCAGACGGAGCCCATCCCGAGCACCGCGACCAGCCCGGCGGCCAGCAGGGCCACTGACAGCGCGGTGTGCCGGTGGTCGATGATCTGCGGGTCCCGCAGCGCGAGCACGCCCAGGACCAGCGGCAGCAGCCAGAAGCGGCGTTCGGAGTCCAGGCGCTGCGCACGCATCTGGCGCCGGGCGACCAGGACCAGCGCCGCGGCGATGACGAGCAGGTTGGCGAGGGTGGTCATCGGACCGCTCCGTTCCGACGGGAGGTGCGTTGCTGACCTCTCCGACGCTACGGATCCGGCGGTTCCCGCTGATCGGAGCCGGGGTGGAGCCCGGGTGGAACCGGCAGCGGGGCGGGGCCCCCCCCCCGGGGGGGGGGGGGGCGCCCGGCGGGGGCGGCAGGTGGGCGAGTCCGCACCGGGACACCCGCGGAGCCC
>NZ_JBISAI010000030.1:45673-71401 GCF_044391605.1 Kitasatospora sp. NPDC018619
GGTCGGGCTGTGGCGCACCACCCCCCCCCCCGGCCCCCGGGGTGCCCCGCCGCTGGGCCGGGGGGCCCCCCGGGGGGCCCCCCCGCCCCCCCCCCCCCCCCCCGGGGGGGGGGGGGCCCGTCGCCGGGCGGGGCGCGTCAGGCGTCGATGCGCGAGCGGTCCAGCGTGGCCGCCGAGTCCACGATGAACTCCTTGCGCGGGGCGACGTCGTTGCCCATCAGCAGGTCGAAGATCCTCTCGGCCTGCTCCAGGTCCCCCAGGTTGATCCGGCGCAGCGTGCGGTGGCGCGGGTCCATGGTGGTCTCGGCCAGCTGGTCGGCGTCCATCTCGCCCAGGCCCTTGTAGCGCTGCACCGGCTCCTTCCAGCGCAGGTTCTTGCGCTGGAACTCCAGCAGGGTGGAGCGCAGTTCGGCGTCGGAGTAGGTGTAGTGGTACTTCTCCTGGCCGCGCTTGGGGTTGGTGAGCTCGATCCGGTGCAGCGGCGGCACGGCGGCGAACACCCGGCCCTGCTCGACCATCGGCCGCATGTAGCGGTGGAAGAGGGTGAGCAGCAGGGTGCGGATGTGCGAGCCGTCGACGTCGGCGTCGGCCATGAAGATGACCCGGCCGTAGCGGGCCTGGTCGATGTCGAAGGTGCGGCCGGAGCCGGCTCCTATCACCTGGATGATCGCGGCGCACTCGGCGTTCTTGAGCATGTCGCTCACCGAGGCCTTCTGCACGTTGAGGATCTTGCCGCGGATCGGCAGCAGCGCCTGGAACTCGGAGTTGCGGGCGAGCTTGGCGGTGCCGAGCGCGGAGTCCCCCTCGACGATGAACAGCTCGCTGCGGTCGACGTCGTCGCTGCGGCAGTCGGCCAGCTTGGCCGGCAGCGAGCTGGTCTCCAGCGCCGTCTTGCGGCGCTGGGCCTCCTTGTGCTGCCGGGCGGCGACCCGGGTGCGGGCGGCCGCGACGACCTTCTCCAGCACGGCCCGGGCCTGGAGCTTCTGGTCCTTCTTGGCCGAGGTGAGGAAGGCCTTGAGCTCCTTGGCGACGACGGCGGCCACGATCCGGTTGGCCGCCGAGGTGCCGAGCACCTCCTTGGTCTGGCCCTCGAACTGCGGCTCGGCGAGCCGGACGGTGACCACCGCGGTGAGGCCCTCGGTGGCGTCGTCCTTGGTGATGTCGTCCTCGGCGACGCGCAGCAGCTTGCTCGCGCGCAGCGCCTCGTTGACCGTCTTGGCCAGCGAGCGCTCGAAGCCGGTGACGTGGGTGCCCCCCTTGGGGGTGGCGATGATGTTGACGAAGGAGCGCAGGGTGGTGTCGTAGCCGGCGCCCCAGCGCAGCGCGATGTCCACCCCGAGGTGGCGGGTGACCTCGGTCGGGGTCATGTGGCCGAGGTCGTCCAGGACGGGCACGGTCTCCTTGAAGGTGCCCTCGCCGCGCAGCCGCAGCACGTCGCAGACCGGCTTGTCGGGGGCCAGGAACTCGCAGAACTCGGCGATGCCGCCGTCGTAGCGGAAGACCGACTCCTCGACCTGGTCGCTCTCGGTGATCCGCTCGTCACGCACCACGATGGTCAGGCCGGGGACGAGGAAGGCGGTCTGCCGGGCGCGGCTGTGCAGCGTCTCCAGGGAGAGCTTGGCGTCCTTGAGGAAGATCTGCCGGTCGGCCCAGTAGCGGATCCGGGTGCCGGTGCGGGCCTTCGGCACCTTGCGGGTGCGGGTCAGGCCGTTGCCGGGCTCGAAGGGCGCGTCCGGGCTGGTCTCGGTGAAGATGCCGGGGGTGCCGCGGCGGAAGCTGATCGCGTGGGTGTGCCCGCCGCGGTCGACCTCGACGTCCAGCCGGGCGGAGAGCGCGTTGACGACCGAGGCGCCGACGCCGTGCAGACCGCCGGAGGCCGCGTAGGAGCCGCCGCCGAACTTGCCGCCGGCGTGCAGCTTGGTCATCACGACCTCGACGCCGGACAGCCCGGTCTTGGGCTCGACGTCGACCGGGATGCCGCGGCCGTTGTCCCGGACCTCGACCGAGGAGTCGGGGTGCAGCAGGACCTCGATCCGGTCGCAGTGGCCGCCGAGCGCCTCGTCGACGGAGTTGTCGATGATCTCCCAGAGGCAGTGCATGAGGCCGCGGCTGTCGGTCGAGCCGATGTACATGCCGGGGCGCTTGCGGACGGCCTCCAGGCCCTCCAGGACGAGCAGGTGCCGCGCGGTGTAGTTGGAACCGTCGTCGCCGGCCAGCAGCGCGGACGGCACGGTCGTTTCGGCACTCACGCGGCACTCTCCTCGGTGAAGATCTGTCTCATCGGTCACATCCGGACGCATCCGGACCAAACGCCAGTGCAGCACGCCGCACCGACAGCCGTCGCCCTGCGTGCCCGAACCCCCGCAGCGGGTGCACAGCACGACGGACCGGCCCCGCGCAGCTTGTACGCGCTGCGCGAACAAGCACCGCACCCGGCTGCGGGCCCCGGGGGCGCCATCTCCTCCCGGTACCACCGGTCCTGGCGGATCGTGGGGCCCGGCGCAGGCTCCGGAACTGCCGTTATGCAGGCTACCGGGGCCCGGGGCGGGGCTTATGCTCCAACCCGGCAGAGGATTATGCTACGCGGACCTCGCACCCGATCCCGATCGGGCGTTCGAGCGACGGGCGGATCCCGGCGTCCGGCACGCATGAACCACCGGCACCCGGGGCACGTCCTCATCAACACAGCAGAATCCTCAGAGAAGAAAAGCCACGAGCGGGAACGTTTTCGGCCTGGTTGGATGTTGACCCTGGTACGACAGCTCGTCGAGCTAGAGAAGAGGCGACGTGACTACTGTTCTGACCCCTGCGAGCCCGCTCACCGCGGCTGACCGCTGCGACCGCTGCGGCGCCCAGGCCTACCTGCGCGTCGTACTCGCCAGCGGTGGAGAGCTGCTCTTCTGCGCCCACCATGGCCGGAAGTTCGAGCCCGAGCTCAAGAAGATCGCCGTGGAGATACAGGACGAGAGCGGCCGTCTCACCACGACGGCCACGGCCACGGCCACGGACGACGAGCGCTGATCCCGGGCGCCACCAGCAGCAGACAGCGTCGAGCTGTGTCCGGTCGCGCACCGCGCGCGACCGGTGGGCCGGGCGGCTGACCCCTTCGGGGGCCGACCGCCCGGCCCTGCTGTACTCCGGGGCCGTCGGCCGCCCTCCCGGGCCCGGCGACGGTACGGCCTGACGGGAGCCGACGCGGCGTCAGGTTCCGGCGCCGGTCCGTGACCGCACGCTCACCCGCCGCGAGGCCCGCCGACCGTGCGCACCGCGTGCGCAGGCCCTCACAACACCGTGCGCACCCCGTCCTCGGGCCCTCACAGCACCGTGCGCACCCCGTCCTCGGGCCCTCACAGCACCGTGCGCACCGCGTCCGCGACCGAGGACAGCCTGGTGTAGACGCCCGGGTGGCCCGCCTCGGCACAGCCCGTCCCCCAGGACACCAGGCCCACCAGCCGGCCGTCGACGACCATCGGGCCGCCGCTGTCGCCCTGGCAGGCGTCCTTGCCGCCCCTCTCCTCGCCCGCGCAGACCATGCCCCGCGCGTCGAACTTGCCGTCCTGCCCGCCCGGGTAGGCCTGCGCGCAGGCGTGGTCGGGCACGATCGGCACGGACACCCCGCGCAGCACGGGCGAGTAGTCGCCCCGGCCGGTGGTGTCCCCCCAGCCGTACACCTGGGTCGTGGTCCCGGCCGCGTACGGCTCCGTCTCGCCCTGGCCGACCAGCCCGACCACCGGCCGGGCGCCCTGGGACTCGGCGAGGGTGAGCACCGCGACGTCGTTCATGTTGGCGGCGAAGGAGTAGTCGGGGTGGATCCAGACCGACCGCACCGCCACCTCGCGGCCGGCCGTGCCGCGCAGGTCGTCCCGCCCCACCACCACCTTGAGGCCCGGCCGGTCCACCCGGCCCCTGCCCTCGTCGTAGAAGCAGTGCGCGGCCGTCACCACCTTGGTCGGGGTGACCAGCGCGCCCCCGCAGAACTGGCCGGAGCGGCCGTTGCCGAACTGCTGGCGGCTGGAGAGCGCCACGATCCACGGGTGGTCCGCGGTGCTCACCGTGGTGCCGCCGACCACCCGGCGTTGCGCCTCGGCCGGCGCCGCGGTGCCGAGGGCGACCAACGGGACGGGCACGGCGGCGAGCAGCGCCAGCACGGCGGCCCTGCGGCGGCGGCCCGCCCGGTCGGCGGCCGGTCCGGCAGGGTCGGCGAGATCCGCTGGGAGCGGGGTGGGCGTCGGCAGGTCAGTGCGGTCCGGCTCGGTCGGCACCGTGACTCCAGAGGGTCGGAAGCAGGCAACCGGCACAGCGTAGGTGACCGGCTACACGGTGCGACCGCTTCCCGCCGTACCGCCACCCGGACGAGCGACAACCGCCACCCGGACGCTGACGCGCCCGACCCGGACAGCCCGAAGGCCCAGAGCCGTGCGGCTCCGGGCCTTCGCGTGGGACGACTGCCGTCGATCAGTCCAGGTAGTCGCGCAGCACCTGGGAGCGCGACGGGTGGCGCAGCTTCGACATGGTCTTCGACTCGATCTGGCGGATGCGCTCACGGGTGACCCCGTACACCTTGCCGATCTCGTCCAGCGTCTTCGGCTGGCCGTCGGTCAGGCCGAAGCGCATCGAGACCACGCCCGCCTCGCGCTCGGACAGGGTGTCCAGCACCGAGTGCAGCTGCTCCTGGAGCAGGGTGAAGGAGACCGCGTCGGCCGGGACGACCGCCTCGGAGTCCTCGATCAGGTCACCGAACTCGCTGTCGCCGTCCTCGCCCAGCGGGGTGTGCAGCGAGATCGGCTCGCGGCCGTACTTCTGGACCTCGATGACCTTCTCGGGGGTCATGTCGAGCTCCTTGGCCAGCTCCTCCGGGGTGGGCTCGCGGCCCAGGTCCTGGAGCATCTGGCGCTGGACGCGGGCCAGCTTGTTGATGACCTCGACCATGTGCACCGGGATGCGGATGGTGCGGGCCTGGTCGGCCATGGCGCGGGTGATCGCCTGGCGGATCCACCAGGTGGCGTAGGTGGAGAACTTGTAGCCCTTGGTGTAGTCGAACTTCTCGACCGCACGGATCAGACCGAGGTTGCCCTCCTGGATCAGGTCCAGGAAGAGCATGCCGCGACCGGTGTAGCGCTTGGCCAGCGAGACCACCAGGCGGAGGTTGGCCTCCAGCAGGTGGTTCTTGGCCCGGCGGCCGTCCTCGGCGATGATCTCCAGCTCGCGCTTGAGCTTCGGGGCGAGCTTGTCGGCAGCCGAGAGCTTGTCCTCGGCGAACAGGCCGGCCTCGATGCGCTTGGCGAGCTCGACCTCCTGCTCGGCGTTGAGCAGCGGGACCTTGCCGATCTGCTTCAGGTAGTCCTTGACCGGGTCGGCGGTGGCGCCGGCGACGGCGACCTGCTGGGCCGGCGCGTCGTCCTCGTCGTCGTCGGAGAGGACGAAGCCCTCCGACTCCTCCTCCGGACCGGTGCCCTCGGCCTCGGCCTTGTCACCGGGCAGCGCGACGTCCTCGAGCAGCTCCTCCTCGCCGAGCAGCTCCTCGTCGCCCTTGGCGGCCTTGCCGGCCGCGGTCTTCTTGGCGGCGGTCTTCTTGGCCGGCGCGGCGGCCTTCTTCGCCGCGGCCTTCTTGGCCGGGGCGGCCTTCTTGGCGGGGGCCGCCTTCAGCTCGGCGGCGACACCGGCCGCCGGCTCGGCGGTGATGTCGGCGGAGACGGTGGGGGCCGGGGCCGCGGCGGCGGCGACGGCCGGAGCCGCGACGGGGGCGCCGGGGGCGATCCGCACGGGGGGCTTGGTCGGGGCCGACGGGGCGGCCGGGGTCCGGGTGGTGACAGCCTTGGTGGCGGTGCGCTTGGTGGGGCTCTTGGCAGCGACGCTCTTGCGCTTGGCGCCGGCCGGTTCGGCCGCGCTGACCATGAGGTCCACCCCCTCCTCAATCAGCACCTGGTTGAGGCTGCGCATGACGTTCTTCCACTTGGTGACCGGGATCTGGTCCGCCTCGAACGCCTGGCGCACGTCGTCACCGGCGATCTGCCCCTGGGCCTTGCCCCGCTCGATGAGCGCCAGCAGAGCCGCGGACTCGGCGATCTCGGGGGGAAGCGAACGGGATGTGCTGGCCGACACGAACAACCTCTCGGACGATGAGTGGACTCGAACCCGTACCGGCCGCCCGAGCGGGCGGGGAAGGAGATCGCGCGCCGGGCGCGCGGTGTCGATTCCGACCGACTCGGGCTTGAGGACTGGGTTTGCAGGACGGCAGCAGCGCCGCGGACCAACACAGCATTCTGACATGTTGGAGTATTCCGGAGCTGCTCCCGCTCAGGACACATCGCTGCTACTCGTCAAGTGTTACGCATGGCCTTCGTGTCGCGGGTCACACCGTCCGGCGCCGCGACCCGGGGCCGCTTCCATCATCGCGCACCGGCGGGGCAGGCCTTTGTCATGGACAAATCTTGTCGTCGGCGCTCCGTGTGGTCGGCGGTCCGTGTTGCCGGCGATCCGCGTCGTGGGCGATCCGTGTCGAGGGCGATCCCTGCCGCGGACAACCGGGCGAGCCGCCGGGTGGGGGGCCGGCCTTTCCCCTGTCGGGCCGGGGGCGGCGTGCGGAGGCCCTCCGGCTGCGCCGCGCGGTGCGACCGGAGGGCCCTGGCGGAGCGGGGCCGCCACCGTCCGGCGCCTCCGCTCGTGGAAACAGCCCGCTCAGTGCTCCCTGGGCGCGGGGACGGACGGCTCGATCTCGGGATGGACGGTGAGCAGCGCCCGCATCGCGGCCTCGCCCGCGGTGCCGTCGCCCGCGCCCAGCGCGTCCACCAGCCGGGCGTGCAGGCCGACCGAGGACTCGGAGGGGCGCTCGCAGGAGATCGCCGGGCCGCCCGAGACCTGCAGCGCGCAGGCCACGATCCCCGACAGGTGCTCCAGCATCCGGTTCCCGGCCATCTGGAGGACCAGACCGTGCAGCTCCGCGTCGGCCCGGGTGTAGGTCGAGAGGTCCGCCTGGGAGGCGGCGTGCCCCATGATCTCGACCAGCTCGCCCAGGCGCTGCTGGACGTCCTCCCGGCCGTGGCCGGCGGCGAGCCGGGCGGCCAGCGGCTCGATCGCCCAGCGCAGCTCGAACAGCTCCCGGCGCTGCTCGTCCCGCTGCGGGCCGAAGGCGCGCCACTCGATGATGTCCGGGTCCAGGAGGTTCCAGTCGCCGACGGGGCGGACCCGGGTGCCGACGTTCGGCCGGGCGCTGACCAGGCCCTTGGCCTCCAGCACGCGCAGCGACTCGCGGACGACCGTCCGGGAGACCTCGAACCGCTGGCCGATCTCCTCGGGCACCAGCGGGCGGTCGGCCCCGAGGTCGCCGGAGACGATCATCTGGCCGAGTTGCTGGACCAGCTGGCCGTGCAGGCCGCGACCGCGGCTGCTGGTGGTCTTCCGGCCGACCCGGGCGATGTCGGACTCGGCGCCCTCCCAGCGGGGTGCCGGGGGGGTCGGCCGGTCGGCGTACGTGAAGCGGTCCAGGTCGCCGGGGCCGTGGATCGCTCCGTCGGCGGAACGGGCGGGGGTCATGGTGGGGTGCGCAAGGGTACTCACGCCTCCTTTGTCGGCGATCGGCAGGCGTGGCTTGAGAATTCTCGTGAAAAGCACACGAAAGGGTGATCGACCGTGACTGGATAATTGACTTCTTATCAGGAAGAAACGCGCATTGCGGTCACTGCTGGTCGATCTTGGTTGAGCCGGGCGGGACCTCCCCGGAGCGCCGCCGGCCCGAGGTCGGCGACGCCACCGCCTACAGGGCGCGGCGGCGGGCCTGGACCGCCAGGGCCGCGAGCAGCAGCAGTGCCGCGGGCGCCCCCACCGCGGCGAGCAGCGCCGGATCGGACAGCGCCGCGCTCCCCGCCACCGCCCGGTGCGCACCGCCGTACACCCAGCCGTAGGCCCACTCGATCCCGGACTGGAACGGCAGCAGCTCGGCCGCCCTGGTCGGCCACGGCCGGCCGGTGTGGCGCAGCAGCAGGGCGACACCGGACTCCAGCAGCGGCGGCAGCGCGCACAGCAGCAGCACTCCGGCCGCGGCGCTGCGGGTCAGCGAGGCCGTCAGCACCCCGGTCCACCCGGCCACCACGGTGAGCAGGACGAAGGCCAGCAGGGCGGCGGGCACCCCGTGGCCGAGCGTCAGCGCGAACGGGGCGAACGCGCCCGGCAGGTCGGCCGGCCCGGACAGCCCGGCGCCGGTCAGCACCTCGGACACCCGGCCCGACGGCGCGGCCGGGTCCGACCAGGCCGGCACGGTGACGCCCTGCGGCAGCGCGAGGTGGACGGCCACCGTGTCGAGCAGCAGGGTGGCCAGCGCCAGCGCGGCCGCCACCGGGCCGATCACCAGCAGCTTGGCCAGCAGCAGCCGCACCCGGCGCGGGTACGAGACCTGCGAGGCCGGCAGCCCCGGGTGGCGCACCTCGTGCCCGTACGAGAGGGCGCCCAGCACCCCCGCACCGAGCGCCGCGAAGGGCAGCGGGACCAGCGGGACGGCGGCGGTCAGCAGCCGCACCCCGGCCGCGGCGGCCAGCGGGCCGTTCGGGGCCTGCCCGGCCAGCACGGCGGCCACCACGGCGTCGCCGAGCAGCACGGCGGCGAGCAGCAGCCAGGTGGAACGCAGGCCGCGCAGGCGGCGCAGCTCGTAGGCCAGGACACGCACGGTTCACTCGCTCCGGTGGTCGTCGGGGGTGGCGGGGACGGTGGGGGCTGCGGGGACGGGGGGGAGGGCGGATGCAGCGGGGAGGGCCGGCGCGGCGGGGAGGGCGGGCGCGGCAGGGCCGTCGGGGGTGTGGGCGGCGGAGGCCCGCACGGCGGTCGCGCCCGAGGCGGGGCGCCGGAGGCGGACGGTGTCGTCGGTCGGCAGCTCAGCGGCGCTCGCCCGGCGGCCCGGGGGGCGGACCCTCGCGGGCGGGTGCGGCTGCGGCTGCGGGTGCGGCGGGGCCGGAGCCGGGTCGTCGCGGAAGAGCCGGTCGACGGCGACGGTGGGGGCGGGGGCGGGTTCGGCCGGCGCCTCGGCCGCAGTCGGAGCGGCCGGCCTACGGCGGCGGCCGACCGAGCCGAGGGCGGGCAGCGCGGCGGCGGGCAGCGCGGCGGCGGGGAGGGCGGCGGCGACGGCCACGGCGGGCAACGCACGGGCGGGCAGGGAGCCGTCCTCCCGGGGGCGACGGGCGCTGTGCTCCGGGGCGCCGGTGGCCGTGGGGGCGGTGGGGGCGGGGGCGGCCGTGGCGGCTGCTTCCGCCGACACGGGCACGGCGGCCGGTTCGGCGGCCTGCTCGGGGGCGCCCGGGGCCGGGGCCTCGGCTGTCGGCTCCGGGATCAGCTCCTGGCCCGGCTCCGGGTTCGGCTCCGGCTTCGACCCCGTCCCGGGCTCCGAGTGGACGCGGAGGTGGCCGGAACGGCCCGAGCCGACCGGCAGGACCCCCCGCGGCGCCGGCTGCTCGACCACCCGGTCGGCCAGTTCGTGCAACAGGATCCCGTGGCGGTAGGCGAGTTCGCCGATCTCGCTACGGTCGATGCCGGCCACCGCCAGGCCCACGCTGCCGTCCCGCCGGACGTCCGCGCCCTGGCTCACCAGCAGGTCCGCCAACCGCGCCATCTGCGGCCCGCGGACGGCCACTTCGGGGCTGAGCCTGGTCCGCCGGAACTCCGCCACCGGCTGGTCGGCCACCAGTCGGCCACGGTCCAGCGTGACCACCCGGTCCGCGAGCTGCGAGGCCTCCTGCGGGGTGCGGGTGGTCACCAGGACCGTGCCGCCGGCCGCGCCGAAGGAGCGCAGGAAGGAGTGGAACCATTCGACGTTGCGCGGTGACAGGCCGTCGGCCGGCCCGTCCAGCAGGAGCGTGCCCGGGTCGCCGAGCAGGGCGGTCGCCAGGGCCAGACGGCGGTGCATGCCGGGCGAGAAGGTGCGCAGCCGCTGCCCGGCGACGGCGGCCAGCCTGGTCTGTTCCAGCAGTTCGTCGGCCCGCCGGGACGGGACGCCGACGGCCGCGGCGAGCATCCGCAGGTGGCTGCGCGCCTTGCGGCCCGGGTGGCCGGCCATCGCGGCCCCACCGGCGCCGGGCAGCAGTACCCCGACCTCGCGCTCGGGGTGGCGCAGCCGGCGGTAGGGGCGGCCGTCGAAGAGGGTGACGCCCTGGCCGCGTTCGAGTTCGAGCATGAGCCGCAGGGCGGTGGACTTGCCCGCGCCCTCCGCGCCGAGCAGCGCGGTCACCGTGCCCGGCCGGGCGTCGAAGGTCAGATCGAGCAGCGCGGGCGGAGCGCCCTTGCGATAGACCTTGGTCAGTCCGGTGATCTGGATCATCGCTGGCTGCTCCCGTGCCCTCGGCCGGCCTGTTCGTCGCGGAGCGCCCCTGACGGGCGGGCCTGCACCCGCGCGGCTCCGCGCCAGCACATTAGGGGGCGGCGAAGGCTATTCCGGGCATTACGGGAACGGCACGGGCCCGCCGACTGCCCACCTCACCCGATCAGGGGACAATCCGATCCTGCGATTCACGGGCGATCGGCCCGTTTCGGGGCCCGGTGGTTCGGCTGAAGGGGGCGGCTCCGCCTACCGGGAGGGCCAGGGCAGCGGTGGGAGCTGCTCGCCACCGCAGGCCGCGCGGAACGCGTCGACAGCGGCCCGGCCCTCGGCCGTGATCTCGCCCAGCCGCTCCCGCTCGGCGGCCAGCCGCTCCTCCACGACGGCGATCGCCTCGGGCGCCGCCCGCTCGGCCTGCATCGCGGCCAGTTCCTCCTCCGTGACCGTGGTGGTCTCGTCAAGGCTCCGGTAGTCCGCTGCCAGTCTCTCGATGAGGCTTCGCCGGTCGGCGCAGTCGTTGGTGGCCATCACGGGGCTCTCTGGGTCCGGGGCCTCCGGCCCGGCGGCCGGAGCGTTCACCGACACTCTGCGCCGCCGCCCCCGGCTACGCAGCCGGACCGGGCCGTTCGGCCCTCCGGCCGGGCCCGACTCTGCCTCCGCACGCACCCGGCCCAGCACCGACCCGCCCCAGCACCGACGCGGCTCAGCCCCGACCAGAACACCCCACCCCACCACGGGCCGACCCTCGGCCCACAGGCCCGGACCCGACCGGCAGGGTTCAGGCCTCCGGGCGGAGCATCGGCGGGTTGAGGACGGTCGCTCCGCCGGGAGTGAACAGCTGGGCGGGGCGGCCGCCCTGACGGGTCGTGGTGCCGCCCGAGGGCAGCAGGAAACCGGGGGTGCCGGTGACCTTGCGGTGGAAGTTCCGCGGGTCCAACACCACGCCCCAGACCGCCTCGTAGACCCGGCGCAGCTCGCCGACGGTGAACTCGGTGGGGCAGAAGGCGGTGGCGAGGGAGGAGTACTCGATCTTGGAGCGGGCGCGCTCCACACCGTCGGCGAGGATCAGGCCGTGGTCGAAGGCGAGCGGGACGCCGTCGGCCGGGTCGTTTCCGAGGAGCTCGCCGACGGGGGCCCAGCGGGCGCTGCTGGCGTCGCCGCCGGCCCGGGGCGTCGGCAGGTCGGGGGCCAGCACCAGGTAGGCGACGCTGACCACGCGCATCCGGGGGTCGCGCTGCGGGTGGCCGTAGGTGGCGAGCTGTTCCAGGTGGGCGCCGGCCGTACCGGGGCCGACCGCGTCGTGGCCGGGGGCGGTGTGGGCGCGCAGGCCGGTCTCCTCGGCCAGCTCGCGGGAGGCTGCCTCGGCCAGCCCCTCGTCCGGGCGGACGAAGCCGCCGGGCAGCGCCCAGTACCCCTGGTACGGCGGCTCGCCCCGTCTGACCAGCAGGGCGCAGAGCGAGTGGTCGCGCACCGTCAGCACCACCAGGTCAACCGTGACAGCGAACGGGGGGAAGGCCGACGGATCGTAACGCGACATGGCCACGATCATAGTCGTCTTTCTGACGATAAGCACAGGCCCGGACGGGGATGCGCATCGCCGTCCGGCCCCACCGCCGGTGACCCGGCGTCACCGGCGGTGGGGTCAGCGGGCGACGAGTTGCAGGTCCACGGACGCCTCCTCCACCATCGCCACGCCGATCCGGCTCACCCGGACGGAGAAGGGCTCTCCCGCCACCCGCAGGCCGGTCAGCTCCAGCTCGCCGAGCGGCGCGGTGCTGGCCGGGCGGACGAGCACCCGGCCGCCCGGGACGTCGGGCCGGACGCCGGCGAGGGCGAACACCGCGTGCACGGCCCCGGCGGCGGAGACCGCCGCCGGGCGGCAGGCGGCCGGGTGCGGCACCGGTGGGCAGCCGGGGGTGCGCTGCTCCCCCGCGTACATCTCCGGCAGCCGTCCCTCGAAGTGGGCGCTCGCCGCGAGCAGGCCCTCCAGCAGCGCGCCGGCCTCGTTCTCGTGACCGGCCTCGGCCAGCCCGGCGACCGCCAGTGCCGTCTCGTGGACCCGCACCGCACCGCCGCGGTGGCCCAGCGGGTTGAAACGGGGGGACTTGGCGCTCAGGGTCCGCAGACCCCAGCCGCTGTCCAGCTCCGGCGCGACCAGGCGCTGGGAGAGCAGCCTGGTCTGCTCACGGTCCAGCAGGCTCTCGTGCCGGCCGCCGTCGACGGCGAGCCCGGTGTCCAGCAGGTGCACCAGGGAGGAGGCGAGCGCGGGCAGCGGCTGGCCACCCGGGGCCAGCCCGGCCGCGGGGCGGCCGCCGGACAGGTCGTCGACCCAGAACCGCTCGCGGAAGCGCCCGCGCAGCGCCGCGGCCCAACCGCGCCACTCCTCGGCGCCCGGGCGGCCGAAGGCCTCCAGCAGCTCGGCCCCGTGCAGGGCGGCGCGGTGGGCCTGCGCCTGGACTTCGGCGCGGGCGGCGACCGGGTGGGCGGAGCGCTCCTCGGCCGGGCGGCTCAGGTCGGTGACGAAGCCGTCGACCAGGCCCTCGCGCAGGGCGGCCAGCGCCCGCTCGGCGGCCGGCAGCAGCTCGGCGACCTCCGCCGGGGGCAGCCCCCAGCGCCAGGCCTCGGCCAGCACCGTGACGAACAGCAACGTCGCCTCGGTGGCGGTGCAGGTGGGCGGCAGCTCGGGGCCGCCGTGGCGCAGGGCGCCGGGCAGCAGGCCCTCGGTACGGCCCGGGGCGGCGGGCTGCTGGCGGCGGGCCAGCGCCCGGAGGGTGCCGGCCGCCAGCCGGGTGCCGAGCGGGAGGGTCAACCGGGCGGCCCAGAGCGCGTCGGCCGGAGCGAGGCCGAAGCGCCAGGGGGCGCCGGAGGCCGGGTAGAGGTCGGTCGGGCGGTCCGGGTCAGCGAACAGCAGCCCGCCGAGGGCGTCCAGCGAGCGGGAGACCAGCAGGGCTGCCCGGGGGTCGTCGCTGCGGACCTCCGGCTCGGACCAGGGCAGCGGGACACCGGAGCCGCGGCCGCCCGGCGGGCGCGGGCCGCCGGCGGCGGTCTCCAGCGCGCTGTGCAGCTCGACCGACCAGCGGGCGCCGGGCTGGACCTCCAGGTCCCAGCGGAGCACTCCGGCACCGGCCAGGACGGCGTGCGGGGAGGGCTGGGCGCTCACCACGGCGCTGTGCACCGGGCCCGTCCAGCGCAGTCCGGCGGACTGCACCTGGCCCGGCAGGTCGGGCTGGCGGTGGCCGGCTGCGATCTCGGCGACCGGGCCGAGGTCGGTGCCGAGGGCTATCTCCAGTGGGAGCCGGGCGGGCCGCGGGCCGGTGTTGCGCACGACCACCGTCTCCACGCCGTCCGCGTGCCGCAGCCGCTCGACGGTGAGCGCCGGATCCGGGTCGAGGTCCCCGGGCACGCGGACGGCGCCGAGGAAGCGCGCCTGGGCGGTGCTGGTCAGGGTGCCCAGGAGCGGCAGCGGCTCCATGCCGCCCAGCCGCAGCTCCATCCGGGCGAGCACCCGGACGCCGTTGCGGTAGAAGCCGTGCAGGCCGTGGCCGCGCAACTGGCCGTCGGGGCCGGAGGCCGCCATCGCCGGGGCGTTGACGCAGATCACCGAGTGGTGCACGGCGGGCGGCTGCGGGCGCGGCGGGGGCCCGGCTCGGCCCGGACCGAGGGGTGCGCCCGCGGGCCCGGCTGCTGCCGCAGCCTGGTCGGGGCGGCCCACCGGCCTGGGCGGCGCGCCGACCACGCTCTCGGCCGGCATGGCCTGGGGTGGCCTCATGGCGGTCACCGGACTCTCCTCCCCTCGGCGGTCCGGTGGCCGGGTCAGGCCGGTGGGCCGCGAGCATGCTCGATCGCGTGCTGATGATGCCGGGCCGACGGGGCCGTCCCGACGGCGGGTGTGCCGTTCCTGGCCGTACCCGATGGCGGGTCGTGCCATGCGGTGCTCGGTACCGGGCCGGTACCGGCGCGCCGTGCCTTCGTCCCGGGCCCCGCACCGCGCACCCGCCCGGCACACCGTCAGGTCCGGCGCCCCGGCCCGCCGGTGACGCCCTTCCCCCACAGCCCGTGCCCGCCGGGCACCCGGCCCCGTGGTGGCCACCGGCCGCGGGGCCGCACGCGACCGCCGACCGTCGCCGGGGCCCGGGCGGCCCGGCCCGCACCACCCACCGGCCGGCCCCGCCGGAGCGGGGCACAGGTCCCCGAGGTCAACGCCGCACACCGCCGCCAGGTCACGCCCCGCCGCCGCGCCGCTGGTCGGAGCGGCTCCGCCGGGTGGTCGCACCGCTCCCGTCGGAACGTCGTCGGGGCCTGGCCGCGGGCGCGTCACCGTCCGTGGGCCGGGCCGGCGCTCGTACTGCGGCCGCGGTGGGGCCGGCTCGGGCCGCTCATGGGCCGGGGTCGGCCGCCCGGCCGGACGGACAGGATGGTCGAACCGGTGCTCGACCGCCGCCAGGATACGGTGCGGGGGTCGCGGCCCCCGCACCCGGTGACCCCGTGAACCGCGACGCCACCGCTGTGACCAGCAGAGACCGAGGAGTTGCATGTCCACCATCAGCCGGCTGCCCGGGATTGTCACGACCGACCACCTGTTCCAGCTGCCGCTCGACCACGCCGCCCCCCAGGGCGAGCAGATCGAGGTGTACGCCCGCGAGGTGGTGGCCGCAGGCCGCGAGCGGGACGACCTGCCCTGGCTGGTCTTCCTGCAGGGCGGGCCCGGTGGGAAGTCCCCCCGGCCGCTCGGCCGGGAGTCCTGGTTGGAGCGCGCCCTGACCGACTACCGGGTGCTCCTGCTGGACCAGCGCGGCACCGGACGGTCCACCCCCGCGACCCGGCAGACCCTCGCCCGGCGCGGCGGCCCCCAGGAGCAGGCCGACTACCTGGCCCACTTCCGCGCGGACTCGATCGTCCGGGACGCCGAGCTGATCCGCGCCCGGCTGCTCGGCGCCGACCGCCGCTGGAGCGTGCTCGGCCAGAGCTTCGGCGGCTTCTGCACCCTCACCTACCTCTCCATCGCCCCCGAAGGCCTGACCGAGGCCTTCATCACCGGCGGCCTGGCCGGCCTGGGCAGCTCGGCCGACGACGTCTACCGCGCCGCGTACCCGCGGGTGGTCGGCAAGAACGAGGGCCACTACGCGCGGTTCCCGCAGGACGTCCAGGCGGTGCGCCGGATCGCGGCCCACCTCGCCGACTCCCCCGCCACCCTGCCGGACGGCGGACTGCTCACCGTCGAGGCGTTCCAGGCGCTCGGCCTGCTGCTCGGCGGCGGCAGCGGATCCGGCACGCTGCACTACCTCCTGGAGGAGGCCTGGGTGGAGGGCGCGGCCGGGCCCGAGCTCTCCGACACCTTCCTGGCCGGCGCCCAGGCCCAGCTGTCCTTCGCGGGCGGCCCGCTCTACGCGCTGCTGCACGAGTCGATCTACGGCCAGCGCTCGGTGGACCAGGGCGGCACCGGGTGGGCCGCCGAGCGGGTCCGCAAGGAGTTCCCGCAGTTCGACGCCCGGGCCGCGCTGGAGTCCGACGCCCCGGTGCTGTTCACCGGGGAGATGATCTACCCCTGGATGTTCGACACCGACCCGGCGCTGCGCCCGCTGAAGGAGACCGCGGAGCTGCTCGCCGCCCGCACCGACTGGCCCGACCTGTACGACCGGGCGCGGCTGGCCGCCAACACCGTGCCGGTCGTGGCGGCGGTGTACCACGACGACATGTACGTGGACACCGCCGACTCGCTGGAGACCGCCCGCGCGGTGCGCGGCCTGCGGACCTGGATCACCAACGAGTGGGAGCACGACGGCCTGCGGGTCAGCGGCGGCACGGTCCTGGACCGCCTGATCAAGATGGCGCACGGCGAGGCGTAGCGGCCCGCAGGCCGGCGCCGCGGCGAACGGCCGCTCAGTGCGCACGGTGGCTCCCCCTCGTCGTCCGCCGGACACCCCGACAGCGGTGGCGGGCGGCGGGCGCGCACACCGGCGCCCGGCCGAGCCGCAGGCCCCGGGCGAACCGCTCGCCGCCCGCCCCGGCGTGCCCGGGCGCCGGCAGCACGGCGACCGCCCCGGCGCCGCCGCCGTCCGGCTCGGGACCTTCCGAGCCGGCGGGGGCGCCGGGGCCCGGCTCGACCGGCGCCGGCGCGGTGGACGAGCCCTTCCGGCGGCCGCCCCGCCGGTGCCGCCGGCCGCCCGCCGACCGTCCGGGCCGATCGACGGAGGCCTCGCCCGCCCCGGCGGCCGGCCCCGGCCCCCGTCCGTCACGGCGGGGCGCCCCTTCGGCCGGCGGCGGCACCGCGCCCCCCGGTGCCCCGTCGTTCGGCGGCCTCGGCACCCCGGCCGGGGCCGCTGCGGCCCCGGGCTCCTCGCGCCGCCGGCGCTGGGCCTCCACGGCGGCCAGCAGCCCCTCGGGCGTCATGCCGTCGTTGAGCGACTCGTAGAGCAGCTCGGCCAGCAGGTACCCCGGGGCGAGCCGCAGGACGTGGCCGAGCACGACCCGGGCCGTCGCCGTGTCCCCGGCGACCCAGGACGTCCAGGCCAGCAGGGTGAGCGGGGCCACCGCGCAGCCCTCGTACGGCGGCACGGCCCGCCGGGCGAGGAAGCGCCAGAGCCGCTCGGCCGGGGCCAGCTCGGCGGGCCGGACGTACTCCACGCCGCGATCCCGCACCAGGCGGTCCCGCAGGGCGAGCAGCAGCTGGGCCGTGCGGTCCGCGTCGAGCTCCGTGGCTCCGGCCTGGAACTCGGCCACCGCCTGGTCGAGCAGGGCGATGCGCTGCTCCCGGGCCGGGGCGTCGACGGCCTCGGCCAGCGCGAGCGCCTCGCGCTGGACGGCGCCCTCGGGCGGACCGACCGGCGCCAGCCCGCCGATGATGGCCTTCCGGCTGCCGCGCGGCACCAGGCCGGCCACCGTCGCGGCGGCGGCCGCCGGCCCCGGCTCGGGGCCGCGCCGCACCGGGTTGCCCGCCGCGTCGCAGCAGCCGTCCCCGCGGCAGAGGAAGGACCACCAGCGGCCGTCCGAGACGCACAGCGACTCCTTGACGGCCACGCCCCGCCGCCCGAAGGCGGCCCTGAGGGCCTCCGCGAGGGGCCGCAGCCCGTCCACCACGGGCGGGGCGTGGGCGGCGCCGCGATCCCGGCAGAGGTAGAGGAGCACTTGGAGCGGCCGGGCGCCGTGCCGCTCGGAGAGGGCGGTCAGCAGGGCGGCCGTCTCCTCCGCGGCGGCCGGCCACTGCGCGGGCGCGCGCGGCAGGTCCGCCCGGATCACCCCGCCCTGGTGCAGGCCGGGGCCGTGGAGCCCCACCGCGACGATGCTGTCGTCGGGGTAGAAGCCGAGGAAGTAGGGGAGCAGCTCGGCCATGTCGGCCGGACCGCGCAGGACGACCTGCTGGTGGGCGGAGGCCGGCCCGAGGGACAGGACGACGTGTTCGTTGTTCATCGCGTTCATGGCCGCAAGAGTGGACGCAATCCGCGGACAATGCCGCAAATGACTTCTTTCCTGTGGATAACTCCGGCCTCGAATTTCCCTTCACTCATTCGGAGCAGGCAAAACTCCCTCCGGTGAGTGGTTTTTGACTTCCGTTCAGCAGCTCAGCGGATGAAATACACCCCGCCTTCGCCCGCTTCCCCGCCCCCGCATTCGTCGCTTGTCGGCGGTACGGGGTTACATGGACGCCATGCAGCAGCCCGACACCCACACCACCACCACCGACCGCGCCGAGGTCCGGGCGCGGGCCGAGGCCGTCCTGCGCGAGCTCGCCGGCCCCGCGGCCACCCTGCGCGAGGACCAGTGGACGGCCATCGAGGCCCTCGTGGTCGACCGCCGCCGCGCCCTCGTCGTCCAGCGCACCGGCTGGGGGAAGTCCGCGGTCTACTTCATCGCCACCGCCCTGCTCCGGGCCCGCGGCGCCGGGCCGACGGTGATCGTCTCGCCGCTGCTCGCCCTGATGCGCAACCAGGTCGAGTCGGCCGGCCGGGCCGGAATCCACGCCCGCACCATCAACTCGGCCAACCCCGAGGAGTGGGCCGGGATCCAGGAGGAGGTCGCCGCCGGGAAGGTCGACATCCTGCTGGTCAGCCCCGAGCGGCTGAACAACCCGGACTTCCGCGACCAGGTACTGCCCGAGCTCGCCGCCTCCACCGGCCTGCTCGTGGTGGACGAGGCCCACTGCATCTCGGACTGGGGGCACGACTTCCGCCCCGACTACCGCCGGCTGCGCACCATGCTCGCGGACCTGCCGGCCGGCGTCCCGGTGCTGGCGACCACCGCCACCGCCAACGCCCGGGTCACCGCGGACGTCGCCGAGCAGCTGGGCACCGGCGCCGCCGACGAGCACGCCCTGGTGCTGCGCGGGCCGCTGGACCGGGAGAGCCTCACCCTGGGCGTGCTCTCCCTGCCCGACCCGGCCCACCGCCTCGCCTGGCTGGCCGACCACCTCGACCGGCTCCCCGGCTCGGGCATCGTCTACACCCTGACAGTGGCCGCCGCCGAGGAGGTGACGGCCTTCCTGCGCGAGCGCGGCTTCCCGGTGGCCTCCTACTCCGGCCGCACCGAGGACGCCGAGCGCCGCACCGCCGAGGCCGACCTGCTGGCCAACCGGGTCAAGGCGCTGGTCGCCACCTCCGCGCTCGGCATGGGCTTCGACAAGCCCGACCTCGGCTTCGTGGTGCACCTCGGCTCGCCCAGCTCGCCGATCGCCTACTACCAGCAGGTCGGCCGGGCCGGGCGCGGGGTGGACCGCGCCGAGGTGCTGCTGCTGCCCGGCCGCGAGGACGAGGCGATCTGGCGCTACTTCGCCTCCCTGGCCTTCCCGCCGGAGGAGCAGGTGCGGCGCACCATCGACGCCCTGGCCGAGGCCGGCCGGCCGCTCTCCACCGCCGCGCTGGAACCGCGGGTGGACCTGCGCCGGGCCCGGCTGGAGACCATGCTCAAGGTGCTCGACGTCGACGGCGCGGTCCGCCGGGTGAAGGGCGGCTGGACGGCCACCGGCCAGAGCTGGGAGTACGACACCGCCCGCTACGCCAAGGTCGCCGCCTCCCGGGAGGCGGAGCAGCGGGCCATGCGCGAGTATGCGGCGGGCACCGGCTGCCGGATGGAGTTCCTGCGCCGTCAGCTGGACGACGAGCAGGCCGCGCCGTGCGGCCGGTGCGACAACTGCGCGGGCCCGCTGCACACCCCGGACGTCTCCGCCGAGGCGCTGGCCGCCGCCCGGGCCGCGCTCGGCCGCCCGGGAGTGAGCTTCGAGCCGCGCCGGCTCTGGCCGACCGGGATGGACGCGCTCGGGGTGCCGCTCAAGGGCCGGATCCCGGCGGGCGAGCAGGCGGAGACCGGCCGGGCGCTCGGCCGGCTGTCCGACATCGGCTGGGGCAACCGGCTGCGCGCCCTGCTCGCCGAGCAGGCGCCGGACGTGCCGGTGCCCGGCGAGGCGGTGGACGCCCTGGTGGCGGTGCTCGCCGACTGGGCCCGCGGCCCGGGCGGCTGGGCCGGGCCCGCGACGACGGAGGGCACCCGGCTGGAGCGGCCGGTCGGTGTGGTGACGATGGCCTCCTCCACCCGGCCCCGTCTGGTCGGCAGCCTGGGCGCACGGATCGCCGAGGTCGGGCGGCTGCCGCTGCTCGGCCGGATCGAGTACGCGGGCGGGCTGCCCCCGCACGGCGCCCGCAGCAACAGTGCCCAGCGGCTGCACTCGCTGGCCGGCGCGCTGGTCCTGCCGCCGGAGGTCGAGCAGGCGGTGGCGGCCGCCGGCGGGCCGGTGCTGCTGGTGGACGACCTCGTCGACTCGGGGTGGACGGTCACGGTGGCCGCCCGGCTGCTGCGCCGGGCGGGGGCGAGCGCGGTGCTCCCGCTGGTGCTGGCCGTGCAGGGGTGACCGAGCGGCGGAAAGCCGCCTCAGGAGCCCCTCCCCACCACCCGAACGGCCTAGCAGAAAGGCTCTCGCGAAGCGATTTCGATCACATTCGACGACGCATGTCGAACGGTCCCAGAAAGGAGTGGTCATCGTGCCGACGACGGTTCGCCCCGCCCTCCGGGCGTTGTCGATCAAGGCCCGACGGCACCTCCGCGGCGTTCGGACCACCGTGGAACATATCCGGCAGACCATGGGCTACCGGATGGCGTTCATCATTCCATCATTGCCGCTCCGCCCCCGATGCCCCGAGAATTGGGAGGTACCCGAAACCCGGTCCGCTGGACCCGCCCTTCGGCATACCCAGGCACCCGCCTGCCCACGGGCCAGGAAGGAGGACCGTGATCAACGGTATCGACCGAGGTCAGCATCCCTTCTCCGGGGGCCCGGGACCCAGACGGGTACTGGACCTGGAGGCCTGGGCCGCCTCGGGGATCCCGTTGCTGCGCGACCCCCGCGAGTTCGTCCTGGAACTGCACCAGCGCCACCTGCCCCAGCCGGGCACGGTCGTGGTCGCCGTCCTGGACGCGCTCCACCACCTCGTCGCCTCGGCCTCGTTCACCCCGTGGCCGCACGACACCGACGGCTGGCAGCACCGCAACGCGCTGCTGGCGCACCTGCGCCGGATCGTCCCGCACGACCTGCGCCTGGCCGAGCCGATCCGGACGGCCGTGCTGCTGCGCTGCCGCGACGGCGCGCCCGGCTGGACCGAACAGGACGGTGCCTGGATGTGGGCACTGCGGGACGCCTCCGTCCTGCACGGGCTGCGGTGCGGCGCGTACATCGGACTCACCCCGGCGGGCTGGCAGGTGCTCGGGGACGGGCGGAACGGACGCAAGCCGCACGCGGGTTCCTGGGCGGAGGGGCCGGTGCACACGGTGACGGAACTGCCGCCGCGCTCGGCCCTGGAGGCCCCGCGCGGGCAGCGCCCCCACCCGTCGGCGGCCGACCAGGCCGGGCGCGGCGAGGCGCAGCCGCGCTCCCCGCAGGGCGAGCCCCCGTGGGCCGGGACGCGGATCGCGGGGGTCGAGCCGCCCCGCCGCACCGGTACGGGCTGAGGCGGCGGCAGCCACCGGGCCCGCCGCTCCGCGCCCACCGGGCCACCCACCGGCCGTCCGCTTGGCGGCCACCCGCCGACCGGCGGTCGTCGGGGCCTCGGTACGGGCTCCGGGCCCGGCACCGTACGGCGGCGCCGGGCCCGGAGCGGACGACTGCGGTCAGGCCTTGACCGGGCGGCCCGGCGCGGCTCCGGCCGCGGCGGCCGGACCGGCGTCGCCGCAGACCACGAGCAGCGCGGTCGCGTGGCCGAGCGCCTTGGCGTAGGCCTCGGCGGCCCGGGCGGACGGCCCCCCGTTGACCACCAGGACGACCACCTCACGGCGGACCGGGCGGGTCAGCGCGGCGTCCGCGTAGAACACGTCCCCGCCCTCGGTGAGCTGTGCCCAGTAGCGCTCCTCGCCGAAGGAGAGCTCGTGCTGCTGCCAGGGGTGCGCCTCGCCGACCGTCAGCACCAGGACGTCGCCCGGGTTGCGGCCGGCTTCGAGCAGCCGGTCGACGGCGTCGTCGGCGAGCTCCACCGCCTGCGCGGGGGTGGCGGCGATCCGCTGGACCTCCACCTTCGGCGCGGCGGGGGCCGGACGGCGCGGCGCCGGCCCGGGCTTGGGGATCAGGCGCGGCGGGCCCGGACGGGCGGCGCTCGGCGGGGCCGGGCGCGGCGGCGCCGGACGGGGGCCGGGCACCGGGGCCGGAGCGGCGACGGTGGTGGGTGCGGTGGCGGGGGCTTGTGCGTCCGACTCGCGTGGGAAGGGAACGCCGGGGCCCGGGAGGCTCTCGTGAATCTCCGGCTCCTCGGGGAAGACAGGCATACCCGGATATCTATCAAATGCCGGTCGGACGCGCACGGGCACCCCACCCCTTGGGCACCGGCCCCCTGCCGTCCCCGCCCGGGGCAATTCCAGACGGAACGTCAGAAACCGAGCGTCAACTGTTCGTCCGCGGATCCCGGAGCGACGCCCGCGACCTCCCGGACGCGCTTGAGGTGGCGCCACTTCGGCAGTGCGTCCAAGTACGCCCAGGAGAGCCGGTGGTGCTCGGTGGGGCCGAGCTCCTCCAGCGCGGCGCGGTGCACCGGGGACGGGTAGCCGGCGTTGTCGGCGAAGCCGTACTCCGGGCACCCGTCGCCCAGTTCGGCCATCAGTCCGTCGCGGTGGACCTTGGCGAGCACCGAGGCGGCGGAGACGCAGATGCAGGACTGGTCGCCCTTGATCACCGTGCGTACCCGCCAGGGGCCGCCGAGGTAGTCGTGCTTGCCGTCCAGGATCACCGCGTCCGGTTCGACCGGCAGCGCCTCCAGGGCGCGGACGGCGGCCAGCCGCAACGCGGCCGTCATGCCGAGTTCGTCGCACTCCTGCGGGGAGGCCTGCCCGAGCGCGTACGCCGTGACCCAGTCGGCGAGGACGGGCGCGAGCGCCTGCCGGCGCAGCTCGGTGAGCAGCTTGGAGTCGGTCAGCCCCTCCGGCGCCCTGCGCAGACCGGTGACGGCCGCCCCGACGGTGACCGGGCCCGCCCAGGCGCCACGCCCGACCTCGTCGAGGCCGACGACGATCTTGGCGCCGGCCCGGCGGAGCGAGCGTTCGACGGAGTGCGTCGGGGGGACGATGGGCATGGCGGCTTCCGTTCAGCGGGGGCAGCCTCCAGCCTAAGCCCGCCCGCGGCGACCGAATCCGCCTCCCCGGTACCCGACGGGGGGCCGCGGGCGGCCGGAAGGCCGGAGGGCCGCGCCCGCCGGAGCAGGAGCCACCGAGGCCGAACGCACCGGCCCGGCCCCGCCGGAGCAGGGAGCCCCGACCGAGGCCGAACGCACCCGCCGGCCCCGCCGGCCCCGCCGGAACACCCCGCCCCGCCTCAGGCCCGGATCATCGGCTCCAGCACCTCGTCCACCAGCCGCCCGGCGAAGCCCGGCCCGATGTTCTCCAGTCCGCGGATCTTGACCTGGTAGAGCAGCACCGCCGGTATGACGTCCGCCACCAGCGGGGTGGCTGCACCCGGCCGGACGTCGCCGCGCTCGGCGCCGCGGCGCAGGATCTCCAGGATGGTCCGCGCGGTCGGCTCGATGACCCGGTCGGTGACGAAGGCCTTGAAGACCTCGGCCCGCTCCTGGTCGATCTCCCCCATCAGCGCGTTCAGCGCGGAGCCCACCGGAGAGGTCATCGCCTGGGTGAACCCCTCGACGAGCTGCCGGAGTTCGTCACGTGCCGACCCGAGGTCCGGGGTTTCGTAGGGGCGTGGCAGAGTGGCGTCGAGGGCGTCGATGACGAGCTCGTCCTTCGACGCCCAGCGCCGGTAGAGCGCGGCCTTCCCGGTCCGCGCCGCACCGGCGACCCCTTCCATCGTCAGCCGCGCGTATCCGCCGGAGGTGAGCTGGTCGAGCGCGGCCTCGAAGATCGCCGTCTCCAGTTCCTTCCCCCGGCGCCGCACCGGCCGGGTCAGCACCTGGTGGGCGACCCGCACCGGGCAGCAGCCCGGCTCGGCGCCCGGCTGCACGTCCGCCCCGGGGCCCGGACCCGCAGCCGCACCGGCACCCGCCTCACCCGGTCGACCGGACCGGTCCCCCACCAGGCGCCGCACCAACCGCTCCATCGCCACCACCCTTAAGGAACGCTTGCGTTCACAATCACGGCCAGGATATCGTCCGATTAGAGAACGATCCCGTTCCTTCCCGGCCTGCGCAAGGGCGCAGCGCCGCGCCCGGACCCGGCCGTTCCGCCGGAACCGCACCACCGAGCACATAGCCAGCAGGGGGCACATTCGTGGCTATCTCCGACACGCTCAGCAAGAACCCACCACCACCCACGGGCCGGGGGCGGGGCAAGGGCATCACCCTGACCGTCATCGCGGCCACCCAGCTCATGGTGGTCCTCGACGCGACCATCGTGAACATCGCACTGCCGCACATCCGGGACGCCCTCGGCTTCTCCACCACCGACCTGTCCTGGGTCATCAACGCCTACACCCTGACCTTCGGCGGGCTGCTGCTGCTCGGTGGCCGCGCGGGCGACATCCTCGGCCGCCGCCGGGTGTTCATCTTCGGCACGCTGCTGTTCGGCCTGGCCTCGCTGCTCGGCGGGCTCGCGCAGGACAGCAGCCTGCTGCTGGCCGCCCGCGCGCTCCAGGGCATCGGCGGCGCGATCTGTTCCCCGACCGCCTTCGCCCTGATCGCCACCAACTTCGACGAGGGCCCGGAACGCAACCGGGCCTTCGGCGTGTTCTCGGCGGTGGCCGGGTCGGGCGCCGCGATCGGCCTGCTGGCCGGCGGCCTGCTCACCGAGTACCTGAACTGGCGCTGGGTGTTCTTCGTCAACGTGCCGATCGCCGTCCTGATCGCGATCGCCGCGCCGCGCTTCATCGCCGAGTCCGAGCGCCACCCGGGCCGCTTCGACCTGCCCGGCGCCCTCACCTCGACGCTCGGCCTGGTCGGCCTGGTCTACGGCTTCATCCGGGCCGCCTCGGACGGCTGGTCGGACAGCATCACGCTCGGCTCCTTCGCGGCCGGCGCCGTCCTGATCGCCGCCTTCCTCGTGGTCGAGAACCGCACCGCCCAGCCGATCACCCCGATGCACCTGTTCGCCGACCGCAACCGCACCGGCGGCCTGGTGATGATGCTCTGCATGGCCGCGGCCATGTTCGGCATCTTCTTCTACGTCGTGCTGTTCGTGCAGGGCCCGCTCGGTTACAGCCCGCTGAAGGCCGGGGTCTCCTTCCTCCCGATCAGCGTCGCGATCATCACCGCCGCCCAGATCGCCTCCAACCTCCAGGCCAGGTACGGGCCGAAGCCCTTCATGGCGGGCGGGGCGCTGCTGGTCACCGTCGGCCTCACCTGGCTGACCCAGATGGGCAAGGACAGCGGCTACCTGGACGGGGTCCTCGGCCCCACGGTGGTGTTCGGCTTCGGCATGGGCCTGATCTTCGTCCCGGTGATGCTGCTCTCCGTCGCGGGTGTCCCGGGCGAGGAGACCGGCGCCGCCTCCGGCCTGCTCAACTCGATGCAGCAGATCGGCGGTTCGCTCGGCCTGTCGATCCTGACCACGGTCTTCGCGCACTACGCCACGGCCGAGGCCGCCACGCAGCTGCCGAAGTTCATGGAGACCGCGAAGCCGGAGCAGCTGGCCTACCTCCAGCAGCACCACGAGTTCCCCCAGGGCACCGACGCCGCCAACACCGTGCTCACCCAGGGCATATCGCACGGCTTCATCGTGGGCGCCGCGCTCGCGGCCGTCGCCCTGCTGGTCTCGGTCTTCGTGATCAAGGCCAAGGCCAGCGACCTGCCGAGCGACGCCTCCGCCGTCGCGATGCACTGACACGCCGAGGCACCGCCACACCGACGCGTCCACGGCCGCGGCCCCGACGACCGGGCACCCACGGCCGAGGCACCGACGACCGGGGCCGGGCCGGGGGCCCCCCCCCCCCGCCCGCCCCCCCCCCCGCGGCGGCCCCCCCCCCCCCCCCCCCCCCACCCCCCCCACCCCCCCCCCCCCCCCCCCCCCCACCGCACCCGCCC
>NZ_JBISAI010000031.1:0-17702 GCF_044391605.1 Kitasatospora sp. NPDC018619
TTTGGCACGCTGTTGAGTTCTCAAGGAACGGACGCTTCCTTCGCGCCGCCTTCCGGCAGGCCCTCCGGGCTTCGTTCTTTCGTGTCTCCAGCTTATCAGATGTTTTCCGCTCCGTTTTCCGGAGTTTCGTTCATTCCGATTCGCTTTCGCCTTTCGGCGCTCCCGGACTCTATCAGAGTCACTCGGTCCGTTTTCCCCGGTCATTCTCGAACCGAAATTCGAGTCAGTTTCCGAGGGGCCGTCCCGTGGGGCAACCCGGAAAACACTACGCACCGGGTCGCCCCACGTCAAACCGGCGTCAGCCGGCGGTGGACGAGCGTCAGACCTCGACGACGACCGGCAGGATCATCGGCCGACGGCGGTAGTTGTCCGCCACCCACTTGCCGACGGTCCGGCGGACCAGCTGCTGCACCTGGCGGGGCTCCAGCACCCCGTCGCTCGCCGAGCGGTCCAGGGCCTCCTGGAGCTTGGCGGCCACCGGCACGAACGCGTTGTCGTCGATGCCGGAGCCGCGCGCCTGGATGGTCGGACCGCCGACGATCTTGCCGTTGGTCGAGTCGACCGCGACGAAGACCGAGATGAAGCCCTCCTCGCCGAGGATCTTGCGGTCCTTGAGCGAGGCCTCGGTGATGTCGCCGACGGAGGAGCCGTCCACGTAGACGTAGCCGGCCTGCACCTTGCCGACGATGCGGGCGACGCCCTTCTCCAGGTCGACGCAGACGCCGTCCTCGGCGATGACCACGCGGTTGCGCGGCACGCCGGTGGCGATGCCCAGCTCGGCGGCCGCGCGCAGGTGGCGCCACTCGCCGTGGACCGGCATCAGGTTGCGCGGCTTGCAGATGTTGAAGAAGTAGAGCAGCTCGCCGGCCGAGGCGTGGCCGGAGACGTGCACCTTGGCGTTGCCCTTGTGCACGACCTTGGCGCCCCAGCGGGTCAGGCCGTTGATCACCCGGTAGACGGCGTTCTCGTTGCCCGGGATGAGCGAGGAGGCCAGGACGACGGTGTCGCCCTCGACGATGCGGATCTGGTGGTCGCGGTTGGCCATCCGGGACAGCGCCGCCATCGGCTCGCCCTGCGAACCGGTGCAGATCAGCACGACCTCCTTGTCCGGCAGGTCGTCCAGCTGCTTGACGTCCACGACCATGTTGCCGGGGACCTTCAGGTACCCGAGGTCGCGGGCGATGCCCATGTTGCGGACCATCGAGCGGCCCACGAAGGCGACCTTGCGCTTGTACTCGTGGGCGGCGTCCAGGACCTGCTGGATGCGGTGCACGTGGCTCGCGAAGGAGGCCACGATGATCCGCTTGTCGGCGTTGGCGAAGACGTTCCGCAGGGCCGCCGAGATGTCCCGCTCGTGCGGGATGAAGCCCGGGACCTCGGCGTTGGTGGAGTCCACCAGCAGCAGGTCCATGCCCTCCTCCGCCAGCTTGGCGAAGGTCGGGAGGTCGGTCAGGCGGCCGTCCAGCGGCAGCTGGTCCATCTTGAAGTCGCCGGTGGCCACGACCATGCCGGCGGGGGTGCGGACGGCCACCGCCAGGGCGTCCGGGATGGAGTGGTTGACCGCGATGAACTCGCAGTCGAAGGGGCCGATGCGCTCGCGCTCGCCCTCCTTCACCTCCAGCACGTACGGCCGGATGCGGTGCTCGGCGAGCTTGGCCTCGATCAGGGCCAGGGTCAGCTTGGAGCCGATCAGCGGGATGTCCGGGTTCTCCCGCAGGAGGAACGGGACGGCGCCGATGTGGTCCTCGTGCCCGTGGGTGAGGATGATGCCGTCGACCTTGTCGAGGCGGTCCCGGATGTAGCTGAAGTCCGGGAGGATCAGGTCCACGCCGGGCTGCTCGTCCTCGGGGAAGAGGACTCCGCAGTCGACGATCAGGATGCGGTCGCCGTACTCGAAGACCGTCATGTTGCGGCCGATCTCGCCGAGGCCGCCGAGCGGAGTGATGCGGAGGGCGCCCTCCTTCAGTGCGGGGGGCGCGCCGAGCTCGGGGTGCGGGTGGCTCAAAAGACTCTCCTCACGACGCACGCCATATGCTCGGGGTCCTCCCCCTGGAGACATATGGCGTGCGTACTCAGTGTCGTTTTCCTACTGGGTCTGTGCTCTCGCGCCGTCTATCCGGTCCAGCGGCGGGCCTGGGGGCCCGGCGAGCCGGGGCGCGCACGTCCGTGTCTGCTAGAGGTGTACCCCGCCGGCGGCGAGATCCTGCTTCAATCGCTCGATCTCCTCGGGGGTCGCGTCGACCAGCGGCAGCCGCAGCGGGCCGCCGGGCAGACCCTGGAGGTCCAGCGCCGCCTTGGTGAGGATCACGCCCTGGGTGCGGAAGATACCGCTGAACACCGGCAGCAGGCGCTGGTGGATGCTGGTGGCCTTGACCACATCGCCCGCCTGGAAGGCGTCGATCATCGTCCGCAGCTCCCCGGCCGCGACGTGCCCGACGACGCTGACCACGCCGACGGCTCCGACCGACAGCAGCGGCAGGGTGAGGATGTCGTCGCCGGAGTACCAGGCGAGGTCGGCGCGGGCGACGGCCCAGGCCGCGGCGGCGACGTCGCCCTTGGCGTCCTTGTTGGCGACGATCCGCGGGTGCTCGCCGAGGCGGACCAGCGTCTCGTGGCTCAGCGCGACCCCGCTTCGGCCCGGGATGTCGTATGTCATGACCGGCAGGCCGGTGGCGTCGGCCACCCCGGTGAAGTGCCGGTACAGGCCCTCCTGCGGGGGCTTGTTGTAGTACGGCGTGACCACCAGCAGGCCGTGCGCCCCGGCGGCCTCGGCCTGCCGGGCCAGTTCGACGGTGTGGCGGGTGTCGTTGGTGCCGACGCCGGCCACCACGTGGGCGCGGTCCCCGACCGCCTCGACCACGGCGCGGACCAGCTGAGCCTTCTCGGCGTCGTCGGTGGTCGGGGACTCACCGGTGGTGCCGTTGACGACGAGGCCGTCGTTGCCGGAGTCCACGAGGTGCGTGGCGAGGCGCTGGGCGCCGTCGAGGTCGAGCGCGCCGTCGGCGGTGAACGGGGTGACCATCGCGGTCAGGACCCGGCCGAACGGCGTCTGGGGAGTGGAGGTCGGAGCCATGCGTCCAAAGCTACTCGTAGGCGGTGGGGCGGTACCCATGCCGGTCCGGTGTTCGGACAGGTGGAGCGCGTCGGCGGCGCGGACGTGGGATTCCGGTGCTGCCCGCTCGGGGGTTCAGGCAGCACCGGAATCCGTGTTCACGAATGTAGGGAGCAGCCATAAAAGCCGCAATCCAGACATGCCAGACACTCTGCCCGGATGCCTGTCGTCCCAGGTCAGGGGGCGACTCGGCCGTGCTTCTCGAAGGCCGCATGGGTGAGCGGCATGAGCTTCGCCCACTGCTCCTCCATCTGCTCGGCGACCATCTCGATCTCGCGCTGCGGGAAGGACGGCACCGCCGAGTTCTCCCGCTTGGTGCGCAGGGACAGGAAGTGCATCAGCGAGCGCGAGTTGCAGGTCGCGTACATCGAGGAGAACAGGCCCACCGGCAGCACCGCGCGCGCCACCTCGCGGGCGACCCCGGCGGCCAGCATCTCCTGGTACCGGGCGTAGGACTCGCGGTACGCGGCCTCCATCGCCCCGGTGGTGGTGCGGTGCTGCTCCGGGGTGCCCTCGTGGAACTCGTACTTGCCGGGGCGGCCCTGCTGGACCAGCTTGCGGTCCTCGCCCGGGACGTAGAAGACCGGCTGCAGCTCGCGGTAGCGGCCGGACTCCTCGTTGTACGACCAGCCGCTGCGGTGCCGGTGGAACTCCCGGAACACGAAGATCGGCGCACTGATGAAGAAGGTCATCGAGTTGTGCTCGAAGGGCGTGCCGTGCCGGTCGCGCATCAGGAAGTTGATCAGGCCCTTGGACTTCTCCGGGTCCTGCTGGACGGCCTCCAGGGACTGTTCGCCCGCGGTCGAGACCCGGGCCGCCCAGATGACGTCCGAGTCGGCGGCGGCGCTGCGGACCAGCTCCACCGTCACGTCGCTGCGGAAGCTGGGGGCCGTCGGTTCGTCGCTCACGCGTTACTCCTTGCGGGTTCGGTGCTGTGCAGCTTGATGGCGTGCTGCATGGTCTTGCGGGCGCGCGGGGTGTCGCCGGCGTCGGCGTAGGCCACGGCGAGGCGGAACCAGACCCGCCAGTCGCCCGGCGAGGCCTGCGCCTCGCTCTGGCGGCGGGCGAACACCGCGTCGGCCGAGGCCCGGTCGATCCGCCCGCCCTTGCTGCGCTTCAGCTCGTCCACCGGCAGGCCGCCCTCGGCCTCCAGCTCGCGGGCCAGCCGCTCGCTGTCCCGGCCGAAGCGGACGGTCTGGCGCAGGAACCAGACGCCGATGACCGGGATCACGAAGGCGCAGACGCCGATGCCGATGCCGAGCGGCTTGCCGGTGGCGACCAGCTGGACGCCCTCGCCCACGCAGACCAGGGCGACCAGCAGCAGCACGCCGGACAGGACGAAGAAGCCGGTACGGGAGGTCATCGCACCCCTCCGGGAGTCGGCACGGTCGGGTTCGACACGGTCACAGGTCCAGGAAGTGTTCGAGGCCGAAGGTCAGCCCGGGCGTTTCGACCACCCGGCGCACGCCCAGCAGGATGCCCGGCATGAAGCTGCTGTGGTGCAGCGAGTCGTGCCGGATGGTGAGCGTCTCGCCGGTGTCGCCGAACATCACCTGCTGGTGCGCGAGCAGGCCGCGCAGCCGTACCGCGTGCACCGGCACCCCGTCCACGTCGGCGCCGCGCGCGCCGGGCAGGCTGTGGGTGGTCGGGTCCTGCTGCGCCGGCCGGCCCCCCTCGGCCCGGGCGGCGGCGATCAGCTGGGCGGTGCGGGTGGCGGTGCCGCTGGGGGCGTCGGCCTTGCGGTCGTGGTGCAGCTCGACCACCTCGACCGACTCGAAGTACCGGGCGGCGATCTGGGAGAACCTCATGCCGAGGATGGCCCCGATGGAGAAGTTCGGCGCGACCAGCAGCCCGAGCTCCGGCGCCTCGGCCAGCCAGCCGCGGACGGTGGCGAGCCGCTCGTCCGTCCAGCCGGTGGTGCCGGTCACCACGTGGATGCCGTGGTGCAGGCAGAAGTCCAGGTTGCCCATCACCGAGTCGGGGTGGGTCAGTTCGACGGCCACCTGGGCGCCCGCCCCGGTCAGCTCCTCCAGCTTCGACCCGCGGCCGAGGGCGGCGACCAGCTCCAGGTCCGGAGCGGCCTCCACGGCCTTGACCGCCTCGGAGCCGATCCGTCCCTTGGCGCCGATCACGGCGACACGCAGCGTCATGGCAAAGTTCCTCTCACCCGGAGTTCAGCAGATCAGACCAGCAGGTCGGCGAGCTTGGCGGCCCGCTTGTCGTTGACCGGACCGATCAGGGCGAGCGACGGCCGGTACGCGCCCAGCACATCACGGGCCACCGCGTGGACGTCGTCCAGGGTCACGGACGCGATCCGCTCCAGCATGTCGTCCACGGACAGGTGGTGCCCGTAGCTCAGCTCGGCCTTGCCGATCCGGTTCATCAGCGAGCCGGTGTCCTCCATGCCGAGCACGGTGGAGCCGGAGATCTGGCCGATCGCGCGGGCCAGCTCCTCCTCGGTGATGCCGTCCTCGACCACCTTGGCCAGCTCGGCGCGGCAGATCCGCAGCACCTCCTCGACCCGCTTGGGCTGGCAGCCGGCATAGATGCCGAACAGCCCGCTGTCCGCGTAGGACGAGGAGTACGAGTAGACCGAGTACGCCAGGCCCCGCTTCTCGCGGACCTCCTGGAACAGCCGGGAGCTCATCCCGCCGCCGAGGGCCGCGTTGAGCACGCCCATCGCCCAGCGGCGCTCGTCGTGCCGCGGCACCCCGGGCACGCCCAGCACCAGGTGGGCCTGCTCGGTGGAGCGGTTGAGCACCTCGACCCGGCCGGCCGTGCGCAGCGCCTTGACGCCGCGGCGGGCCTCGGCGGGGGCCGCGGTGGAGGCCGCCAGCACCGGTGCGAAGGCCTGCTCGACCTGCTTGACCACCTTGCGGTGGTCGAGGTTGCCGGCCGCGGCGACGACCAGGTGCTCGGGCCGGTAGCGGCGGCGGTAGAAGCCGGCGATCTGGTCCCGGGTGAGCGTCCTGATGGTCTCCTGGGTGCCGAGGATCGGGCGGCCGAGCGGGCCGCTGCCGTAGATCACCTTGGCGAACAGGTCGTGCACCACGTCGCCCGGGTCGTCCTCGGCCATCGCCATCTCCTCGAGGATGACGCCGCGCTCGGCCTCCACGTCCTCGGCACGGATCAGCGAGCCGGTGAGCATGTCGCAGACCACGTCGATGGCCAGCGGCAGGTCGGTGTCCAGCACCCGGGCGTAGTAGCAGGTGTTCTCCTTCGCGGTGAAGGCGTTCATCTCGCCGCCGACCGCGTCCAGGGCGGCCGAGATGTCCAGCGCGCTGCGCCGCTCGGTGCCCTTGAAGAGCAGGTGCTCCAGGTAGTGGGTCGCGCCGTTGAGCTGCGGGGTCTCGTCCCGCGAGCCGACGCCGACCCAGATGCCGAAGGTCGCGGAGCGCACCGTCGGCAGGGTCTCGGTGACGACCCGAAGGCCGCCGGGGAGGACGGTGCGGCGCACCGTGCCGGCGCCGTCGACGCCCTTGAGCAGGGTCCGGGTGGTGCCGGGACGCTGCATTACCGCCGGGGCCTGCGCCACGGGGGGTACCTCCAGAGGAAACGCACGCGCGCACAGGCGCGTACGGACGAACGCGTGGACAACGGGGTGCGGCCCGCACGCCGGAGGCGTACGGGCCGCGGGGGTCAGCTAGCGGCGCTTCACTCGGAAGCGGCCTCGCCGCCCTCCTCGCCCTCGATGACCGGGATCAGGGAGAGCTTGCCGCGCGGGTCGATCTCGGCGATCTCGACCTGCACCTTGGCGCCGACGCCGAGGACGTCCTCGACGTTCTCGACGCGCTTGCCGCCGGCCAGCTTGCGGATCTGCGAGATGTGCAGCAGGCCGTCCTTGCCCGGCATCAGCGACACGAACGCGCCGAACGTCGTGGTCTTCACCACGGTGCCCAGGTAGCGCTCGCCGACCTCCGGCATGGTCGGGTTGGCGATCTGGTTGATCGTGGTGCGGGCGGCCTCGGCGGCCGGGCCGTCGGCGGCACCGATGTAGATGGTGCCGTCGTCCTCGATCGTGATCTCGGCGCCGGTGTCCTCCTGGATCTGGTTGATCATCTTGCCCTTGGGGCCGATGACCTCGCCGATCTTGTCCACCGGGATCTTGATGGTGATGATCCGCGGCGCGTTCGGGGACATCTCGTCGGGCGAGTCGATGGCCTCGTTCATCACGTCGAGGATGTGCAGGCGGGCGTCCTTGGCCTGCTTCAGCGCGGCGGCGAGCACCGACGCCGGGATGCCGTTCAGCTTGGTGTCCAGCTGGAGGGCGGTGATGAAGTTGCGGGTACCGGCGACCTTGAAGTCCATGTCGCCGTACGCGTCCTCGGCGCCGAGGATGTCGGTCAGCGTGACGTAGTGGGTCTCGCCGTCGATCTCCTGGGAGATCAGGCCCATGGCGATGCCGGCGACGGCGGCCTTCAGCGGCACACCGGCGTTCAGCAGCGACATGGTCGAGGCGCAGACCGAGCCCATCGAGGTGGAGCCGTTGGAGCCGAGCGCCTCGGAGACCTGGCGGATGGCGTACGGGAACTCCTCGCGGGTCGGCAGCACCGGCAGCAGGGCGCGCTCGGCGAGCGCGCCGTGGCCGATCTCGCGGCGCTTGGGCGAGCCCACGCGGCCGGTCTCACCGACGGAGTACGGCGGGAAGTTGTAGTTGTGCATGTAGCGGCGGCGCGTCTCCGGGGAGAGCGTGTCCAGCTGCTGCTCCATGCGCAGCATGTTCAGCGTGGTGACGCCCAGGATCTGGGTCTCGCCGCGCTCGAACAGGGCCGAGCCGTGCACCCGCGGGATGGCCTCGACCTCGGCGGCCAGGGTGCGGATGTCGGTGACGCCGCGGCCGTCGATGCGGACCTTGTCCTTGATGACGCGCTCGCGGACGATCTTCTTGGTCAGCGCGTTGTACGCGGCGCTGATCTCCTTCTCGCGGCCCTCGAACTCGGGCAGCAGCTTCTCGGCGGCCAGCGCCTTGACGCGGTCCAGCTCGTTGTTGCGCTCCTGCTTGCCCGGGATGGTCAGGGCCTGGGCGAGCTCGTCCTTGACGGCGGCGGTCAGCGCGGCGAGGACGTCGTCCTGGTAGTCCAGGAAGACCGGGAACTCGCCGGTCGGCTTGGCGGCCTGGGCGGCCAGCTGCGACTGCGCGGCGCACAGGACCTTGATGAACGGCTTCGCGGCCTCCAGGCCGGAGGCGACGACCTCCTCGGTCGGCGCCTCGGCGCCGCCCTCGACCAGCTTGATGGTCTTGTCGGTGGCCTCGGCCTCGACCATCATGATCGCGACGTCGCCGTCCGGCAGGACGCGACCGGCGACGACCATGTCGAAGACGGCCGACTCCAGCTCGCTGTGGGTCGGGAAGGCGACCCACTGGCCGTTGATCAGCGCGACGCGGACGCCACCGATCGGGCCGGAGAACGGCAGGCCCGCCAGCTGGGTGGAGGCGGAGGCGGCGTTGATGGCGACCACGTCGTACAGGTGGTCGGGGTTGAGCGCCATCACGGTGACGACGACCTGGACCTCGTTGCGCAGGCCCTTGACGAAGGACGGGCGCAGCGGGCGGTCGATCAGGCGGCAGGTGAGGATCGCGTCCTCGGAGGGCCGGCCCTCGCGACGGAAGAACGAGCCGGGGATGCGGCCCGCGGCGTACATCCGCTCCTCGACGTCCACGGTCAGCGGGAAGAAGTCGAAGTGCTCCTTCGGCTGCTTGGACGCGCTGGTGGCCGACAGCACCATGGTGTCGTCGTCCAGGTAGGCGACGGCGGAGCCGGCGGCCTGACGGGCCAGGCGGCCGGTCTCGAAGCGGATGGTACGGGTGCCGAAGGAACCGTTGTCGATCACGGCCTCGGCGTAGAACACGTTCTCTTCCACCTGGAAGATCTCCTCTTTCGTACGTCTCCGGGAGAGCGTCCCCGCGTACTGCCTGCGGTGGGCCCCGGGCCCTCCTCGGGGAGGGCGGCATCGGGCCGGTCTTCGATCGAAGCCTCCGGAGTGCCCCGCTCGGTCTGCGGGGGTTCCGACGGCCACTACCGAGGACCGGCGCCTCACGGCTGCCGGGCCGGGACGGGCGGTCCGCGTCTGGACGCTCTCTCGGATGCGGGCGGCTTCCGTTTGAAGCCTTCGTCCCGCGGGGGTTCGGGTCCTTCTGCCCGGGTGGCGCGCTGGTGCGCCATCACCCGGCATGCCCACAACCCTACGGTGCAATCCTCGGCCACCTGGGGAGGTGCGCGCGAGTTGTTATCCCAGGGTGCCGCGGCCGGAGGGCCGCGGCATACGCGTGCGGGGCGGCTCCCCGGTGTGGGGAGCCGCCCCGTGCGGCGGTCTTAGCGGGCGCCGCCGGCGGCACCGCGGCGGATGCCCAGGCGGTCGACGAGCGTACGGAAGCGCTCGATGTCCTTCTTGGCCAGGTACTGGAGCAGACGGCGGCGCTGGCCGACCAGGATCAGCAGGCCACGGCGCGAGTGGTGGTCGTGCTTGTGGGCCTTCAGGTGCTCGGTCAGGTCCGAGATGCGGCGGGAGAGCATGGCCACCTGGACCTCGGGGGAGCCGGTGTCGCCCTCCTTCTGGCCGAACTCGGCGATGATCTGCTTCTTGACGTCAGAGGCGAGAGCCACTGCAACTCCTTCGGGGTCTACCGAGCGGTCCTGGTCGACAACACAGGACTCATCGAGAACTCGGTGTCGTGAGCGCGGCCAGGCGGTCGGCGCCCCTGGGAGCGGACACACGGCTGCACTCGAAGGCCAAGAGTACCCGATGCCGACGCCGCGGTGGCCGGTGCGGCGCCGGCGCCCCGCACCCGGCGGTCAGCCGGTGGCGCCGCGGACCAGCCGGTAGACGTCCAGCACGGCGAGTGCCAGCGGGACGAGCGAGATCAGGGTCAGGCTGTCCACCAGGTCCAGGACGCGCCCCCAGAACGGGGAGACCCCGAGCCGCGGCACCACCAGGGCGATCGCGGTGAGCAGCGCGGCGCCGAAGGCGATGGAGGCGGCCAGCCAGATCGTGCGCAGGTCGAGCTCGGTGGTGGAGCCCGCCGCCCGCAGGAAGAACTGCGGGGTGTGCAGGGAGAGCCCGACGATCAGCAGGCTCAGGCCGAGCAGGCCGGCCACGGTGAGGCTGAGCACCTGCGCGGTGTAGCGGAACAGCCGGGCGCGCAGCATGGTGGTCAGGCCCAGGGCGAGCGCGAGCAGCTCGGGGAAGGCCTCGTCGGTGAAGCCGAGGACGGCGCAGGCGCCGACCACGACCGCGGCGCAGCCGCCGACCAGGCCGACCAGCACCTCGTGCCCGCGGCGGGCCTGGTGCGCGATCCGCTCGTACTGGACGGCCTCGGCGCGCTCGGCCTCCTCGTCGTAGTCGCGGCTGCGGGTGCGGGTCTGGCCGGGGGCGCTGAAGCCGACGGGCAGCCGGGCGAAGCGGGCGGAGAGGCCGGGCAGGAAGCCGACCACGGCGACGGCCGCGACGCCGGTGACGGCGGCGATGTGCGCGGTCGGGGTCTGCGGCAGCAGGACGGCCGCGAAGGTGGCGAACGCGCCGGCGGTGGAGACCAGGGCGGCGGCGACGAACACCGCGTCCTTCTCCGGCAGCAGGCCGGCCAGCAGCACCGAGACGACCAGGGCGGCGACGCAGCCGACCAGGAACTGGAGCCGGCCGGGGCCGTCCCCCGCACGGGCGACGGCGATGACGCCGCTGCCGGCGATCACGGCGTGCGGCAGCGCGCCGAGGCCGAGCGCGACGGCCGCGTGGGCGTCCTGGTAGACCCGGGCGCGCACCCCGGCGAACGCGGTGAGCACGACGGCGGTGACGCCGGCCAGCACGCCGGGCAGGCCGTGCATGTCGTGGCGCAGGTCGGAGAACCAGAGCGCGAAGCCGAGCAGGGTGAGCAGCACGCCGGCGCCGATCAGGCCGAAGCCGCGCATCAGCTCGGCGGTCCAGAACCGGCGGTCGGCCCCGACGGCGCTGGCGATCGCGTCGGCGACGTCGTCGTAGACGGCCGGCGGGAGCGACTCGGCGAAGGGGCGCAGCGCCAGCAGGTCGCCGTCGCGGACCTGCTGGGCGGCCAGCGGCAGGCCGCTGTCGAGCACCGTGCCGTCGCGGCGGACCAGGTGGAAGCCGGTGGGGGTGCCGTCGGGCTGGCTCTGGTTGGCCAGGCGCAGCACCTCGGGGTAGACGTCCGCGAGCGGGACGTCCTCGGGCAGGGCGACGTCGATCCGGCGGTCCGGGGCGACGACCGTCACCCGGCAGTAGCCCGTCGCGGCGGCACTCATGCGCCCACCTCGCTGAGCTCGCCCCTACGGGCCCCCACCTCGATCCTTCGACGCACGTGGCTCTCCCCCTTGTTGACGGTGCCGAGGCCCGGCGGCGCTCGGTGCTGCTGTGGAACCGGCCCGACCGGGCCGCGAGTTGGCGCGGCGTTACCCTACCCGCTCGCTCCGGGCCCGGTGCCGGTGCGGGCCGGGCCCTGGCGGGCGGTGCGGGGGCGACCGTTAGGATCGGCGCCTGCGCAAAGGTACGGGGGCTGCGCTGGGTGGGGCGTCCTCAGCCACCGGATTCCCGTACGGCCGTGCGCAGTCGCGTGAGGGCTGATGCCGAAGTGATCGATCGACGCCGCGGGGTGGATGGCACATGGGTGTGATCACGGTCAAGCGACCGGCCAGGGCGTACCCGCCCACCGTGCCGGACGAGCCGGTGGAGCTGGTGAGCCCGCCCGAGCTGCCCCGGCAGGGCGGCGAGGACTGGCTGATGAGCATCCTGCCGATGCTCGGCATGGGCGGTTCGGCGGTGTTCTTCTTCTCGCCGGGGGCCGCGGCACCGATGAAGATCATGGGCGG
This sequence comes from Kitasatospora sp. NPDC018619, assembly GCF_044391605.1. Classification (NCBI taxonomy): domain Bacteria; kingdom Bacillati; phylum Actinomycetota; class Actinomycetes; order Kitasatosporales; family Streptomycetaceae; genus Kitasatospora; species Kitasatospora sp. NPDC018619. The sequence goes on from NZ_JBISAI010000031.1 coordinate 11,929, forward strand.
TCTGATGATCGCCTCGACGGTCGGCATGGCGCTGGCGCAGGTCGTCCGGGCCCGCAAGGGCGGCTCGACCGCGATGGCGGACGAACGGCGCGACTACCTGAAGTACCTCCAGCAGACGCGCCGCCAGGTGCGCCGCACCGCGGAGCGCCAGCGCGGCGCGCTGCTGTTCCTGAACCCGGCCCCGGACCAGCTCTGGTCGATCGTCGAGGACGGCCGCCGGCTGTGGGAACGGCGCACCGGGGACGGCGACTTCGCGCAGATCCGGGTGGGCCTGGGGCCGGTGCAGCTGTCCACCCCGCTGGTGGCGCCGCAGACCGCGCCGATGGACGAACTGGAGCCGCTGTCGGCGGCCGCGATGCACTCCTTCCTGAAGGCGCACGGCACCCTCCAGGACCTGCCGCTGGCCGTCTCGCTGCGGGCCTTCTACCACATCACGGTGTGCGGGGACCCGGACTCGGTGTACGGGAACGTGCGCGCGATGATCGCCCAGCTGACCACCCTGCACTCGCCGGACGACCTGATGGTGGCGGTCGCGGCCGCGCCCGGTGCGGCCGAGGAGTGGGAGTGGGCGAAGTGGCTCCCGCACAACCAGCACCGCAAGGAGGCCGACGGGGCCGGCTCGCGCCGGCTGTTCGCGAGCGACCTGGGCGACCTGGAGTACCTGCTCCAGGACGAGCTGGCCGGCCGCCAGCGCTTCGTGCGGGAGGTGGCGCCGCCGTCCGACCAGCCGCACCTGGTGGTCGTCATGGACGGCGCCGGGGTGCCGCACGACTCGCTGCTGGCGAGCCCGGAGGGCGTGCAGGGAGTGACGGTCATCGAGGTGGTGCCGGGCGAGGTCGACGAGCCCAGCGGGCACCTGATGGTGACCGTCAGCGCCGAGGAGCTGGTGCTGCGCTCCGCCTCCGGCGCGACGTACACCGGCAAGCCGGACCTCCTCTCGGTGTGGCAGTCCGAGGCGCTGGCGCGGCAGTTGGCGCCGTACCGGGTCTCGGCCGGCGGGGACGACGAGCCGCTGCTGTCCAACCTCGACTTCACCGACATGATGAACTCGGGCGACCCGGGCTCCTTCGACGTGGCGCGCAGCTGGCGCCCGCGCGCCCAGCACGAGCGGATGCGGGTGCCGATCGGCGTCGGCGCCAACGGCGAGCACGTCTACCTGGACATCAAGGAGGCGGCGCTGGAGGGCATGGGCCCGCACGGCCTGTGCGTGGGCGCGACCGGGTCCGGCAAGTCGGAGCTGCTGCGCACGCTGGTGCTGGCGCTGGCGATGACCCACTCCTCGGAGATCCTCAACTTCGTCCTCGCCGACTTCAAGGGCGGTGCGACCTTCTCCGGCATGGCGGACATGCCGCACACCTCCGCGGTGATCACCAACCTGGAGGGCGAGCTCACCCTGGTCGACCGCATGCGCGACGCGATCGAGGGCGAGCTGCACCGCCGGCAGGAGCTGCTGCGCTCGGCGGGCAACTACGCCAACATCCACGAGTACGAGCGGGCCCGGGCGGCCGGCGCGGCCCTGGACCCGCTGCCCTCGCTGGTGCTGATCATCGACGAGTTCTCGGAACTGCTCACCGCCAAGCCCGACTTCATCGAGATGTTCATCCAGATCGGCCGGATCGGCCGCTCGCTGGGCGTGCACCTGCTGCTGGCCTCGCAGCGCCTGGAGGAGGGCAAGCTGCGCGGCCTGGACACCTACCTGTCGTACCGGATCGGTCTGCGCACCTTCTCGGCCGCGGAGTCCCGGGCGGCGATCGGCGTGCCGGACGCCTACCACCTGCCGCCGGTGCCGGGCGTCGGCTACCTGAAGTTCGGCGAGGACGTGATGGACCGGTTCAAGGCCGCCTACGTCTCGGGGCCGTACCGGGCGCCGGGGCAGCAGCGGTCGACCGGCGGGCGGCGGGTCGACGCGCGTCCGGTGGAGTTCACCGCGGCCTTCGTGGACCTGCCGGACCCGGTCGAGGAGCAGGCCGCGCCGCAGGCCCCGGAGCAGGACGACGCGCTGGTGGACACGGTGCTGGACGTGTTCGTCCAGCGGATGGCCGGCCAGGGCCCGGCCGCGCACCAGGTGTGGCTGCCGCCGCTGGAGGAGGCGCCGAGCACGGACCACTTGCTGCCGCCGCTCCAGGTGGTGCCGGAGCGCGGGCTGACCGCGCCCGGCTACCCGGTGGGCCGGCTGCGGGTGCCGATCGGCATCGTGGACAAGCCGCGCGAGCAGAAGACGGACATCCTGGAGGTCGACTACGCGGGGGCGGCCGGCCACGGCCTGATCGTGGGCGGCCCGCGCTCCGGCAAGTCGACCGTGGTGCGCACCACGGTGGCCTCCTTCGGCCTCACCCACACCCCGCTGGAGGTGCAGTTCTACCTGCTCGACTTCGGCGCGGGCAGCTTCCAGTCGCTGGCCGGGCTGCCGCACGTCGGCGGGGTGGCCGGGCGTCTGGACGTGGACAAGGTGCGCCGGATGGTCTCCGAGGTGCACGGGGTGCTCAACCGGCGCGAGGAGCTGTTCCGCGCCACCGGGATCGACACCATCGCCACCTACCGGGCCCGCCGGGCGGCCGGGCAGCTGCCGGACGAGGCCTTCGGCGACGTCTTCCTGGTGATCGACGGCTGGAACACCTTCAAGCAGGAGTTCGAGGGCCTGGAGCCGGTGATCGGCGACATCGCCCAGCGCGGCCTCGGCTACGGCGTGCACCTGGTCATCACCGCCGCCCGGTACGCCGAGGTGCGCCCCGCGCTGAAGGACCTGCTGCAGAACCGGACCGAGCTGAAGCTCGGTGACGCGATGGAGTCCGAGGTCGACCGCCGGGTGGCGCAGAACGTGCCGCCGCTGGCCGGGCGCGGCATCACCCCGGAGCGGCTGCACTTCCTGTCCGGCCTGCCCCGGCTGGACGGCTCCTCCTCGGTGGAGGACCTCCAGAACGGCGTGGCCGGGCTGGTCGCGGCCATCGACGGGGCCTGGACCGGCCCGCGCGCCCCGCAGGTGCGGATGCTGCCGGCCGTGCTGGACGGCCACTCGCTGCCGAAGGGCTTCGAGCACCCGGAGCGCGGCGTCGCCTTCGGCGTGGACGAGGCGGAGCTGGCGCCGGTCTTCGTCAACTTCGAGACCGACCCGCTGTTCATCGTCTTCGGCGACACCGAGTCCGGGAAGTCGGCGGTGCTGCGGATGCTGGTCAAGCAGATCACCGAGCGCTACACCCCGGACCAGGCGGGCATCGTGGTCGGCGACTACCGGCGCGCCCTGCTGGGCACCGTGCCGCCGGAGTACCTGGTGGAGTACGCGGCCGCGCAGCCCGCGATGGCGGCCATCGTGGACATGCTGCGCGGCGCCTGCTCGCGCCGCCTGCCGGGCCCGGACGTGACCGCCGAGCAGCTGCGCAACCGCAGCTGGTACAGCGGCAAGGACATGTTCGTGATCGTCGACGACTACGAGCTGGTCGCGACGAGCTCGGGCAACCCGCTGGCCCCGCTGGCCGAGTTCCTGCCGTTCGCCCGCGACATCGGCCTGCGGGTGATCGTGGCCCGCAGCGCGGGCGGCGCCGGCCGCTCGCTGTACGAGCCGGTGCTGCAGCGGATGCGCGAGCTCGGCGGCCAGGGCGTGATCCTCTCCGGCAACCGGGACGAGGGGGCGCTGCTGGGGACGGTCAAGCCGCAGGCGCTGCCGCCGGGCCGCGGGGTCTACGTGTCCCGCCGGGTCACCAGCGGGCAGATGGTCCAGACCGGCTGGCTGCCGGTGGCGTAGTCGCGCCGGCCGTCACGGACGGTGAGCGAAGGGGCCGGACTCGTGGAGTCCGGCCCCTTCGGCGTCCCGGGTGCTGAAACGTTACCTAGCAGTTTCCGGGCGGGCGCTGCGGTTCCCGTACCCGGCCGGGGAGTTCGCGGGCGCCCCGCGGTCGCCTGGGCGTATCGCCGTCTATCCGGAGCACGACCTTTGAATCAGGCCCGTCCTCCTTTGTTCACCTTCGATTCAATCGCGATGTGGCCAAGGTAACAACTCGGGCAAAGCCCGCAATGACGGAAAGTGATCATCGGATCGTATGCCCATGCGGTTCTCCGCAACGGATTCCGAAGCAGTTCCCGCGTTGACGCGATCAATACGCCCAAGGTTCCATGGCGGCCAGGGAGCGACTGGAACCGGACACCGAGAGACCAGCCAGCGGAGGCGATACCGCTCCCACCCCAGCACCGCACAGAGCCGATCGGAAGCCACATGACCGACACGCTTCGACCGCCACAGAACGTAGCCGCCCCGGCGGCCCAGGCGGCAGCGCCCCAGCAGCTCAAGCGCTCGATCGGCGTCGTGGGCGGAACCCTGCTCACGCTGTCCTGCGTCACCCCCGCCTCGACGCTCTTCGTGATCGTGCCGGAACTGTTCTCCAGCATCGGCAGCGCGACCGCGCTGGCCATCGCCATCGGCACGGTGCTCTGCGTCGCGGTCGCGTTCTGCTACTCCGAGCTCGGCACCCTGATCCCCAGCGCCGGCGGCGAGTACGCGATGGTCGGCACCCTGGCCGGGCGGCTGATGGGCTGGCTCGTCTTCGTGCTCTCGCTGATCGTGGTGATGATCGTCCCCTCCGTCATCGCGCTCGGCACCGCCGACTACCTCGCGCCCGTCCTGCACCTCGACAAGGCCATGACCGGCGCCGCCGTGATGCTGGCCGCCACCCTGGCCGGCCTGCTCGACCTGCGCGCCAACGCCTGGATCACCGGCATCTTCCTGGTCCTGGAGGTCATCGCGGCCGGCGTGGTCTCGGTGCTCGGCTTCGCCCACACCAACGGCGACGCCCCGAGCCTGCTGCACGGCGTGGTCACCGGGGACGGCGGCGCCACCACCACGGTGAGCGTGGGCGCCATCGTCGGCGCGCTCGGCATCGCCCTGTTCATCACCCAGGGCTTCTCCACCGCCGTCTACCTGTCCGAGGAGCTGGAGAACCCGCGCCGCAACGTCTCGCGCACCGTGCTGTGGACGCTCGGCATCTCCTCCGCGATCATCCTGGTCCCGGTCGTCGCCATCACCATGGGCGCCCCCGACCTCCAGACCCTCTCCTCCGGCGACATCTCCGGCATGGTCACCGCCTGGAGCAACTCCGCGGTCGGCACCTTCATCAGCCTCTGCGTCGCGCTGGCCATCATCAACGCCGGCATCGTCATGGTCATCCAGAACTCCCGGGTGCTGTTCGCCTCCGCCCGCGACAAGGCCTGGCCGGAGCCGGTCAACAAGGCCTTCGGCACCCTCGGCCGGTTCGGCTCGCCGTGGATCGCCACCCTGGCGGTGGGCCTGCCCGGCGCCGCGCTCTGCTTCGTCAAGGGCGAGCTGCTGAGCAACATCACCGGCGTCGCCGTCACCGGGATGTACCTGCTGGTCGCGATCGCCGCGCTGCTCTCCCGCCGCGCCCGGCACAAGCACGCCGCCGCCTGGCGGATGCCGCTGTGGCCGGCCGTGCCGGCCGTGCTGATCGCCGTCCTGGTCTACGTGATCACCAAGCTGGACACCGAGCCCCTGCTGTGGACCGGCGGCATCACCGCCGCCGCCACCCTCTACTGGCTGTTCTACCTGCGCCCCCGGCCGGACACCCGCTGGGTGATCAGCCTCCCCGAGGACCAGCAGGCCGACTGACCCCACCCCTCCCCCACACAGCGGTGCCCCCGGCCCCCCCCCACGCCCCGGGCCCCCCCCCCGCCCCGTCGTGGGCTGCCACCCCGGGCGGGGGGGGGTCGCCCGCAGCAGCTCCGCGGGCCGCAGCGGATCGCCCCTCGAGGCCCCCGTGACGCGGCCC
>NZ_JBISAI010000031.1:17712-73205 GCF_044391605.1 Kitasatospora sp. NPDC018619
ACCGGGCCCCCCGGCCGGCCCCCCCGCGGGGCGCCCCGCCCCCCCGGCCCCCCCCCGCCCCCGCCCCCCCCCCCCCCCCCCCCCCGGGGGCCCCCGGCCCCCCCCCCCGGCCCGGGGCCACCGCCGTCGCTACTTCGTGGGCTGCCACCGCGGGCTGGTGGCGATCGCCCGCAGCTGCTCCGCGGTCAGCAGCGGATCGCCCTTCGAGGCCAGCGTGACGAGGACCTCCACGCCGTTCGGCCGCACCGCGTCCACGACCAGCACTCCCTTCGGGAACACGCCCGCCTGGCCGTGCGCCAGGAGCTTCGTCCCGTCCGGCAGGACCTCCGCGTCCCGGTCCGCCTCCGTCCCCGGCCGGCCGTCGGGGGACGCCGCCCAGTTCTCGACCGTCAGCGACAGCGTCCCGGCCCGCCCGGCCCCCGCCAGGTCGAAGTCGGCCCGCAGCCCCCGGCTCCTGCGGTCGGTCACCGTCACCCCGGCGGGCAGCAGCCCGGTCAGGGCCCGCTCGCGCTCCTCCAGCGACAGGCCCGGGTCGACCGCCTCGGTGTCGACGCCGTCGAACCTGACGGCCGCGACGACCCGGTCCCAGGACCGGTCCGTGACGACGGCCTTCAGCTGCTCCAGGGTGAGCGGCGGGTTGGGCCGGCTGTCCGGCGCGTCCTTCTCCTGGGGCGAGTTCCACTCGCTGAGGCCGATCAGCCCGCCGTCCGGGCGGGACACCGAGGCGCGCCACTCCTTGGTGGTCGCCCGGTGGTCCGGGTACTCGTAGCCCTGGGTGAGCATGAGCCGCGAGCCGTCCGGCAGGGTGGTGACGCTGCAGGAGTCCAGCGAGGCCTTCTCGAGGTCCGCCGGGCAGGTCTGCGGCTGGGCGTCCTTGGGGCGGTGCTTCTGGACGCCGAGACCCAGCAGCGACGGGCCCTGGCCGTCGTCGAAGACCAGGTCGACGTTGGCGAAGGTGCCCTGGTTCTCGTCCGTCCCGTGCCCCTTGGCGTCGGACACCCGGCCCTGGGGCAGCAGGGCCCGGAAGGTGGCGACCATCTCGTCCCCGGTGACCACGGGCTTCGCCGTGGCCGCGGTGGCGGAGGCGGGGGCGGCGGCGGATGCCGGCGCGGCGGCGGACGCCGGGGCGGAGGCCGCGCTCACCGTGCCGGCGTCCTTCGGGCCCGGGAGGCCCAGGTAGAACGTGCCGGTGCCGACCAGGGCCAGCGCGGCCGCGCCGGCAGCCACGGCGGCGGCCGAGCGCCGGCGCCAGCGGCCGCGGCCGCGCCGGTAGCCGCCGGCGACCAGCTCGGCCGGGCTCCCGGGGCGGAAGCCTTCGCCCGTACGGGTGAGGGCGTAGAGCAGGTCGTCCTCGAACTTCTCCGGTTCTGACATGGGTGTCCACCGTCTCCTTGCGTTGCGGGGTGTGGAAGGTGCGGGACGGGCGGGCCGCCCCCGGTGCGGGCCTCAGCGGTCGGCGAGCTCGGCCAGCGAGTCGCCGAGCAGGGTGCGCAGCCGTGCCAGCGCCCGGGTGGTACGGGTACGGACGGCCCCGGAGGAGACCCGCATCGCCTCGGCGGTCTGCTCCACGCTGCGGTCCTCCCAGTAGCGCAGCACCAGGACCGCCCGGTCCTTGGGCGGCATCCGGCCGAGCGCGTCGAGCAGGGTCAGCCGCAGGGTGCTGTCGGCCTCCTGCCCCGCCGGCTCCGGCAGGGTGTCGCTGGGGCGCTCGCCGCTGGAACGGCGGCGCTGCTGGGCCAGGAAGGTGCGCACCATGACGGTGTGGGTGTAGGCCGCCGGGTTGTCGATCCGGCCCCGCCCGGTGAAGGCGCTGCGCCGCCACAGCACGTACATCCGGCTGAGGGCCTCCTGGACGAGGTCCTCGGCGTAGTGGGTGTCGCCGCTGGTGAGCAGGCAGGCCGAGCGGTACAGGTGGCCGGTCCGGCCGGAGACGAGTTCCAGGAACTCCGCGTCCTTGGCCTCCCGGCCCGCCCCGATCCACCGCATGCGCCCCGCCCCCCGTGCTCCGCCCGCCCTGACACTCCATCGATGCGGCGGGCGGGCCGCGGTGTTACAGGTGTCCCGGCGGTTCCCGGCGGTTGCCGGTGGCTCTGCGGCGGCGCTCCGGCGGCTCTCCGGCGCTCCCGGCGGCTCTGCGGCGGCCGGACGTCGGCCGGGCTTCAGGGCGGGTCAGTCCGCGGACCGGCGCCGGTGGTCGCGCAGCACCGTGCCGCCGCCGATCAGCAGGGCGACCAGCAGCGCGCCGACGCCGAGGACGTACGTCGCGGTGCGGCCGTCGCGGTCGGCCTGGGTCTCGCCGAGGCCCACCGGACGCGGCACGATCGGCGCGGCGGCGAGCTGCACCGGGGCGTCCGGGGTGGGTGCCCAGGGCGCCTCGGCGGGGGCCTTGGTGACGGCCCGGACCGGGTCCACCACGCCCCAGCCGACGAAGGTGTCCGGGTCGCGCTGGGTGCGCTGGGCGGTCTGCTCGATCCAGGCCCGCACCTGGGGCGCCTTCCAGCCCGGGTGGGCGCTCCTGAGGAGCGCGGCGAGCCCGGAGACGTACGGGGCGGCGAAGCTGGTGCCGTTGTCCACGCACTGGCCGCTCCCCGGCACGGTGGACAGCATGTCGACACCGGGCGCGGCGACCTTCACGAAGCCGCCGTACTGGGAGAACGGCGCGCGCTCGTTGTTGCGGTCGGAGGCGCCGACGGCCAGCACGGTCGGGAAGGCGCCGGGGTAGGTGTCGCCCTCCTTGCCGTCGTTCCCGGTGGAGGCGACCACCACGGCGTCGCGCGCCTCGGCGTACTCGACGGCGGCCTTCAGCTCGGCGTAGCCGCCGAAGCGGGCGTCGCCCGCGCCGCGCACGTCCTGGGAGATGTTGATGACGCCGGCGCCCTTGTCGACCGCTTCCCTGATCGCCTGGACGAGGGTGGAGACGTCGCCGTTGCCGTCGCTGTCGTTCTGGCGGATCGCGAGGATCTGGGCGTCGGGCGCCAGTCCGACGAAGCCGGTCTGCTTGCGGACGCCGGCGGCGATGATGCCGGCCACCTTGGTGCCGTGGCCGACCGGGTCCTCGGTCGAGGCGCCCTTGACCGGCTCCTTGGTCTCCCGGTTGACCAGCAGGTTGGAGCCCGCCTGGACCTTGTCGACCAGCTGCGCGCTGCCGGGCTCGCGCGGGACCTGGCCCGCCAGCTGCGGGTTGTTCCGGTCGACCCCGGTGTCGATGACCGCGACCTTCACGCCCGCGCCGGTGGTCCTCCCGTCCTGCCACAGCTCGTTCAGCAGCAGGCGCTGCAGCGACCACGGCACGGTCTGCACGTCGGGCGCGTTCTTGGGGCAGTCGCCGGCCGCGGCCAGTCCTGGCCCGCCCTCGGCGTGCGCCGGGGCGGCGAGCGGGCCGCCCAGCACCGCGAGCGCGGCGAGCGCCGCCGCCGCCTTCCGGTACCCGTGTCGGGACACCCTGCCACCCCTCATGTCGTCCACCCGTGTCGCGCGTCGGGGGCGGGTGCCCGGAATCCGGGTACCCGCCCCCTGCCGTTCCCTAGGGAACCCGAACGTCAGCCCCAGAGCTTGGCGTTGGCGTCCTCGGTCGTCTTGTAGCTCTGCGCGGCCTGGTCCAGCGAGGTCGCGATCTGCGTGCAGGTCTTCTGCAGGTCGCCGGCGCGGTTGTCCCACTGGGTCTGGTGCTGGCGGTAGCCCTCCTGGGCCGCACCCTGCCAGCTGGCGGCGATGCGCGTGACGTTGCCCTTGAGGTCGTTCAGCAGCTGGTCGATGCGCGCTGCCGAGGCCTTGACCTCCTCGGACGCGTGGTGGACGGTCTCGAAGTTGACGAGGATGTGGTCGGACACGGTGTCTCCCTTGACGAGGGTGCGGAGCGCCGCGCGGTCAGTGGCGGGCGCTCCGCGGAGCGGTGGATCGGGACAGAACGGCGGTCGGCGCGGGTGCGACGATCAGCGCGGAAGCGGTGATCAGCCCTGGGCCGAGGAGAACATCGCCTTCTGCTCCTCTTCGGTGCTCGCGTAGTGCTTGGTGGTCAGCTCGATCGCGTGCTTGATCGCGGTCAGCGACTCCTTGAGCTTCGCGATGTCCTCGTTGACCCGGTTCTGCAGGTTCGTGTAGGCGGTGGCGGCCTGGCCCTGCCAGCCACCGGTGATGCCGGAGACCGTGCTGATCAGCTTGGTCCGCTCGGCCTCGATCTTGCCGATGGCCTCTTCGATCTGCTTGGCGAAAGCCAGCATCTCCTGTGCGGTCATCGTGAACTGACCCTGAGCCATGCTCCACCGTCCCCCATGAGACAACATGCTGCGTGCCCGGAGGGCCCGCGCGGGCCCTCCGCCACATCACCCGTGTGATGTCCAGGAGCACTGTAGTCGGCACACGCAGCTCACCCAACACCGAACACTGAGTAGTTACCAGACCATGACACCGCGGCCAATTCGGTTGCCGCGCAGGCCCGGTCAGGCGTTCTGCGGCTGCGCGGCACCCTTCGCCGTCAGCGGCGGACCGGCCGGGACCAGGTTCGACCACTCCTTCGGCACCGGCAGCGGCTGCACCCCCTGGTAGCCCAACCGGGCCTGGTTGCCGCCGGGCTCCTCCTGCGGCCGGCCGGGCTCCTGGGACGGCGCGCCGGGGGTCTGCGCGGCGCCGGGCTGCGGCGTCGGCGGCTTCGGGGCGGCGCTCTGGCCGGGCTGCGGCGAGGCGGCCGGACGCTGCCCGCCGTCGCCGTTGGACGGGACGGAGTAGCGCAGGCCGGTCTCGGTGATCAGGAAGTCCGTCCCGGAGCCGGCGGCCGCGGCGTCCAGCGAGCGGTAGAACAGCCCGTGACCGGGGGTCACGTACGCGGCGCCGGCACCGTTGTTGTACGGCGCGGGGTACGACGTCCCGGCCCAGACGCTGCGCCGGGCGGTGGCACCGTCCTCGGCGACGCCGTCGTAGGTACTGCACACCACCATCCGGGCGTCCTGGCGGTCCTGCCAGTTGTTGACCGGCGCGCCGGTCCTCAGCGGCCAGTCCGCGGCGGTGTCCTTCAGCCGGACGTCGCCGCCCCACTGGGCGTTGTCCGCCGGGTTCATCTCGTCGCTGCGCGGCTTCTTGTCCTGGTCGTACTTGTAGAGCATCTGGAACGCCGGGTTCTGCCGGATCAGCTCCGCCTGGAACGGCGTGACCAGGAAGAGCTGGTCCCTGCCGACCACGTAGTGGCGGTCCTGGTAGTGCACCAGCCGGCCGATCCGGCGGTCGGCCGGGTTGCCCAGCTCCACCCTGGAGTTGGCGCCCGGGCTGTCGGCGACGCCGTCGACCTGGGGGAAGGTGATCGGCGTGGCGTTGACCAGGGTGTCCAGCCAGTCCCGCTTCACCCGCTGCGGCACCGCGTTGGGCCCGAACACCGCGGTGATCAGCGCCTTGCGCTCCCTGTCGTCCGACTGCGGGGTGCCGATCAGGTGCTTGCGCCCCTGCGCGTCCACCAGGTACACCGCCGCGCCCGCCACGGCCGGCTGGCCCGGCGCCGGCGCCGCCGAGACCTGCTGCTCGTCGGCCTGCTGCACCAGCATCAGCTGGTCCGGGCCGAGCATCCGGCCCCTGTCCGCCAGCGCCGCCGCGTCCGCGCCGGCCGCCACGAACACCGCCTGGTTGACGGTCTCCTGCCGGTCGTCCGAGCCCGGGCGGTCGCACACCGTCCACTTCATCGGCTTGCTCGCGTTGTCCGTGGTCGGCAGCTTGTCCGGGGCGTACGGGATGCCGATCGTCGGCCCGTGGTTGGGGTAGCGGTCGAGCACCCCGTCGTCCACCACCACGACCTTGGCGCCCGCGGGCAGCACCAGCCGCGCCGAGGACATGTTGAGCACCTGGTGCAGCCGCTTGGTCCGGTTGTCGCTGTCCAGGAGCACCACGTACCGGGTGGTCGACTGCTTGCCCTGGATGATGTTCTTGCCGTCGTCCCAGTTCACCGGAGCGCTCGGCTTGAAGACCCCCCAGAGCCCGAAGCCGGCCACCGCCACCGCCCCGGCCAGCACGCTCGGCAGCACCGCCTTCACCGGACGCGGCGCGTCCTCGTCACTGCCACCGCCGCCGGGCAGCAGGAAGGCACCCACCGTGCGCTTGCGGGCGAAGGTGTACGCGTTCAGCTCGTCCCGGCGCGATGCCATACCTCGTCGTCCCCCTAGTCAGACGTCGTCGGGCGGTGTCAGACCGACCTGCGCCGTGGTCACCCGCCGGGCACGAACCGGCGCGAACCCTCTACGATGCGGCAGCAGACGGTGAGTACGGTACGGGTACGGTCCGCGACACAGCCAGCCGGGCCGCGACAACGGATCAGAGAGGGCCACCGGGGGATGCCAAGCCAGACCGCTCCAGGACGCCGCCGCAGCGCGGACGGCGGGAGGTCGCGCCGGGAGCGGCGCAACGCGCCGACGGCCGGGCCCGGGACGGGCGGCGCCCGGCCCCGGCCGGACGGCACCGGGAGCGGCGGCGCCGTCCAGGTCCGGATCAACCCCCGACCGGGCCTGCTCGGCGGGCGGTTGAAGCTCCAGCAGCTCGTCCTGGTCGAGGTCGCGGCGGCCCTGGTCGCGGTCGGCTGGACGATCAGCCGGACGGCGGCGGCCGGCTTCGGCGCCGTCGCCCTGGTGCTGGTGGTGCTCGCCCTCGTCCCGGTCCGCGGGCGCACCCTCCCCGAGCTGCTGCAGGTCCGCGCCGCCCTCAAGTCCCGCCGCAGGCAGGCCAGGGCGCTGCTCCCGCCGGCCGGCACCGACCCGGCACTGGCGCCGGCGCTGGAGCTCGAACCGGCGCTGCGCACCTGCACCCACGCCACCGAGGCCGAGTTCGGCGGCCGGCCCGTCCGCCGGGAGACCGGCATGGTCGGCGACGGCACCTTCCTCAGCTCGGTACTGCTCGTCCAGGCCAAGGACCAGCCGCTGCGCCCGGTGCGCACCGCGCTGCCACTGCCGCTGGACGTGGTCTGCTCGGCACTCACGGTGGACGACATCACCCTGGAGTCGGTCCAGCTGGTCCAGCACACCCAGCCCGCCCCGGCCCGGCACCTGCCCGACCAGTCGCTGGCCGCCCGCGCCTACCGCGAGCTGCCGGACGGCACCTCCACCCCGGGGCTGCGGCTGACCTGGATCGCCCTCAAGCTCGACCCGGAGCGCGCGGCGACCGCCGTGCGTGCCCGCGGCGGCGGCGAGGAGGGCGCCCGCAAGGCGCTGCAGCGGGTCACCGACCAGCTGGCCGGCCGGCTCAACAGCGCGGGCTTCAACGCGACCGTGCTGGACGAGCGCGAGCTGATCGCCGCGCTGGCCATCGCGACCTGCGCCAACCCGATCGCGGTGGCCGGCCGCCAGGGCACCGGCAGCGGCGGCGGCACCACCCGCCGCACCCAGGAGGGCAACCGGTTCTGGCGGATCGACGACCGCTGGCACACCACGTACTGGATCTCCCGCTGGCCCCAGCTGAGCCGCCCCGGCGGCGCCCCCGGGCGGATCGCCGCGCCGGACCTGGTCAACCTGGTCACCGGCTCCCCGGCGCTCGCCAGCACCTTCAGCCTGACCGCCGGGCACGGCACCGGCGGCTCGGTGACGGTCAGCGGGCACCTGCGGGTGACCGGGCGCAACGAGAGCGAGGTCGCCGACGTCGGCCGCCAGGTGGAGGCGCGGGCCCAGAGCACCGGGCTCGGCCTCGTCCGGCTCGACCTGGAGCAGGCTCCCGGCATGCTCGCCACCCTGCCGCTCGGAGGGGCTTCCTGATGGCGTACCAGGCCTACCCCACCGCCGCGCCCCAGCCCGGTGCCGAGCAGCGCCGGGCCCGGCCGCGGATCCTGCCCGGCTTCGGGCTGCGCGGCCCTCGCCGGGAGAAGCACGTACTGGAGCCGGCCGACCTCGCGGCGCTCGCCTTCCCGGTCGGCGACGACGGCGTGGTGATCGGCGTCGACCCGCAGGGGCTGCCCGCGGTGCTCGGCCTGTTCCGCCCGACCTCGTACGACCTGGTGCTGGTCGGTGGCATGTGGACGGCGCAGGTCATCGCGCTGCGGGCGGCCGCGATCGGCGCCCGCGTCGTGGTGGAGACGGCCCGCGGGCAGCTCTGGGGCCCGATGGCCCAGGCGGCCGGCGGCGGCCAGCCCTGCGTGACGGTGCACCAGGTCGGCCGGCTCGGCCCGCAGGGCGCCTCGGTGGCCTCGCCGGTGCTGGTGGTGCGCGACCTCGGCGCCCGCCCGCCGCGCAGCCGGCTCTCGGCCGCGCCCTGGCAGACCACCCTGACGCTGCTGCCCTACCTGGGCCCGAACGCCGCCCGGGTGCTGAACGCGGCCGACCTGGTCGGCGTGCAGCGGATCTCGCCCCAGGAGGCGGAGCTGACCGGCCGGGTGCTGTCGCTGCCCCCGGAGGACGTGGCCGCCCTGCCCACCCTCGGCGACGACCTCACGCTGTGGGCGACCAGGATGCGGCGCCAGTACGTACGGGCCGTGGCCGGGCAGGCCGAACAGCAGGTGCTCGGCGGGCCGCGCCGGATCGACTGAGCGCGCTCGCCGCGCCGGGCGGGCCGCCGGGGAACCGAAGCCGCCTTCAACGGGGGTTGCCGTACGGCCTAGTCTTTGATGCGGCAACGGCACCGCTGAGCAAGCGGCGGCGAACACGAGGGAGCCAGAGTGAGCAGCGATCGGGACGGCGTCTACGTCGGCGACAACGCGGCGGAGGACGACGACGACTGGTCGGACGCGCCTGACTACACTCCCCCGTCCTGGTACGTGCAGACCGAGCCCGCGGCGGCTGCTCCGGCGGCGGTCGACGCCCCGGCGCCCGCGGCCGGTCCGGCGCAGGCTCCGGCCCAGCAGGCCCCGACGGCCCAGCAGGCTCCGGCGGCCCAGCAGGCTCCGGCCGGGCAGCCCGCGCCGGTGCCGCAGCAGGCCCAGGCTCCGGCCCAGGCCCAGGCTCCCGCGGACGGGGCCGCACCGGCCGCCGTCCCGGCTCCGACGCCCGCGTCCGCCGCACCGGTCCCTCCGGTGCAGGCCGAGGCGCAGCACGTCCCGTTCCCGACGGCCGCCGCCACCCCGCCGACCGCCACCCCGCCCACCGCCACCCCGCCGACCGCCGAACAGCCGCAGGCCGGCGCCCCGGCCTGGCCGGTGCCGGAGGCCGCGGCGCAGCAGCAGCCCGCGCCGCTGCCCTACCCGGGGGCGGCGCCCGTACCCGCCGCGCCCGCGCCCGCGCCCGTACCCGCGCCGCCGCAGGCCTTCGCCCAGCCGCCGGTCCAGCCGGCCCCGTCGCAGCACCCCCAGGACCCCCAGGGCCCGGCGCCGGCCTGGGACCCGCAGGCCGCCTGGGCGGCCCAGCAGGCCCAGCAGGCCCAGCAGGCCCAGCAGGCCGCCGCCCCGCAGCAGCCCTCCCCGGCGCCGCCCGGCCCGGTGGACCCGCGCCAGGGCGGCTGGCCGCAGCCCGCCGCGTACCAGCAGCCGGCCCCGCCGCAGCCCGGCCCGCAGGCCCAGCCCGGCCACCCCCTGCCCGGCCAGCCGTGGCAGCAGCCGCAGCACGCGCAGCCCAGCGCGTTCCAGCAGGCCGCCGCCCCGCAGCAGACCGCGCACGGCGCCCCGCTCGGCTACACCGCGGCCGTCGAGCTGTCCTCGGACCGGCTGCTGCGCAGCCAGCCCAAGCAGCAGCGCCAGCAGCCGCGCTTCCAGTTCGGCGGCAAGGCCGCGGCGGCCGAGAAGGCCCGCAAGCTGGAGATCATCCGCACCCCGGTGCTGAGCTGCTACCGGATCGCCGTGATCAGCCTCAAGGGCGGTGTCGGCAAGACCACGACCACCACCGCGCTCGGCGCGACCCTGGCCAGCGAGCGCCAGGACAAGGTGATCGCGATCGACGCCAACCCGGACGCCGGCACCCTGGGCCGCCGGGTCAAGCGCCAGACCGGCGCGACCATCCGCGACCTGGTGACGGCCATCCCGCACCTGCGCAGCTACATGGACATCCGTCAGTTCACCTCGCAGGACCTGAACTCGGGCCTGGAGATCCTGGCGAACGACGTCGACCCGGCGGTCTCGACCACCTTCAACGACTCGGACTACCGCCAGGTGATCGACGTGCTGGGCCGCCAGTACCCGATCATCCTGACCGACTCCGGCACCGGCCTGCTGTACAGCGCGATGCGCGGGGTGCTGGACCTGGCCGACCAGCTGATCATCGTCTCCACCCCCAGTGTGGACGGTGCCTCCAGCGCCTCGACCACCCTGGACTGGCTCTCCGCGCACGGCTACGCGGACCTGGTGCAGCGCAGCATCACGGTGGTCTCCGGGGTGCGCGAGACCAGCAAGATGATCAAGGTCGAGGACATCGTCGCGCACTTCCAGACCCGCTGCCGCGGCGTCATCGTGGTGCCGTTCGACGAGAGCCTGGCGGCCGGCGCCGAGGTCAACCTCGACATGATGCGGCCCAAGGTCCGCGAGGCCTACTTCGAGCTGGCCACCCTGGTCGGCGAGGACATCGCCCGGGCCCAGCAGGCCACCGGCTGGCAGCAGCAGGCACAGGCGGGCTACCCCCAGCCGGGCGGGCAGCCGCAGCCGTACGCCGAACCGCAGCAGCAGCCCCAGCCGTACCCGCAGCAGGCCGGCCCGCCCGCGCCCGGGGCGCCGTGGGCACCGCAGCCCGGCCAGGCCCCGCCGCCCCTGCCCGGGTACGGCTACCCGCAGCAGCCCGCCCCCGGGGCGCCCTGGCCGCAGCAGCCGGGGCCGGGCTACGGCTACCCGCCGCAGGCGCCCCGGTCGTGAGGCGACGGAAGGGGCCCACCGACCTGGTGTCGGTGGGCCCCTTCCGTGGTCCTTCGGCGCTCAGAGGCCGTCGGTCAGCTCGCGGGCCCGCTTGACGTCGTCGGCCATCCGGTCCAGCAGCGCGTCGATGGAGTCGAACTTCTCCATCCCGCGCAGGTAGGCCAGGAAGTCCACGGCCACGTGCAGCCCGTACAGGTCGAGGCCGACCCGGTCGATGGCGTAGGCCTCCACCGTGCGGGCGGTGCCGTCGAAGGTCGGGTTGGTGCCGACCGAGATCGCCGCGGGCATCCGCTCGCCGGCCGCGGTCAGCCAGCCCGCGTACACGCCGTCGGCCGGGACCGCGCTGTGCGGCACGGTCTCCACGTTGGCCGTCGGGTAGCCCAGCTCGCGGCCGCGCTGCGCGCCGCGCACCACCACGCCCTCGACGCGGTGCGGACGGCCCAGCACCTCGTTGGCGCCGGCCATGTCCCCGCTCTCCACCAGGCGGCGGGTCAGGCTGGAGGAGAACGGCTCGCCGTCCCCGGCCGTGCCGCACACCTGGAGGTCCACCACCTCGACCTCGAAGTCGTCCGCCCGGCCCAGCTCGCCGAGCAGCGCGACGGTCCCGGCGGCCCGGTGCCCGAAGCGGAAGTTGGGGCCCTCGATGACGACCCGCGCGTGCAGCGCCTCCACCAGCACCTGCCGGACGAAGTCCTCCGGGGACTCCTGCGAGAACTCCGTGGTGAACGGCAGCACCAGCACCGCGTCCACGCCCAGCTCCGCGATCAGCTCGGCACGGCGCGGGTGCGGCGCGAGCAGCGGCGGGTGGCTGCCCGGGCGGATGACCTCGCGCGGGTGCGGGTCGAAGGTCACCACGACCGACGGGATGCCGAGTTCGCGGGCCCGCTCGACCGCCCGCCCGATGATCAGCTGATGCCCTCGGTGCACCCCGTCGAACGAGCCGATGGTGACGACGCTGCGTCCCCAGTCCCCGGGGATCTCCTCCAGGCCACGCCAGCGCTGCACCTGACCGCTCCTTGTTCCGTACGGCGCGTACCCTCTGTACGCTCAAACGCTCAAACCCGAACCCCTATAGCGTGCCATGCGCCTGCCCCGGCTCAGGCACCGGAATACGGGTTGCGGCCACCGGGGGCCCGGCCGGCCGCCCGGCCCCGGCCCGAGCGGCCTCGGCCGCGGGGTGCCGAAGGCCCCGCCCGGCCCCCGCCGGGGCCCGCGGCCGGGCCGGTCGCGGCTCCTCGGCCGCGGTCAGCACCGCCCGGTCGGTCTCGGTGGCGAGCAGGGTCTCCAGCAGCTCGCGGCGCAGCGCGTCCGCCGCCGGGTCGGCCACCGGGACGGACAGCACCGCCGCGAACGGCCGCCGGACCGCCGCGCTGCGGGCCGCCAGTGCGGCGCCGAGCACCACCCGCAGCTCCAGCCGGCCGGCCGGGCCGACGGCGCCGGCCCGCCCCAGCCGACGGCCCAGGTAGTCGACGGCGACCGGCCCGGCCAGCCCCGGGTTGCCGCGCAGCAGCCCGGCGGCCAGCTCGGCGCCCCGCCGGACGGCCGACGGCGCGGTGGCGTCGGCGAGCACCCGCAGCGTCTCGGCGGGGGCCGCACCGGGGGCGCCCGCCCGGTCCGCGAGCGCGGCCAGGACGGCCTCCGGGTCGCTCTCCAGGGCCGGGGCGAGCGCCCGCGGGGTGAGGAAGGCGTCGCCGCCGGCCCGGAACCGGGCGAGCGCGGCGGGCAGGTGCGCGGCCCTCGTCACCGGATCGCCGACCAGCAGCGCCAGCGCGGCCCCGTGCAGCCCGGGCTCGTCCTCGCGGGCGAGCAGGGCCAGCGCGGCGTACCGCAGCAGCTCGGCCCCCGCACCGGAGGCGTACGGGGCGGTGCGCAGCGCGTGCACGGCGGCCGCGACGTGCCGCTCGGGCCGCCGGTCGTGGCTCCAGCGGTCCACCGCGCGGCAGAGCGCGGAGGGCTCCTCGGCGGCGAGCACGGTGAGCAGCGCGTCCGCCCTCGGGTGCGCGGCGGCGGCCAGCGCGTCCGCCAACTCGTCCAGGGCGAGCCGCCGATGGGCGTGCAGCAGGTCGTGGGCGAGGTCGGCGACCCCGCGGCCGGGGCGGCCCGGCAGGCCGCGCGGGTCCTCGAACCAGGCGCAGAGCAGCGGGAACACCCCGACCGGGTCGGCCCGCAGCCGCTCCGCGGCCGCGGCGAGGTAGCGCTGCCCCGGGCCGTCGGCGGCCACCAGGCTGCGCAGCAGGGCGAGTTCGTCCGCCACGGGCAGGCCGAGGCCGGTCCAGAAGGCCGGGCCGAAGCGGCCGAGCCCGGCCGCCGGGAGCGCCGCCGCGCCCGCCTCACCCGCCCGTTCGGCGATCCGGGCCGCCAGCCGGCCGAGCAGCGCGCGGTGTGCCGCCCGGTCCGGGCTGGCGGCCAGCCCGTCGGCGAGCAACCGGGCGGCCCACCAGGCGGGTTCGCTGCCCGGCGGGCGCAGGTCCAGGGCGCGCCAGATCCGGTGCAGCCACGGGTCGAGGGCGTCGGCGCCCCAGGTCTCGGCCACCCGGCGCAGCGCGGCGGCGACCGGGCCGATCCGGTGCCGGGGGACGGCGGCCCGGTCCGCCGCCGGACGGCCGCCGGGCTCCCGCGCCCCGCCGACGGGCCACGGCGGGGTGTCCTCGGCCTCGCCGAGCAGTTCCCGCAGCGCCGCGTCCAGGTCCAGGTGCCGGCCCTGGAGCCAGTCCGCGAACTCGCCGTGCGCGAAGCGGAACCCGGGCCCGGCCGGGACGAACAGGCCCTCGGCGAGCACCGCCGCCGCCCAGCCGCCCTCGGCCGGGAACAGCTCCTCGAAGACGGCCCGCTCCAGCCCGCCGCCGACGGGGCCGCCGAGCATCCGCCGGGCCGCCTCGTGCACCCGCCCGGCCACCGCCGCCGCGAGCCGGCGCACCCGGCGGTGGCCCGGCCCGGCGGGGCGCACCGCGCCCCGGCGGTGGGCGCCCGGGCGGCGCGGCCGGCCCTCCCCGGCCAGCCGCTGGGCCACCCGCAGGCAGCGCAGGTCCAGGTAGGCGCCGAACAGCTCGCCGCGGCACGCCGGCCCGTCGTGCAGCCCCTGGGCCCACAGCTCCCCGGCCAGCCGGACGGCCAGCGGGTGCCGGGCGTCCTCGGCGGCGGCCGGGTGGCCCGGCGGCAGCCCGTACCGGCGGCGCACCCGCTCGGCCGCCCCGGGGGGCAGCGGGCCGAGCCGCAGCCCGGCCAGGCCGGGCCCGCCGGGGCCGCGGCCGTCCATCCGCACGGTGGGGGCGCTGCCCAGGCCGCCGTCCGACTGCGGCTCCTCGGCTCGGCGCGGGCCCGGGCCGCCGCTGCCCCAGGGCTCGGCGGCGAGCCGCTCCCAGAGCTCCTCCCCGCAGGCGGTCACCAGCCGGGCCCCGCGGTCGGCCAGCCACTGGCCGGCGCCGCGCAGCCAGCGGGCGTCCACCTCCTGCGGGGCCTCCTCGGGGCCGTCCAGGACCACCAGCAGCGGCCGGCCGGCGGCCGCGCACAGCGCCGCCAGCAGCTCCGGCGCGGGCGCCGGGACGCCGAGCCCGGCGGCGGCGCCGGCCAGTGCCCGCTCCAGCGGTCGGGCCGGCGAGCGGTCCCCGGCGCGCAGGTCGGCGCCGCGCAGCCAGAGGGTGGGCAGCGGGTGGGCCCCGGCGCCGCGGCGGACGGCCAGCGCGGCCAGTTCGGTGGTGCGCCCGCTGCCGGGGGCGCCGACCAGCGCCGTCACGGTCGCGGCGGGCTCGTCCCCGGCGAGCCCGTCCGGCCGGTCCACCCGGTCGGCGGCCAGCTCGGCCACCCGGCCCGGCCCGGCGCCGGCCGCCGCCAGCTGGGCGGCGGTCAGCCGCAGCGCCCCGGCCAGGTCAAGGGCCGGCCCGCCACCGGGTGACGCGGCCGCGTCGCCCGCCAGCAGCCCGGAGAGGACCCCGGCACCCGGCCCGCCCCGGGGGCCGGCGCCCACCGGCACGGCCGGCAGCGCCCCGCCGTGCCGGGCGTCGCGCGCACCGGGTGCGGCCAGCGCCACCACCGCCCCGCTGCGGGCGTCCAGCACCGGCGATCCGGCGGGCACCGCGACCCCGGCGACCACCGGCACGTCCAGCAGCAGCACGCCGTCCAGCCGGTGCCCGCGGTACACCGCGCCGGTGGTCCCGAGCAGTCCGCAGCGCAGCGCGACCACCCGCCCGTCCTCCCCCGCCAGCGCGGGCAGCAGCAGCGCCGCCTGCCCCGCCCCGGCCACGGCCAGCGGCAGCGGCGGCGGCAGCGGCGGCCCGCCGACCGCTCCGGTGCGCAGCAGGGCGAGCCCGTACCCGGGCAGCGGCAGCACCGCGTCCGGGCCGAGCACCCTGGCCTGCCCGCCGGGGGCGTGCAGGACGACCCGGTCCGGCCCGGCCACGCTCTCGAGCGCCGTCAGCACGCCCCCCTGCGGGCCGGCGACGAACCCCAAGCCGTGCAGCCGCCCGTCGGGATCGCGGATCCGCAGGAGGTAGCGCCCCGCGTCGCCCTCCGGAAACCCCGGCATCCCGTGCCCCCTCGACCCTCGTCCGCCCACACCGCCGGGAACCTGCCCGCCGGGGCGGCGGCCCGACCGCGCCCGCGCCGGTCACCACGCGCGTTCACTCCGCGCGCTCCCTCGCCCGGGTGAACGGGAGCCGGACACGGCGGAGCCCCCGTCGGGATGGCTCCCGACGGGGGCTCCGCCCAGGTCCGTCAGCCGACGAAGACGGCGACCGGCTTCGCCTGGCCGCCCTTCTCCTCGACCAGCGCGAGGAAGCGCCCGTCCGGCGCGAACACCGCGATCGGCCCGTCCACGCCCAGCCCGGGCGCCTTCAGCCGGGCGCCGTGCGACAGCTTCTCGGCCGAGGACTCGTCCAGGTCCCAGCGCGGGAAGGCGGCCGCGGCCGCCTCGGCGATCGGCAGCACCTCCAGGGCCCTGGCGGGCTCGCCGGTGACCTCCGCCTCCAGCTGCTCCAGGGTGCGTGCCGACTCGACCCCGTACGGGCCCACCTTGGTGCGCCGCAGCGCGGTGAGGTGCCCGCCGACGCCCAGCCCGGCGCCCAGGTCCCGGGCCAGCGCCCGGATGTAGGTGCCGGAGGAGCACTCGACGGTGACGTCCAGGTCGACCACCGGCGTGCCGTCCTCGGCGACGGCCGCGCGCTGCCCGTGCACGGTGAAGGAGTGGATCGTGGTCGGCCGGGCCGCGAGCTCGAAGTCCTCGCCCTCGCGCACCCGCGCGTACGAGCGCTTGCCGTCGATCTTGATCGCGCTGACCTTGGACGGCACCTGCATGATCTCGCCGGTGAGCGCCGCGATCCCGGCGTCGATCGCCTCCCGGGTGACGGCGTCGGCCGGGGTCGAGCCGGTGACGTCGCCCTCGCGGTCGTCGGTGACGGTGGTCTGGCCGAGCCGGATCGTCGCCTCATAGGTCTTGGCGGTGAGCATCAGGTGGCCGAGCAGCCGGGTGGCCCGCTCGACGCCGATCACCAGCACGCCGGTGGCCATCGGGTCCAGGGTGCCGGCGTGGCCGACCTTCCGGGTGCCGGCCAGCCACCGCAGCTTGGCGACGACCCCGTGCGAGGTGATGCCCTCGGGCTTGTCGACGATCACCAGGCCGTCCGGGCCGGTGCCTTTGCGCTTCATCGGGTTCTTTCTCTCAACAACATCGGCAGAGACGATCAACGTACCGGGCGCAGCGCTGCCCGGAAGCGCCCGACCACCGCGGCCACGTCCTCGCGGACGCTGAATCCGGCCGCGTAGACGTGCCCGCCGCCGCCCAGCTCGGCGCAGGCCGCGGCGACGTCCACCGCGCCCTTGGAGCGCGAGGAGCCGCGCAGCGTGCCGTCCGGGTCCTGCTTGAGCACCAGCGCCACCTCGGCCTCGGCGGGGCGGCGCAGGATGTCGATCAGCCCCTCGATCTCCTCGACGGTGACGCTGAACAGCGCGAGGTCCTGGTACGGCACCCAGGTCCACACCAGGCCCAGCCCGTCCGCCGCGTCCGGCTCGTAGACGGCGCGGTCGAGCGCGCCCGCGAGCACCTTGAGGTAGCCGAAGGAGGAGGTGTCCCACAGCTGCCGGGAGATCAGGTCGTGCCGGATGCCGGTGGCCAGCAGCCGGGCCGCCAGCTCGTGGGTGGCGGGCGTGGTGGCCCGGTACCTGAACGAGCCGGTGTCGGTGGCGACGCCGGTGTACAGGCAGACGGCCAGCTCCTGGTCCAGCTCGACGCCGAGCCGGCGCAGCAGCTCGTCGACCAGCACGGCGGTGGCCGGCGCGGTCGGGTCGATCAGCTGGTGGGTGCCGAAGCCCGGGTTGGAGGCGTGGTGGTCGAACACCACCAGGACGGGCGCCGCGAAGGCCTTGTCGCGCAGCAGGCCGAGCCGGCTCTCCGCGGCCACGTCGAAGCAGAGCACCAGCTCGGGCACGTCCGGCACCTCGGAGGCCGGCACGATCAGCTCCTGGCCGGGCAGGAAGGCCAGCGACTCGGGCACGACCTGCGGGTCGTCGCCGAAGGAGACCCGCACCCGCTTGCCGAGCGCGCGCAGCGCGAGCGCCGCCGCCAGCGAGGAGCCCAGCGCGTCGCCGTCCGGGCAGATGTGGCAGATCAGGTCGATCGAACGGGCCCGCCCGATCTCCGCCACCACCTGCTGCCAGAGCAGCTCGAACCCGCTCTCCTCGGTCCGCGGGGCCGGGAGCGCCGCGAGGGCACCCTCCACCGTGCTGGTGGAGGACGCCCCCGTGGTCGATCCGGCTCGCGAGGCGGCCTGCGCCGGCTCACCCGCCATGACTACTCGTCCTCGTCGTCACGCTCGGACGCCGGGGCCCGGTACGGGTCCGCGTCGCCGGCGTAGCTCGCCCCCGCGGCCCGGGTGCGCACGGCGGCGTCCGAGGTGCGGGCCCGGTCGAGCAGGTCGTCGATGTTCCGGGCGTTGTCCGGCAGCGCGTCCGCGACGAAGGTCAGCGTCGGGGTGAAGCGCACCCCGATCTTGCCGACCTCGGAGCGGATCACGCCCTTGGCGCTCTCCAGCGCGGCCGCGGTGGCCTCGCGCTCGGTCTCGTCACCGAAGACGGTGTAGAAGACGGTGGCCTCGCGCAGGTCTCCGGTCACCCGGGTGTCGGTGATGGTCACGAACCCCAGGCGGGGGTCCTTGATCCGCCGCTCCAGGGTCTGGGCGACGACCACCTGGATGCGGTCGGCGAGCTTGCGCGCCCTTGCGGTGTCGGTCACGTTGCCTCCTCGTGCAGTGGGCCCGGTACCCGGGCGAGCTGCGCACCCGTCGGGGCCCACGCCCCAAAGTACCGGCCCGCGCCCGGCCTTGCGGGCGCTCTCGGTCCTGATCCGTGTGAGAACGGCGACTTCCGCCGGCCGGCTCCACGGTCCTCATTCGTCGTCGTCGTTGTGGTAGCGCCTCCTCGCGGAGAGGAGCTGCACCTCGGGGCGGCCGGCGACCAACCGCTCACAGCTGTCCAGAACCTCGGTGACGTACCCGGCGTCGCCGGATACCGCCGCCAGGCCGATCTCGGCCCGGCGGTGCAGGTCCTGGTTCCCGGTCTCGGCAGCGCACACGCTGTACTTGCGCTGCAGTTCGGCCACGATGGGCCGCACGATCGAACGCTTCTCCTTGAGCGAGTGGACGTCGCCCAGCAGCAGGTCGAAGGTGAGTGTTCCCACGAACATGTGTGACAGGTCTCGCCGACCTGGAAGGCCTCGGGGGCAGCCCGGAACGGGCTCGCGCCGCTACGTCTGAACTACCCCGGACCCTACACAGCGAGACCGGGGCCGGTCGACGGAAATACCATCCGTCGACCGGCCCCGGCTGACACCGACTAGGCGCGCGGCTTCTCGCGCATCTCGTAGGTCTCGATGATGTCGTCGACCTTGATGTCGTTGAACGACCCCAGGGTGACACCGGCCTCGAAGCCCTCGCGGACCTCGGTCGCGTCGTCCTTGAAGCGGCGCAGGCCCTCGATCGAGAGGTTCTCCGCCACGACCTTGCCGTCGCGCAGCAGGCGGGCCTTGGCGTTGCGGCGGATGATGCCGTCGCGGACCAGGACACCGGCGATGTTGCCGAACTTGGAGGAGCGGAAGACCTCGCGGATCTCCGCGGCGCCGAGGCGCACCTCCTCGTACTCCGGCTTGAGCATGCCCTTGAGGGCGTTCTCGATCTCCTCGATCGCCTGGTAGATGACCGAGTAGTACCGGACGTCCACGCCTTCCTTCTCGGCCGCGGTGCGCGCACGGCCCTCGGCGCGCACGTTGAAGCCGATGATGATGGCGTCCGAGCCCATCGCCAGGTCCACGTCGGACTCGGTGATGGCACCCACACCGCGGTGCAGGACCCGGAGCTCGACCTCCTCGCCCACGTCCAGCTTGACGAGGGCGTCCTCCAGGGCCTCGACCGAACCGGAGACGTCACCCTTGATGATGAGGTTGAGCTGCTCGATGGAGCCGGCGGCGATGGCCTTGTCCAGGTCCTCCAGGGACACCCGGACCCGACGCTGCGCGAAGGCGGCGTTGCGGTCGCGGGCCGAGCGCTTCTCGGCGATCTGACGGGCGGTGCGGTCCTCGTCGACGACGATGAAGCTGTCGCCGGCGCGGGGCACCGAGGTCAGACCGAGCAGCAGCACCGGACGGGACGGGCCGGCCTCGGAGAGGTTCTTGCCGTTCTCGTCCAGCATCGCGCGGACGCGGCCGTAGGCGTCGCCCACGACGATCGAGTCGCCGACGCGGAGGGTACCGCGCTGCACGAGCACGGTCGCCATGGCGCCGCGGCCCTTGTCCAGGTGCGCCTCGATGGCGATACCCTGCGCGTCCTGCTCGGGGTTGGCCCGCAGGTCCAGCGAGGCGTCCGCGGTCAGGACCACGGCCTCCAGCAGCTGGTCGATGTGCAGGCCCTGGCGCGCGGAGATGTCGACGAACATGGTGTCGCCGCCGTACTCCTCGGCCACCAGGCCGAACTCGGTCAGCTGGCCGCGGACCTTGGTCGGGTCGGCGCCCTCGACGTCGATCTTGTTGACGGCGACCACGATCGGCACACCGGCGGCCTTGGCGTGGTTCAGCGCCTCGACCGTCTGCGGCATGACACCGTCGTTGGCCGCGACCACCAGGATCGCGATGTCGGTGGACTTGGCACCACGGGCACGCATGGCGGAGAACGCCTCGTGACCCGGGGTGTCGAGGAAGGTGATCGGACGCTGCTCGCCGTTCACCTCGGTGACGACCTGGTAGGCACCGATGTGCTGGGTGATGCCACCGGCCTCGCCGGCCACCACGTTGGACTTGCGGATGGCGTCCAGCAGGCGGGTCTTACCGTGGTCGACGTGACCCATGACGGTGACGACCGGCGGGCGCGGGGCCAGCTGGTCCTCGTCGCCCTCGTCGGCGCCGAAGTCGATGTCGAACGACTCCAGCAGCTCGCGGTCCTCGTCGTCCCGGCTGACGATCTCCAGCTGGAAGCCCATCTCGCCGGCCAGCAGCTCGAGGGTCGCGTCGGAGACCGACTGGGTCGCGGTGACCATCTCACCGAGGTTGAACATGACGGAGACGAGCGCGGCCGGGTTGGCGTTGATCTTCTCCGCGAAGTCCATCAGCGAGGCGCCGCTCGACAGGCGAACGGTCTGGCCGTTGCCGCGGGGCAGCATCACACCGCCGACGGACGGGGCCTGCATGGCCTCGTACTCCTGGCGCTTCGCCCGCTTCGACTTGCGACCGCGCGCCGGGCGACCGCCCGGGCCGCGACCGAAGGCGCCCTGCGTGCCACCACGGGCACCCGGGCCGCCGGGACGACCGCCGAAGCCGCCGGGACGCGGGCCGAAGCCGCCGCCGCCACCGGGGGCGCCGCCGCCCGGACGGGGACCGCCGAAGCCGCCGCCACCGGCCGGACGCGAGCCCGGACCGGCCGGACGACCCTGGAAGCCCGGACGGGCGCCACCGGCACCCGGACCGCCGGGACGGCCGCCGGGGCCACCCGGACCACGGCCACCCGGACCCGGACGCGGGCCGGCCGGACGCTGCGGCATCATGCCCGGGTTCGGGCGCGGCATGCCGGACGGGGTCGGGCCGCCGGGACGCGGCGCGGCCGGACGCGGCATGCCGTCGGGACGCGGGGCACCACCGGGACGGGGAGCACCGGCACCCGGGGCACCCGCGGGACGCGGACGGTCGCCGCCGGGACGCGGGGCACCGCCGGCACCGGGCGCACCCGGACGCGGGGCACCGCCCGGACGGGGGGCACCGGCACCCGGGGCACCGGCCGGACGCGGACGGTCGCCGCCGGGACGCGGACGCTCGCCGCCCTGGGCACCGCCCGGACGAGGAGCACCGCCCTGACCGCCCTGGCGGCGGTCGCCGGGGCGGCCCATGCCGGTGGCGCTACCCGAGGTGAACGGGTTGTTGCCCGGACGCGGACCGGCCGGACGCGGGCCCGGACGGGCACCGCCGGCGGCCTGGCCACCGGGGCGCGGGGCCTGGGCGGCCGGACGCGGGGCGTCGCCGGCCGGGGCCGGCGAGGAGAACTCGGCCGCGGGCGCGGCCGGGGCCGCCGGAGCGGCGGGACGCGCGGCCGGGCGCGGGCCCGGGGTCGGCGCGCCCGGCTTCGGGGCGGCGGGGGCGGCCGGCGCGGAAGGCGCGGCGGCAGCCGGGGTCGGACGGGGACCAGGGGTCGCGCTGGGGCGCGGACCCGGGGTCGGGGCACCCGGCTTCGGGGCACCCGAGCCGGCGGCGGGGGAGGGCGCCGCGGTCTTCCGCGGGCCCGGCTTGGCAGCGGATCCACCACCGGTGGGGGACACACCAAGCGCGTCAGTCAACTTGCGTACGACCGGCGCCTCGATCGTCGAGGACGCCGAACGGACGAACTCGCCGAGCTCGGTGAGCTTGGCCATGACGGCCTTGCTCTCCAAGCCAAGCTCCTTGGCGAGTTCATAAACCCGGACCTTAGCCACTTCACTCCTGTCTATGAGTCCGGGGGTCTCGTCCGCCGGACTGTCGCTACTTCATGGGCGTACCCATCGCGTACTCATCGCGTACTCATCGAGTGCTCATCGCAATCTCGACCTACTTCCACATCGCGAGGTACCTGACTGGTGACACGGCGCGCGGCTGCCCGAGCGCTGTGCTTGTTGCGGTGGTTCCCCGCCGCGCGAGCGGCGGGCTGTCGCGGGAGGCGGCCCGACTAGGAGGCTCCGTCCGCCCGCTCCCCGATGAACCCGCGGAGCCGCTCGGTGTCGAGCGCCCCCTGGAGCCGGAAGGCCCGGGGGAACGCCCGACGGCGGACCGCGAGGTCGAGGCAGGCCGGGTCGGGGTGCAGGTGAGCACCCCGGCCCGGAAGTGCGCCGCGGGGGTCGGGAACGCACTCGCCCTCGACCGCCGTGACACGCAACAGCTGGTGCTTGGCCGCGCGCTTGCGGCAGCCCACGCAGGTGCGTTCCGGGCGTGCTCGGACATGCGTCCGGCCAGACGAAGGCAAGTCTACCCCTCCGAAGCGACATGGCGCCGCCCCACCGGCCCCGGAGGACCGACAGGGACGCCCACGACAACAGTGACTACTGGTCCTGCGATTCCCCGGCCTGGCCCTCGGTGTCCGGACGGATGTCGATCCGCCACCCGGTCAGGCGCGCGGCCAGGCGGGCGTTCTGCCCCTCCTTGCCGATCGCCAGCGACAGCTGGTAGTCCGGCACGATCACCCGGGCGGAACGCTGGGCGGCGTCCACGATCTCGACGCTGGTCACCCGCGCGGGCGACAGCGCCGCGGCCACCATCTCCCGGGGGTCCTCCGACCAGTCGACGATGTCGATCTTCTCGCCGTGCAGCTCACCCATCACCGCGCGCACCCGGGAGCCCATCGGGCCGATGCAGGCGCCCTTGGCGTTCAGGCCCTGGCGGCGCGACCAGACCGCGATCTTGGTGCGGTGGCCGGCCTCGCGGGCGATCGCCGCGATCTCCACGCTGCCGTCCGCGATCTCCGGGACCTCCAGC
Source organism: Kitasatospora sp. NPDC018619 (assembly GCF_044391605.1). Taxonomy (NCBI): domain Bacteria; kingdom Bacillati; phylum Actinomycetota; class Actinomycetes; order Kitasatosporales; family Streptomycetaceae; genus Kitasatospora; species Kitasatospora sp. NPDC018619. Next base: position 40,410 of record NZ_JBISAI010000031.1, read on the forward strand.
GCGAACAGCTTCTTCACCAGGCTCGGGTGGGTGCGCGAGAGCGTCACCGAAGCCCCGCGCACGCCCCGGCGCACGGCGACGACGTAGCACTTCAGCCGGGTGCCGTGCCGGTAGTCCTCACCGGGGACCTGCTCCTGCGGCGGCAGGACGGCCTCCAGCTTGCCGATGTCGACCAGCACGTTCTTCGGGTCGTTGCCCTGCTGGACGACACCGGTGACGATGTCGCCCTCCTTGCCCGCGTACTCGCCGAAGGTCTGGTCGTCGGCGGCGTCGCGCAGGCGCTGCATCATCACCTGGATGCCGATGCTGGACGCGATCCGGCCGAAGCCGCTCGGGGTGTCGTCGAACTCCTTCGGCTCGACGCCCTCCTCCAGCTCCGCCGGGTCCTCCATGGCCCAGACGGTGACGTGGCCGCTCTTGCGGTCCAGGTGCACCCGGGCCCGGCGGCGCGAGCCCTCGGTGCGGTGGTACGCGGTGAGGAGGGCGGACTCGATGGACTCGACCAGCAGGTCGAAGGGGATGTTCTTCTCGTTGACCAGCGTGCGCAGGGCACTCATGTCGATGTCCACGGCTACGCCTCCTCGTCTTTCGTCACGTTCGTCATGGTCGTACGGCACCGCGGGGTCACTCGGCGCCGTCCTCCCCCTCGTCGATGTCCGCGGCCCCGTCCAGGAGCTCGTCGTCGCCCTTGCGGTTGAACTCGACCTGGACGCGCGCCCGGGCCACCTCCGCGTACGCCAGACGGCGCTCCTTCGGGCGGCCGCGCCCCTTCACCGGCTGCACCTCGACCAGTGCGCCGTCCTCGTCGGCCTCCAGCACCCGGGCGACGAGCTCCCCGCCGTCGACCAGGTGGACCTTGGCCAGCCGACCCTCGGCCCGCTGCCAGTGCCGGGGCAGGACCAGCGGACGCTCCGCCCCCGGCGAGCCGACCTCCAGCAGGTACGCCTCGTTCCCCATCAGATCCGACGCGTCCAGGGCCTCGCCGACCACCCGGCTGAACTCGGCGACGGTGTCCATGTCCACGCCGCCGTCGGTGTCGACGTCGATCTGCACCTGTCGGCGGCTGCCCGCCCTGGTGACCCTGACGTCCTCCAGGTCCAGTCCGGCCTGCTCGGCCAGCGGCTCCAGCAACGCTCGCAGCCGGTCGGTGTGGGTGGTGCTCATCCGGGTGGACTCCTCGGCCGCGTCTGCTGTTGTCAGAAGGTCGCCCCGCGCCCCCGGTGCCACACCGGATCACGGCAGCTCGGCCCAAAGCCTATCCGGTCAGGCACCCAACCACCGATTCCGGACCTCCGCCGACCAGGCGCGCACCACCCACTGCGAGCAAGCTCACACCCGGCACGGCGCACCCCGGCCGGGCCCGGGAAGGCGGGGACTCTGCCATCATTCAGGCCAACGAGGGCAGGCGGGGAGGCCGTCCTCCCGTACCCGCCCGGAGTGGACCCGATGCAGCCGCCCAGCCGACGGACCCTCCTGGCCCTCGGACTGCTCACCGCCGTCACCGCCTGCACCGCCGACCCCCGCGGCGGCGCCCCGGCCGGCCCCTCCCCGCCCCGCGACGCGGACACCCCGGCCCGCCTCCGGGCGGTCGCCGACACCGACCTCCTGCTCGGCGCCTACGACGGCCTGCTCGCCGCCCCCGGCGCGCGGACCGCGCTGCTCCAGCCGCTGCGCGAGGACACCGCCCGGCACCGCGCCGCGCTGGCCGAGGGCCTGCCGAGCGCGAGCCCCTCGCCCACCGGCACCCCGGACCGCCCGCTGACGACCCCCGTCGACCTGGCCCGGCTGGAGCACCGGACCGCGGAGTCCCGCCTGGAGGGCCTGGACGAGCTCAGCCCTCCCCTCGCCCGGCTGCTCGCCTCCGTCTCCGCGTCCAACGCCCTGCACGCCGCCGCCCTCGGCGACCAGACCCCGGTCCGCACCCCCGACGGCGCCGCCGGCACCGCCGACCCGGCCGCCGTCCCCGCCCTCCAGGCCGCCCTCAGCGGCGAGCACGCCGCCGTCTACGGCTACGGCGTGGTCGGCGCCCACCTCACCGACGACCCCGGCCGCACCGAGGCCCGCGCCACCCACGCCGCCCACCAGGCCCAGCGCGACGCCTGGCAGCGCCTGCTCACCGCCGCCACCGCGGCCCCCACCCCCGCCGCCGGCGGCTACCAGCTGCCCTTCCCCGTCGCCTCCGCCGCCGACGCCGGCCGGCTCGCCGTCCACCTGGAGACCCGGCTGACCGCCGGCTACGCCGACCTGGTCGCCGCCCTGCCCGCGGCCTACCGCCCCGCCGCCGCCACCGCGCTGCGCGAGAGCGCCCTGCGCGCCCGCCGCTGGGGCGCTCCCGCCACCGCGTTCCCCGGCCTGCCCGCCTGACCACGGGGCTGCCACCGACAGCGCGCGGGTGGGCGGCCGACGGCGTGCGGGGCGGCCCCGCGCGCCCACGCCGAGGAAACCCGCCCCAAACCCCGACAATGAACCCATGTCGGGAGCCGAACCCACCATCACCGTCCCCACCTGGCTGACGGACAGCGTCACCGCCGCGCACGGCGACGCCGCCCGCTCCTGGCTGGCGGACCTCCCCGCCAGAGCCGGCGCCCGCCTCGCCGCCTGGAACCTCACCCTGGAGCGGGTCCTCGACCCCGGCGGCAGCCTCAGCCTCGTCGCGTACGTCCACCGCGAGGACCTCTCCCCCGCCGTCCTCAAGGTCGGCCTGCCCACCCCGGAGACCGCCCAGGAGCACGCCGCCCTCAGGCACTGGGCCGGCCGCGGCGCCGTCCTCCTCCTGGACGCCGCCCCCGCCGAGGGCGTCCTGCTGCTGGAGCGCCTCCACGGCGGGATCCCGCTGCGCTCGCTGGCCGAGCCCAAGGCCATGCTGGAGGCCACCAGCCTGCTGCACCGGCTCTGGACGGCGCTCCCCGAGGGCCACCCCTTCCCCGGCACCGCCGAGCGGATCGCCGTCGCCGCCCGCCTCGCGGAGCACCCGCACCCCGCCGCGGCCGGGGCGCGGCAGCTGGTCGCCGAGGCCCTGGACACCGCCCGGGGCCTCGCCCGGTCCGCCGGGGAGTCCCTCCTGTTGCACGGGGACTTCCACCACGGCAACGTCCTGGCCGCCGACCGCGCCCCCTGGCTGGCCATCGACCCGCGCCCGCTGGCCGGCGAACGCGCCTTCGACCTGGCCCGGCTCGCTCTGGACCGCGCCGACACCCTGTTCGGTTCGCCCGGCGCCCCCGCCGCCCTGCGCCGCCGGCTGGGCCGGCTCTCCGAAGCGCTGGAGGTCGACCCGGACCGCCTGCGCGGCTGGACCCTGTTCCGCGCCGTCGACCTCGCCCTGCGCGCCCTCGCCGCGGACCGCCGCGAGGACGCCGAGCTCCACCTGGAACTCGCCGGCGCCCTCTGACCGGAGGCGCTCCCCTACGGCGTGTCCGACACGCCCCGGCCGCCGGCCCCGGGCCCGCGCAGCGGCAGCGGGGCCCCCATCACCGCGTACAGCCGGTCCGTCGCCGGGAAGCGCACCGCCCGCGCCAGGTCCCGGTACCCCAGGGCCCGGTACAGCCGCCGGGCCGGCGTCTCCGCGTCGATCGCCGAGAGGATGCTCCGCTCCAGCCCCGAGCCCTCGCACAGCATCCGGATGATCCGCGAGCCGATCCCCTGCCCCTGGAACTCCGGCAGCACGTGCAGCTCGGTGACGGCGAAGGCCCCGTCCAGCCAGTCCCCGTGGCCCCGGGCGGCCAGGTAGGGCTCGATCACCGTGCTCCACCAGTGCTCCCGCCGGTTGGGCATCCCGTACCCGAAGCCGACCAGCCGCCCGCCGCTCATCGCCCCGAGCGCGATCACCCCCGGCTGCTGGGCGTGCCGCCCCACGATGTGCAGCCGTACCGCGACCTCCTCGGGCGTCAGCCCGAACGCCACCGCCTGGACGTCCAGCGCCTGCGGCGCCCAGGCCACGAGGTCGATGGCCCCGATCGTCACCCCGGTCAGCTGATCCATGCTCCGGACGTTACTACCCGTGGCCCCGCCGCGCGGCCGAAGATCCCAACAGCCTGACGCGGACCGCTCAGAACAGCACGCTCATGAACGCCCCGACCTCGCGGAACCCCACCCGCCGGTACGCGGCCCGGGCCCGCAGGTTGAAGTCGTTGACGTACAGCGACACCACCGGCGCCACCTCCCGCAACGCGACCTCCAGGACCGCCGCCATGCCGGTCTCGGAGAGCCCCTGACCGCGGTGCTCCGGGGCGACCCAGACCCCCTGGATCTGGCAGGCGCCCTCCGTCACGGCCCCGATCTCCGCCTTGAAGACGACCTTCCCGTCCCCCCCGAACCGCGCGAACGACCGTCCGGTGGACACGAGTTCGGCCACCCGGGCCTGGTAGAGCAGGCCGCCGTCCCCGGCCAGCGGGGACACCCCCACCTCCTCGGTGAACATCGCCACACAGGCCGGCATCAGGGCCTCGACCTCGTCGCGCCGCACCCGGCGCACCAGCGGATCCGGCGCCACGTCGGCCGAGGGCACCGAGGTCGCCATCAGCGGCTGGTGCGCCCGCACCTCCCGGGGCGGGCCCCAACTGCGCTCCAGCAGGGCCCAGAAGGCCGCCGTGGGCGCCGCCGGCCCGACGATCGAGGAGCAGCGCCGGCCCTGCCGGCGGGCCCGCTCGGCGAACGCCGCGACCGCCTCGGGCCCGGCATCGACCAGGACCAGGTTCGCCCCGGCGTAGCAGAGCGCGTCCAGCACGCCGTCCTGGTCGTACCAGCCCCACATCTCGCCGCCGAGCCGCCACGGGTCCAGTCCGACGGCCTCGACCCTGGTCGCCACGAAGGCGTTGGCGACCGGGTCGCGGTGCAGGACCTCCAGGGCCTCGGGCAGGTCCGGCGGCTCCAGCACGCGGGTGGTGGCCAGGGCCCGGGCAGCCTGGAAGGAGCTCGGGAGCATCACACCGCGATCGAGCATCGGGACAGCACCTCACTGAGACGACTCTGGCCGCACCCTACTCCGTGGCCCCACCCGGCTACGGCCGCGGGGCCGCCCGCGAACGGACGGCCCCGCTTCCGGAAGGACTTCCGCGCGGACGCTCCCGCGCGGTCAGGACGGCCGGCGGCGGTCGGAACGGCCGGCCCGGGGACCGCTCCCCCGCGGCCCCGCGCGCCCCGGCCCGCTGCCGGGCCGGCTCACTCCCCGGCGACGACGGTCGGGGCGCCCGCCTCGACGCCGTCCGCCTGCATCTGCTCGGCGAGCTTGAGCGCCTCCTCGATCAGGGTCTCGACGATCTTCGACTCGGGGACGGTCTTGATGACCTCGCCCTTGACGAAGATCTGGCCCTTGCCGTTGCCGGAGGCGACGCCGAGGTCGGCCTCCCGGGCCTCGCCCGGACCGTTCACCACGCAGCCCATGACGGCCACCCGCAGCGGCACCTCCATGCCCTCCAGCCCGGCGGTGACCTCCTCGGCGAGCTTGTAGACGTCCACCTGGGCGCGGCCGCAGGACGGGCAGGAGACGATCTCCAGACCGCGCTCGCGCAGCCCGAGCGACTCCAGGATCTGGTTGCCGACCTTGATCTCCTCGGCCGGCGGGGCCGAGAGCGAGACCCGGATGGTGTCGCCGATGCCCTCGGCCAGCAGCGCGCCGAAGGCGACCGCCGACTTGATGGTGCCCTGGAAGGCCGGCCCGGCCTCGGTCACGCCGAGGTGCAGCGGGTAGTCGCACGCGGCGGCGAGCTGGCGGTAGGCGTTGATCATCACGACCGGGTCGTTGTGCTTGACCGAGATCTTGATGTCGCGGAAGTCGTGCTCCTCGAACAGCGAGCACTCCCACAGCGCCGACTCGACCAGCGCCTCCGGGGTGGCCCGGCCGTACTTCTCCATCAGGCGCTTGTCCAGCGAACCGGCGTTGACGCCGATCCGGATCGGCACGCCCGCGTCCTTGGCGGCCTTGGCGATCTCGCCGACCTTGTCGTCGAAGGCCTTGATGTTGCCCGGGTTCACGCGCACCGCCGCGCAGCCGGCGTCGATCGCCGCGAAGACGTACTTCGGCTGGAAGTGGATGTCCGCGATGACCGGGATCTTCGACTTCTTGGCGATGATCGGCAGCGCGTCCGCGTCGTCCTGCGAGGGCACCGCGACCCGGACGATCTGGCAGCCGGACGCGGTGAGCTCGGCGATCTGCTGCAGCGTGGCGTTGATGTCCGAGGTCACCGTGGTGGTCATCGACTGCACCGACACCGGGGCGTCGCCGCCGACCGGCACGTTGCCGACCATGATCTGCCGGGAGTGGCGGCGCTTGGCCAGCGGCTTGAGCGGCAGGGACGGAATACCGAGCGAGATCGCGGTCATGTGCGCAGGGTTCCCCGGGGTTGAGGTGTGGTCGACCGCCCGGCCGTGACACGGCCGAGGCCGGGCGCGCTGGGAATCGCACGCCCGGCCTCCACGGTACGGCACCGCAACACGGGCCAGCACACCCGCCGTACCCGAACGTCCTAACCGATCTTCACCGGGTTCACCAGGTCGGCGACCATCACCAGGAGCGTGAAGCCGATGAAGATGCTGGCCACCACGTACGCGACCGGCATCAGCTTGGCGACGTCGAACGGGCCCGGGTCGGGCCGCCGGAACACCTGGGCGAACCGGCGCCGGACGGCCTCCCAGGCCGCGCCGGCGATGTGGCCGCCGTCCAGCGGGAGCAGCGGCAGCATGTTGAAGAGGAAGAGCGACAGGTTGATGCCGGCCAGCAGGTTCACGAAGACCGCGACCCGCTGGGTGGCGGGGATGTCGAGCGAGATGACCTCGCCGCTGACCCGGGCGGCGCCGACCATGCCGATCGGCGAGTCCGGGTCGCGCGGGGCGTCGCCGACGACCGCGTTCCACAGCCCGGGGATCTTGCCCGGCAGGGCGAGCAGCGACTTGACCCCGTTCTCGGTCATGTCGTACATCCGGTCGAGCGACTGCCCGAAACCCAGCTGGACCACACCACTCGCGGGAGTGAACCCGAGGAACCCGGCCTGGACGGTCTGGCCCTTGAGGGGGACGCCGTTGCCGTCGTACTTCTGGACGTCGTTGACCGCGATGGTCGGGGAGAGGGTGAGCTGCTGCCCGTCCCGCTCGACCACCACCGGCACGCTCCTGCCCGCCGACCTGCGGATGTCCTCCTGGAGCTGGTCGTAGCTGCGGATCCGGTCGCCGTCGAAGGAGAGGACCCTGTCCCCCGGCTTCAGCCCGGCCCGGGCGGCCGGGGTCTGCGGCGCGCCCTCCGGGCAGCTGTCGGTGGGCTGGCCCGCCTTGACCACGCACTGGGCGACGGTCTTGACCGTCGGCACGCTCATCTGGACGCCGAAGCCCATCATGACGGTCAGGAACAGCCCGAACGCCAGGACCAGGTTCATGAACGGCCCGGCGAACATGACGATCATGCGCTTCCACGGCTTGCGGGTGTAGAAGAGCCGGCCCTCGTCACCCTCCTGGAGCTCCTCGTAGGAGGCCTCGCGGGCGTCCTCGATCATGGTGCGCCAGGGGGAGCTGCTGCGCTTGGCGATCCGGCCGTCCTCGCCCGGCGGGAACATCCCGATCATCCGGATGTACCCGCCGAACGGGATCGCCTTGATGCCGTACTCGGTCTCGCCCTTCCGGCGCGACCACAGGGTCGGGCCGAAGCCGACCATGTACTGCGGCACCCGGATGCCGAACAGCTTGGCCGTGGAGAGGTGGCCGAGCTCGTGCCAGGCGATCGAGACGAGCAGCCCGATGACGAAGACCAGGATGCCGACCACCGTCAAAACCGTTGCCACCGCTGGTCCTCCGTCATGCCGCTCCGCTCATCGTCTCGTCCTACCGCAATCAGGGCTGTCCGTCGACCGTCAGCCGGCCGCCAGCTCACGGGCCCGGGCGCGCGCCCAGTCCTCCGCGTGCAGGACGTCCTCCACCGTCAGGGAAGTTCCCGCCGCCCCGCCGCCGTCGCGCCGGCCGTGCTCGGCCACGACCTTGGCAACAGTGTCCACGATTCCGGTGAAGGCGAGGCGCCCCTCCAGGAACGCCTCCACGCACTCCTCGTTGGCCGCGTTGAACACCGCCGGGCTGGTGCCGCCCAGGGTGCCCACCTCGCGGGCCAGCTCCACCGCCGGGAAGGCCTCGTCGTCCAGCGGGAAGAACTCCCAGGTCGCGGCCTTGGTCCAGTCGCAGGCGGGGGCGGCGTCCGGCACCCGGTCCGGCCAGCCCAGGCCGAGCGCGATCGGCATCCGCATGTCCGGCGGACTGGCCTGGGCCAGGGTCGAACCGTCCGTGAACTCGACCATCGAATGCACCACCGACTGCGGGTGGACCACGACCTCGATCCGGTCGAACGGCACGTCGTACAGCAGGTGCGCCTCGATCACCTCCAGGCCCTTGTTCACCAGGGTGGCCGAGTTGATCGTGACGACCGGGCCCATCGCCCAGGTCGGGTGCGCCAGCGCCTCCTGCGGGGTCACCCCGGCCAGCTGGTCGCGGGTGCGGTCGCGGAACGGGCCGCCGCTCGCGGTGACCACCAGCTTGCGCACCTCGGCCCTGGTCCCGCCGGCCAGCGCCTGGAACAGCGCGGCGTGCTCGGAGTCCACCGGTACGATCTGGCCCGGCTTCGCCACCGCCTTCACCAGCGGACCGCCGACGATCAACGACTCCTTGTTGGCCAGCACCAGCACCCGGCCCGCCGCCAGCGCCGCCAGCGTCGGTCGCAGGCCGATCGACCCGGTGATGCCGTTGAGCACCGAGTGGCACTCCACGGCGGCCAGCTCGGTCGCCGCGTCCGGACCCACCAGCACGGTCGGCAGCGGACCGCCCGCCGCCTTCGCGGCCAGCGCCTCGCGCAGCGCCGGCTCGGCCGCCGGATCGGCCACCGCCACGGTGTGCACGCCCAGCCGCACCGCCTGCTCGGCCAGCAGCTCCACCCGGCCGCCCGCCGCCGACAGCGCGACCACCCGGAAGCGGTCCGGGTTGCGGAGCACCACGTCGACGGCCTGGGTGCCGATCGAGCCGGTGGACCCGAGGATCACCAGCTCCCGGGGGCCGGAGGGGTCCGCCACGGTGGGCGTGAAGCGCAGCTGCGGGTGGGCGAGCGTAGTCATGCGCCCATTGTGTCCCCTTCGCGGCACTCCCCAGGACGGGCTCCCTGAAGCGGCCTCCCCGGGACGGGCTCCCCAGGACGGGCTCCCGCCCCCGGGCTACCGTCGGAACCATGCGTACCGTCATCGCCGGAGGCCACGGACAGATCGCGCTCCTGCTGGAACGGCTGCTCGCCGCCCGCGGCGAGCGCCCCGCCGGGATCATCCGCCGCCCCGAACAGGCCCAGGACCTCCTCGACGCCGGCGCCGAGCCGCTGCTGCTCGACCTGGAGTCCGCCACCGCCACCCAGCTCGCCGCGCTGCTGACCGGAGCCGACGCGGTGGTCTTCGCGGCCGGCGCCGGACCGGGCAGCGGTGCCGCCCGCAAGAACACCGTCGACCGGGACGCCGCCGTGCTGCTCGCCGACGCCGCCGAGCTGGCCGGGGTCCGCCGCTACCTGATGGTCTCGGCGATGGCCGCCGACGCCGCGGCGCACCACCCGGACGAGGTCTTCCGGACCTACCTGCGGGCCAAGGGCGCCGCCGACGACGCCGTCCGGGCCCGCACCGCGCTGGACTGGACGGTGCTGCGCCCCGGGCTGCTCACCGACGGCCCCGGCACCGGCCTGGTCCGGCTGGCCCCCTCGGTCGACCGCGGCTCGGTGGACCGGGCCGACGTCGCCGCCGTCCTGGCCGCCCTGCTGCACGAACCCGGCACCGCCGGACTGACCCTGGAACTGGTCGCCGGGAACGCCACCGTCGAGGAGGCGGTCGCGGCGGCCGCCGGGCACGACGGCTGACCGCCCGGGGAGCGGACGGCAGGAGGGCCCGGTTCGGGGAACCGGGCCCTCCTGCCGTGTCGCGACGGCGGCGCTGCGGCGGCGCCACCGAACCGTCGGAGCGCTCAGCGTTCGAGGCTCAGAGAGCGCTCAGCGTTCGAGACTCAGAAGTCGAGACTCAGAGGTCGAGGCCGGTCAGGACCATGACCTTCTCGACGGTGTAGTCGTCCATCGCGTACTTGACGCCCTCACGGCCGACACCGGAGTCCTTGACGCCGCCGTACGGCATCTGGTCGGCGCGGTAGGACGGCGCGTCGCCGATGATCACACCGCCGACCTCCAGCTCCCGGTGGGCGCGGAACGCGGTCTGCAGGTCGTGGGTGAACACACCCGCCTGAAGGCCGAACGCGGAGTCGTTGACGGCCGCGAAGGCCTCGTCCACGCCGTCCACCCGGTGCAGCGAGAGCACCGGGCCGAACACCTCGGCGGTGGCCAGGATGGCGTCGCCGGGCAGGTCGGCCAGCACGGTCGGGGCGTAGGTCGCGCCCTCGCGGGTGCCGCCGGTGAGCACCTTGGCGCCCTTGGCGACCGCGTCCTCGACCCAGGACTCGACGCGCTTCGCGGCGTTCTCGTCGATCAGCGGGCCGACGTCGGTCGCGTCGTCGGCCGGGTCACCGGTGACCTGCGCCCTGACCTTGGCGACGACCTTCTCCGCCAGCGCGTCGTAGACCGACGCGTCGGCGATCACCCGCTGCACCGAGATGCAGGACTGGCCGCCCTGGTAGTTGGCGAACATCGCGATCCGGGTGGCCGCCCAGTCCAGGTCGGCTTCCGAGGACCAGTCGGCGAGCACCACGGCCGCGGCGTTGCCGCCGAGCTCCAGGGTGCAGTGCTTGCGCGGCACCGAGTCCATGATCTGGTAGCCGACCTTGTCCGAACCGGTGAAGGAGATCACCGGCAGGCGCTCGTCCTGCACCAGGGCCGGCATCCGGTCGTTCGGCACGGTCAGGATCGACCAGGAGCCGGCCGGCAGGTCGGTCTCGGCCAGGATCTCGCCCAGCACCATCGCCGACAGCGGGGTCGACGGAGCCGGCTTGAGGATGATCGGGGCACCGACCGCGATCGCCGGGGCGACCTTGTGGGCGACCAGGTTCAGCGGGAAGTTGAACGGGGCGATGCCGAGCACCACGCCGCGCGGGAAGCGGCGCACCACCGCGAAACGGCCCACGCCGCCCGGGTCGGTGTCCAGCCGCATCGTCTCGCCGTTGGTGCGGCGCGCCTCCTCGGCTGCCCAGCGGAAGACCGACACCGCGCGGCCGATCTCACCGCGGGCCCACTTGATCGGCTTGCCGTTCTCGGCGCTGACCAGCTGGGCGAGCTCCTCGGTACGCTCGGTCAGCCGCTTGGCCACGTGGTCCAGGGCGGCGGCACGCTGGTGCGCGGGGGTGGCGGCGAACACCGGCAGCGCGGCGACGGCGGCGTCCAGCGCCTCGTCGACCTGGGCCTCGGTCGGGATGCTCACCTTGCCGACCAGACGGCCGTCCCAGCTGTTGTGCACCTCGAAGTCGGCGTCACCGCTCGCCCGGCGGCCGGCGAGCCAGAAATCGTACGTGGTGGTCACCGTGGTACCGGCCCTCTCCTCGTCTGTCCTACGGCCCACGGACGTGGGACCCGGCTCCGAGGGTAGGCGGGGCGGCACGCCGATCGGATTGGCCGACTAGGAGCGTTCGTCCCCGGGGCCACTCCACCGCGTCCTACCGGCGGCGGTGTGCCGCCGGGCCCGGTGCCGTGCTCGCCCTCCGTGCCGTACGCCGTGCGCCGCGGTGGGTCACTCCTCGCCGGAGCGCAGCGCCAGCCACAGCTCCATCCGCACGTCCGTGTCGTCCAGCGAGCGGCCCAGCAACTCCTCGACCCGGCGCATCCGGTAGCGCAGCGTGTGCCGGTGCACCCCGAGGTCGGCCGCGGCCGCGTCCCACTGGCCGTGCCGGGACAGCCACGCCCGCAGCGAGGCCACCAGGTCTCCGCGCGCCGTCCGGTCGTGCTCCCGCAGCGGCCTCAGCAGCCCCTCCGCGAACGCCGTCACCGCGTCCTCCCCGAGCAGCGGCAGCAGCGACCCCGCGCCGACCTCCTCGTGGTCCACCGAGCGGCGCCCACCGCGCAGCGCCACCGCCAACGCCCGCTCGGCCTGCGCGTGCGCCGTCCCGGCCTCCTCCAGCGCGGCCGGCGCCGAGACGCCCAGCGACAGGCCCTCGTGCTCCTCCACCGCGCCCAGACACGCCCGGTGCACCGCGCCGTTGTCCAGCGCCAGCACCATCAGCCGCGGCCCGTGCGCACCGTCCTCCCGCGCCACCAGCAGCTTCTCGCCCACCCGGGCACCCGCCTGCTCGGCGCGGTCCCCCAGCTCCCCGAGCGCCTCCACGGCGTCCGCGCTGGCCGGCCCCGCGCCGGCCACCAGCACCCGTATCGTCCCCTCCGGCAGCCCCCCGAACAGCCCCACCGCGACCTGGCGGGCCGTCGCCACCTCGCCCGCCAGCACCATCCGCAGCAGCGCCGCGCCCATCCGCTCCTCGGCCTGCCGCAGCTCCCGCGAACGCTCCAGGGTGAGCGTCAGCAGCGCCACCGCCGCGTTCAGCACGTACCGCTCGGTCGGCGTGATCCGGTCCTCGGTCCCCACCGCCAGGAACCCGCGCGCCCGCCGGTCCGCCCCCAGCGACTGGACCACCACGTAGTCCTCGTCCGCCGTGTCTATCCCCGGCGCGCGCCCCTGCAGCGCCGCACTCGACGGCGCCGGCCGCCGACGCAGCCGGTCCACCTCCGCCGCCAGCCGCCCCGCCCGGCGCGCCGCCCAGTCCGGCGCCACCACCGACAGCGCGCCCGACCCGTCGTACAGCGCCGCCCAGCCGCCCAGCCGGGCCGCCAGCCGGCGCACCACCGCCGTCGTGCCGTCCTTGCCGAGCGCCGCCCGGGTCAACTCCTCCTGCGCCTCGAAGCTGGTCGTCACCGCCTCGTACTGCTCCGCGGCCAGCGCCGCCGACACCACCTTGCTGATCGCGATGAACGGCGTCGGCTCCGGCACCCGCAACAGCGGCAGCCCGCGCTGCGCCGCCGCGTCCACCAGCGGCTGCGGCACCTCGGTGTGCGACAGCCCCACCCCGAGCCCCAGCCCGACCACCCCCGCGTCGGCCAGCCGGTGCACGTACGCCTGCAGCTGCGCAGCCGTACGGCCGAGCTTGATACCGGTGGTGAGCAGCAGCTCGCCACCCTCCAGGAACGGCGTCGGGTCGTCCAGCTCACTGGTGTGCACCCAGCGGACCGGCCGCTCCAGGTGGTCCGCACCGGCGAGGACCGTCAGGTGGAGCGACGTGTTGCGGACGACGGAGGCGAGTGTGGGGGGCATGGCACCTTCGAGGGATCGACCTGACCGCGCCGTTGCGGCCGGGCGAGGAGAGGGACGTGGGACTGGTGAGGGTCTCTCCCCTTCATTATGGACGCTCCGGACAACCCGCACTGCCGAATCCACCTCGAAGGCGACTTCCCCCCGGGCGCCGCCCGCCACCGCCCGCCCTCAGCCCCGGAGGTCCACCAGCAGCGGCGGCACCTGCTCCCCCGACACCGCCGTCAACGACACCACCGCGTGCCCGGCCGGCAAGGCGTGCGCCAGGTCGGACGGCGACCACCGCAGCCGCTCCACCTCCCGCGTCGTCACCGACTCCGTCTGCGCCGTCGTCCCCGACAACGCCCTCCGCCCGACCCGCCCGGCCCGCCGTATCACGCCGCCGGAGGTGTCGGGGGTGTGGGTGACCTCGGTCTCCTGCACCAGGTGCGTCCCCCAGGCCTCCGAGAACAGCTTCCCGTCCCACGGCGCGATCCCCGGGAACGCCATCCGGCAGCCCACGGCGCCGAACAGCGGCGCCCGCAGCGCCTCCGGCAGGTCCACCAGCGTCCGCAGCAGCAGCACCGCGCCGGCGTTCACCCCTCGCATCCGCTGCAGGCCGCGCACCGCGGTGGCGTCCAGCGCCGCCGAGGCGTCGTCCACCACCAGTCCGGCGAACAGCGAGCGGTCCCCGCGCGCCACGGCCGCCTGCACGAACTGCCCCACCACCAACCGGGACAGCATCCGCGCCGCCTCAGGATGGCTCCGCTCCGGCAGCTTCACCCGCACCCGCAGGGGGTGGTCCAGCGCCCGCATCGCGAACGGGGGCCGACCGGTGCCGTCGGTCGCGAAGGCGCCCTCGAAGGCGGGCCGCTCCAGCAGCGCCAGCCGGTCCGCCAGCAGCGCCCCGGGATCGTCCGCCCGGTCGCGCTGCCGCTCCCGGTGCTCCAGGTCCCGCTCGTACACGGCCAGCCGCCCGGCCGTGCCGATCGCCTTCACCAGGGCCGCCAGCGCGTCCGCCTCGCCCGCCAGCAGCGCCCGCAGCTCACGCACCCCCGGGTAGCGGCCGTACGCGGCGTGGAACGGGCCCACCACCTGCTGGAGCACGGTACGGGCGTGCTCCGCGCGCGCGGTCAGCTCGTCCGGCAGCAGCGCCTCGGCCAGCCGGGCGGCCGCCTCGTCGGGGTCGTGCGCGGCACCGTAGAGGTCCAGCCCGTACACCGAGGACCGGTCGCCGGGCGAGATCACCACGTCGTACCAGGAGTCCGGGCCGAGATCGGCGTCGGCCGCTCCGACCACCACCGCGCAGGCCGTACCCGCCAGCGCCTGCAGGCACAGCGCCTCGGCCACCGGCCGGGCCAGCCGCGCCGTCTTCCCCGTCCCGGCCGGGCCCACCGCCAGCAGCGAGGTGCCCAGCACCCCCGGGTCCAGTGCGAAACCGGCGGCCCGGTGGCCCAGCGGGTTCTTCGGGACGTCCTGCGTCGTGCCGAGCCGGACCTGCCCGAGCAGCAGGTCGTGCACTTCGGCGCGGCCGGACAGCTCGCGGGCCTCGGAGGGGTGGGCGAAGGCCGCCGCACCTCGGGCGGCCACCTGCTCGGTGAACGCGGGCACGAACACCGGGTCTGCCTGGGCGGACTCCCAGGCGCGCCGGATCCGCACGTAGTCGACGTCCCCCACGGCCTCGCCGTCCAGCCGGGCGGCCGCCTCGGCCGCGCCGCCCTGGCGCAGCCCGTCCCACGGATCCTGCCCGCGCACGAGCTCCGCCGCCCCGGGAGCGTCCTCCTCGACGGGCTGCTCCTGCGTCACCGTGCGCGACAGCAGGGGCGTGACGTAGCGGCGCCATACCTCGGGCCAGCGGCCCATTCGGCCGAAGAATTTGATGACCACAGCGATCATCACGATGTTGACCACCAGGAGCGTGAACATGGCCTCGGACTCGGACGGCGAGGCGAGCGGGCCGATGCCCGTCTGACCACCGATCCACACCAGGACGTACGTCAGCAGCTGGGTGCCGTAAAGATAGGCCAACCACCCCACCACAGCGTTGAGCCCCGCCCGCAGCAGCAGCGGCCAGGTCGCGACCCTGGCCGCCTCCGCCCGCTCCGGGTCGACGCGGCGGTAGCCGAGCCGGTAGACGCCCGGGTCGGCGTCGGGGCGTGGCGCGCAGGCCCAGGCCGCGAGGTCGAAGGCCGGGGTGCCCGCTCCCGGCCGGGGGCTGGGTACCGGGGTCGGGGGTCTGGTGGTGGTGCGCTCGCCGTGGTGGTGTGCCCCGTCCTGTGCCATGTACGGCCCCGCTCCCTCGCCCGCCCGGCCCGACCGCCGTCGGTGCCGCCATACCCATGCCGCCGTACCGGCGACACGCCCGCGCTCAGGGTAGTGGAGCGCGGCCTGCCGGTAGTCGCACCACCTGCGCTGGCCGCGCCGGACAAGTCGGGCGGCGCACTGCTACCGAGTGGCGCGTGCCGGGGTGGGGAGGGCGGCCGTAGCCTGCGAAGCACCGAGCCGAGAAGTCTGGAGAAACCCCATGAGCGCCGCAACGCCGCTCCCGCAGGAGCGCCGCCTGGTCACCGCGATCCCCGGTCCGAAGTCGCAGGAGCTGCACGCCCGCAAGCTGGGTGCGGTGGCGGCCGGCGTCGGCACCACCCTGCCGGTGTACGTGTCCCGTGCCAACGGCGGCGTGCTGGAGGACGTGGACGGCAACTCGCTGATCGACTTCGGCTCCGGCATCGCCGTGACGAACGTCGGCAACAGCGCCGAGGCCGTGGTGGCCCGGACGACCGAGCAGCTGGCCGCCTTCACCCACACCTGCTTCATGGTGACCCCGTACGAGGGTTACGTGGCCGTCGCCGAGCAGCTGAACGAGCTGACCCCGGGTGACCACGAGAAGCGCACCGCGCTGTTCAACTCGGGCTCCGAGGCCGTCGAGAACGCGGTGAAGATCGCCCGCGCGTACACCAAGCGCCAGGCCGTCGTGGTGTTCGACCACGGCTACCACGGCCGCACCAACCTGACGCTGGCGCTGACGGCGAAGAACATGCCGTACAAGCAGGGCTTCGGTCCGTTCGCCCCCGAGGTCTACCGGGTTCCGGTCGCCTACCCGTACCGCTGGCTGACGGGTGCGGAGAACGCCGCCACCGAGGCCGCCGCCCAGGCGATCGACGCCATCAACAAGCAGATCGGCGCCGAGAACGTCGCCGCGATCATCATCGAGCCGATCCAGGGCGAGGGCGGCTTCATCGAGCCGGCCAAGGGCTTCCTGCCGGCGATCGTGGAGTTCGCGAAGGCCAACGGCATCGTGTTCGTCGCGGACGAGATCCAGACCGGCTTCTGCCGCACCGGCCAGTGGTTCGCGTGCGAGGACGAGGGCATCGTCCCGGACCTGATCACCACCGCCAAGGGCATCGCCGGCGGTCTGCCGCTGTCCGCGCTGACCGGCCGCGCCGAGATCATGGACGCCGCGCAGACCGGCGGCCTGGGCGGCACCTACGGTGGCAACCCGGTGGCCTGTGCCGCCGCGCTGGGCGCCATCGAGACGATGAAGGAGCAGGACCTCAACGGCAAGGCGCAGCGGATCGGCGAGGTCATGCTGGGCCGCCTGCGGGCCATGCAGGAGAAGTTCGAGATCATCGGCGAGGTCCGCGGCCGCGGCGCGATGATCGCCGTCGAGCTGGTGAAGCCGGGCGGCAAGGAGCCGAACGCGGAGGCCACCGCGGCCATCGCGAAGGCCTGCCACGCCGAGGGCCTGGTCGTGCTGACCGCCGGCACCTACGGCAACGTGCTGCGCTTCCTGCCGCCGCTGGTCATGCCCGAGCACCTGCTGGTCGAGGGCCTGGACATCCTGGAGGGCGCGTTCGCCGCTCTCTGAGCGGTGGCGCCCGCCAGGTGGTGGGAAAACCCCTCCGGAGGGTTGTCCGGACAGCGCTGAACGGCCCGTGGGGACCTCTGGTCCGCACGGGCCGTTCGGTGTTCCGGGCGCGCCGCGGGGGCGGTCGGGGCATGATCGACGGGGTGCCCCGGAGGCTGCCCGGACCGGGGTGAAGATGATGTGCGGAATCGCTGAAGGCGCTCGGCGCGGAAGGGCTGTTGACGTAGTGTCATCGCAGATGGACAGCGAGCCTCAGCCGTTGGCGCGGCCGTCCGCGGGGCCCCTTCCGGGGCCGGTTCCGCGGGTGCCGCACGAGGACGACCAGGTCGGCCCGGGAGGGTCGGCGCACACCGCAGGCCGATCGACCGACCGTCCGACCCACACCCCCCGGGGCGCACGGAACGGCGATCATCAGAGCCGCCCCGGAGCTCTCCCCCCTGCTCCGGGGCGGCTGTCCGCCGTCCTGGGCCGGGCGGCGCGTTCGGTGGCCGTTCCGGTGGTGGTGGCGGTGCTGCTGGTGGCGGTGTCCTGGCAGGTCGCGGCGGACGGGCCGCTGCTCGGCGTGGACCGTTGGGTCCGCGGGGCCGTCCGTTCCGCGCACGAGGACTTCCCGAACGCGCTGTGGGACCGGCTGGGCCACCTGCTGGCGGACCTGGGCAGCGCGGTCCCGGCCGTCCCGGTGCTGCTGCTGGCCGGCGTGCTGGCGGCCTGGCGGGGGCGCCGGGCCGGGGCCGGGCGCTGGTGGCTCCCGCTGCCGGTGGCGGTGCTGACCTCGGCCCTGATCCCGCTGCTGGTGGTCCCGGCGAAGTGGGCCTTCGCCCGGCCCGGCCCGCTGGGGGAGCCGCTGACGGCGGGCCAGTGGGGCTGGTACCCGTCCGGGCACACCGCGACCGCGACGGTCTCGTACGGGGTGGCGGCGCTGCTGCTGGCCCGGGTGGCGGGGCCGCGCGCCGTCCGGGGGCTGGCGGCCGGTGCGGTGCTGCTGTCGCTCGGGGTGGGCGCGGGGCTGGTGTGGAGCGACTTCCACTGGCTGCTGGACGTGGTGGCGAGCTGGTGCCTGTCCGTCCTGCTGCTGTGGTCGTTCGCCCGGTGGCTGCCCCGGCCGGGCGCCGGGGCGCGTCAGGCCTCGGGGTCCTCGTTGCGGTGAACCAGGCCGGGCTCGCCGTTGTCGCGGTGCCAGGCGATGACGAGTTCGTCGCGGGCGCCGAAGCGGACCAGGTGGCGGCCGACGACGTCCTCCAGGCCGGGCAGGTTCTCGCGCTCGCCCTCGACGGTGAGCAGCAGCGCGTCGGGCAGGGCCTCCAGGGTGGCGGTACCGGCACCGAAGACCATCGTGCCGCGGCCGGTCTCCTCGGAGTAGACGGCTTCGATCTTGCGCCCCATGTGGGCGGTGAGCTGCTTGGCGTAGCGGCCCGGGCGGTCGGTGGCGACGCGGGCTTCGGAGCGGGGCATGGGCCCTCCAGGGTCGGGGAGGGGAACTTAGGGTCCCCTCACTAGGGCAACGCTAACCCAGATGCTGAGCTAGGCTCAACATATTTCCGCGATCGCCTTCCGCCGCCGGCCGCGGGCCGCGGGCCGACGGCTACCCTTGGGCGGACGCCAGCCGAGGAGACCGCCGATGACCACCACGCCGCCCGACGAACCGGCGGACCCCTCCCCCGGCCCCCGGCCCGGCAGCGCGGCCTCCGCCGCCGAACTGGCCGACGCGATGACCCGGGCTATCAAGCGGATCCGCCGTCAGACCGGCTGGCGGCTGGAGCCGTACGGCATCACCCCCGGCCAGGCCCGGGCGCTGCGCACGCTCGCCCACGTGCCGGGCTGCGAGACGCCCGACCACGCGATGCGGCTGAGCGACCTCGCCGACAAGCTGCACATCGCCCCGCGCTCGGCGACCACCGTGGTCGACGCGCTGGAGGAGGCCGGCCTGGTCGAGCGCAGCCCCGACCCGGCCGACCGGCGGGCGGTGCGGATCCTGCTGACCGAGGCCGGCCGGGCGGCGGTGGAGCGGATCGGGCAGGTCCGGGACGAGGTGGCCCAGGAGTACTTCGGCGAGGTCAGTCCCGCCGACGAGGAGGTGCTGCTGCGGGTGCTGCGCTCCGCCGAGGCCCGCTTCCTCGCAGCCGGGCCGCCACACCGCTGGCGGCCCCCGGGCGCAGCGCGGTGATCCCGATCCCGGTGATCACCAGCAGCGCGGCCGCGGCGGCCGCCGGGCTGATCCGCTCACCGAGCAGCAGCCAGGCCGAGGACATCCCGAACACCGGTACCAGCAGCGAGTAGGGCGCGACGGCGGTCGCGTCGTAGCTGCGCAGCAGGAAGCTCCAGGCGACGAAGCCGAGCAGGGTGGAGACCAGCCCGACGTAGCCGATCGCCCCCAGTCCGGCCGGGGTGATCCCGCGCAGGGCCCGCAGGTCCGCCTCGGGGCCCTCGACCAGCAGGGACAGGCCCAGCAGCGGCAGCGGCGGGACGGCACTGACCCAGACCATCCAGCGCAGGGCGTCCGGCGGCGCGGCCCGGCGGGTCAGCACGTTGGCCAGGCCCCAGGCGACGGCGGCGAGGACGACCAGGGCGAAGGCCCCGAGCGGCCCCCCGGCGCCCTGCTCCCAGGCGCTCAGCGCGATGCCGGCGAAGGCGACCGCCAGGCCCGCGAGCCGCTGCCCGCCGGGGCGTTCGCGCAGCAGCACGGCGGCGAACAGCGCGGTGAAGCCGGCCTGCCCCTGGAGCACCAGGGAGGAGAGCCCGGCCGGCATCCCGGCGTGCATGCCGAGGAAGAGCAGCCCGAACTTGACCACCCCGAGGACCACGCCGACCGCCACCACCCAGCGCCAGGCCACCCGGGGCGGGCCGACGAAGAAGATCGCCGGGACGGCGACGACGGCGAACCGCAGGGCGCAGAAGAGCAGCGGCGGGAAGTTCTCCAGGCCGACGTGGATCAGGACGAAGTTGAGGCCCCAGACGGCGGCCACCAGCACGGCCAGGGCGATGTGGCGCGGGCTCATGCCGGCCGTTCCGTCCGTGCTGCTCGCGCTGCTCGTGCCGGTCGTGCTGCTCGTGCCGGTCGTGCCGGTCGTGCTGTGCTGGCCGCCCGAAGCGGCGGTGGTCACGGTCATGGGTCGAGCATGGTGGCGCCGGACCGTGTAGCACCAGCGACGAGTTCTGAAGGAAACACTTTAGGATCACTGCATGATGGACCTGGGGCGCCTGCGGGCGCTGCACGCGGTGGCGGTGCACGGCTCGGTCGGCGGGGCGGCGGCCGCTCTCGGCTTCACGCCCTCGGCGGTCTCGCAGCAGATCGCCAAGCTGGAGCGGGAGACGAGGACGGTGCTGCTGGAGCGGCAGGGCCGCGGCGTGGTGCTGACGGACGCCGCGCGCGAGCTGGCCGTCACCGCGCAGACCGTGCTGGGGCTGGTGGAGCAGGCCGAGGTGCGGCTGGAGGAGCAGCGCGGCCGGGCCGTCGGGCGGCTGCTGGTGGCCGCCTTCCCGTCCGGCGCCCGCGGGCTGATGCCCGGGGCACTGGCCGACCTGCGGCGGCGCTGCCCGGAGCTGGACGTCCGGCTGCTGGAGCGCGACCCGTACCCGGCGGCCGAGTTGGTGGCCCGGGGCGAGGTGGACCTGGCGCTGGTGCAGGACTGGCCGACCGTGCCGCTGCCGGTGCAGGAGGGGGTCTCCCGGCTGGACCTCGGCGACGACCCGGTGGACCTGCTGCTGCCCGCCGACGACGAGCTGGCCGCGCTCGACCCGGTGCCGGTGGAACAGCTGTGCGGGCAGCGCTGGATCAGCGTGCCGCCGGGCAACATCTGCTACGACTGGCTGGTCCGGACCCTGCGCGAGGCCGGCGAGGAACCGGACGTGTGCTACCAGGTCGGGGAGTTCGAGACGCAGATCGCGCTGGTCGCGGCCGGTCTGGGGATGGGCCTGGTGCCCAGGCTCGGGCGGGGCCCGCTGCCGCCCGGGGTGGCGGCCCGCCGGGTGGCGCCGGAGCCGGGCCGCCGGGTGTTCGCGCTCTGGCGCTCCCAGGCCTCCCGGCGGCCGGCGATCACCGAGGCGCTGGCCTCGATGCGGGAGTGCTGGGCACGGCTGCCGGTCTGAGCCCGGCGGCTCCCGGCCTTCCGGCCCCAGGGTCTGCCGCCCCCGGTCTCCGGCCTCCCTGCCTCCCTGTCTCCCCGGCCAGGAACCGGGTACGGAGCCGGGGCCGGGCTCAGCCGGCGAAGCCGATCACCAGCCACATGAAGCCGACCCCGGCCACGGTGCAGAGCAGGGTGGTGCGCGAGGGGTGCGGGCTGTGCGCCTCGGGGAGGATGTCGGAGGTCGCCAGGTAGAGCAGGAACCCGGAGAAGAAGCCCAGGTAGAGGCCGAGCAGGTGGCCCGGGATGGTGAACGCCAGGGTGATCGCCGCGCCGGACACCGGGGCCAGCGCGTCCGCGGCGAGCAGGGTCAGCGCCCGCCGCCGGTTGTTCCCGTACAGCCGGGTGATCGTGTACGTGTTGAAGCCGTCGGCGAAGTCGTGCGCGACGACGGCGATGGCCACCACCGTGCCGACGGTGGTGCCGGCCTGGAAGGCGGCGCCGATCGCGAAGCCGTCCATCACGCTGTGCCCGACCAGGGCCAGGGCGGCGGTCAGCCCGATGCCCTGGTGCCTGGCGCCGGAGTGCCCGTGCCGGTGGCCGTGGGAGTGCGCGGCGTACTCGCCCTCGTGGCCGCGGTGGATGGCGACGGCACGTTCGACCACGTGGATGGTCAGGAAGCCGGCCGCGAACATCAGCAGCGCCTGCGGCACGCCGTGCAGCTCGCCCGGCGCCTGGTGGATCGCCTCGGGCAGCAGGTCGAAGGCGACCACGCCGAGCATCAGTCCGGCGGCGAAGCCGAGCACCAGGTGGCGGCGGTCACGGGTGCGCTGGGCGACGAAGCCGCCGACCAGGGTCATCAGGAAGGCCGCCGCGGCGACCAGCACCGCGGTCACCGGACCGGCTCCCTCACGGCCGCGACCCGTCCGCCGGGCCCTTCACCGGCGTTTCCGCCGGACCTTCCACCGGGCGCCTCACCTGATGGTCCGCCGAGCGCTCTGCCCATTCCTCTCCCCCTGGGATCCGCCCGTGGCCGGGCCGACCGCCGACCGTACCGGACGCCCGTTCGGCGGTGACCACCCGGGGGTGCCGGGGCCGGGGTGCCGTTCCCCCAGCCTCGGCCCGGGCCGGGCGGGCCGCCCGCCCGGTGGACCGTCCGGGTGAGGTCCGCGCCGGGCGGCGCCGCCGGGCCGGACGGGCGGCGGCGAGCCGTCAGCCCCCGGTGGCGAGCGGCAGCCCGAGGTGGGTGTGGGCGAGTTCGCGGACGCCGTCGCCGTCGATCAGGTGGATGTGCCGGCGGCCCTCCCCGGCGGTGAGGGCCAGGGCCTCCTCGGTGAACCGGCCGGTGGTCAGCCGCAGACCGCGCTCGGCGGCCTCCTCCCCGACCGCCTCGGCCAGGGTCTCGATCTGCTCGGTGCCGACCGCCCCGGTGTCCCGGGAGGCCCACACCACCCAGCGGCCGGGCAGCGCCGTCCCGGGCGCGCCCTCGCCGGTGGCGACCAGCCCGGCCGGGCCGCGCAGCCGGACGCTCCACTGCCCGATGCCGCCGCGGGTCAGCAGGTCCCGCACCAGCTGGGCGAACTCGTTAGCGGACAGGTCGGAGGCGGCCGGCACGGTGGCCCCGGCGCGGGCGGCCGGCTCGACACCCGCCCGGTCGTACGGGTCCGGGGTGACGGCGGCGCCGAGCTGACGCAGCCGCACGAGGGCCTCGTCCTGCTCGGCGTCGGCGTAGACGCCCTCGTCGTCGCGCTCCTCGTACGGGGTGCCCGGCGGCAGCAGCCGGGTGCGGGCCAGGGCGTCGCGGTCGGCGTCCACGCTGACCAGGCAGAGCGGCTCCTCCGTGCCGGGGCCGCGCAGCCAGCCGTTGAGGACGACGCCGGCGAGTATCTCGTCGGTGTCCACCGCGTCGGCGGCCTGCAGGGCGCGCAGGGCGAGCCGGGCGACCAGCCGCAGGTAGTCGGTGGCCCGGTCCGCGGGCGGGCGCGGCACCGGGAGGATGTCGCCGTCCGGGGCGAGCCGGTAGCCGGCGAGGGAGGGCACCAGTTCGAGCGGCGGCAGGTCGAGGTCCAGCACGGCGGTGCGGGTGAGCGGGCGGAAGACCGCCCGGCAGGGGGCGGGCAGGTCCTGGGTGGCGGTCTCGGCGGCGGCCAGCGCCCGTTCCAGCAGGGACTCCACGGCGGCCGGCTCGGCCAGCCGGTAGGCCCGGCGACACTCCTCCAGACTGTCGTTGTACTCGCGCACGGCGCGGGCCCGGGCCTCCTCGGCCGCCTCGTGGGCGCGCCGGGACTCGTCGGCGGCCGGGCTGCCGGCCTCGGCCCGGCGGGTGCGCCACTCGCGCAGGGCGCGCTGGTGGGCGAGCCGGGCCTGGGCCAGCTCGCGCTGGTAACCGGAGTCGAGCAGTCGGCGGGAGGGGCCGGCCTCCGGGTCGGCCGCGGGCGGCCCGGCGGGCGCGAAGTCCTCCCAGCGGGGCTCGGCCCCCTCCTCGGGGGTGGCGCCGGGGCCGTCGGCCGGGTAGGGGCGGGGCTGGTACGTGCGCAGCTGGCTCTGGAAGTCCATCGCGGAGACCGGCAGCGCGGCCCGCCGCAGCAGGTCGGCCAGCCGGTCGTGCTCGGCCTGGACGGCTCGGGTGCGGTGGTGGGTCAGGGCGGCGGCCCGGGCGTGCGCCGCCACGGCCTCGTCCGGGTCCGCCTCGCCGGAACCGGGGGCGGGCGCGGCGCCGGGGGCGGGGCCGGGAACGGGAACCGGACCGGGACCGGGGCCCGGTACGGACGGGCCGTCACCGACCGCACCGCCGACGACCGTACCGCCGACGGGCGCACGGCTGTCGGCCGTACCGGTGCCGGACCGGCCGTCACCGGACGGCCCGGCACCGACCGGGCCCTCGTCCGGGCGGTCGGTGCCGGCGCCGGTCGGCTCCCGGCCCTCCTCGGCGCCCAGGTCACGGAAGACCGAGGCGAGGAAGCCCGGCCGGGGGAACTGGACGGTGGCGGTTCCGTCGGACTGGCCGTCTGCTGAGTGCTGCATCGGTCGTCGTTCCCCCATGCTCGTCCGGCGCCTGCCCGGGGCGATCGGCGAGCCTGTGGACCCGCCCCTGCCGGACATTGTCCCCCGAACGGGCGCAGCGGTCAGCCAAGCCGCTCAGTTGGTCCGGGTGTTGGTCAGGTGCAGGCCGATGTAGCCGACGTAGATCCGGCCGCTGCCGGAGCAGTCGTCGAGGTAGTGCAGCCGGGGCGCGGTGCGGCCGCCGCCGATCCGAAGGTGCGCCCCCATGAAGGCGCGCCGCGAGGAGTCGACGCATTCCGGCACCGGCAGCATCCGCTCGCGCTTCCACTTGGTGTGGCTGAACACCGTCCGGGACTCCCCGCGGACCGCCTTGCGGGGCGGGAAGCGGCGACAGCCCTCGGGGGTGCGCTCGCACCACTGCTTGAAGTCCCCGCCGGCCGCACCGCGCACGGCCGCCTCGGCGTACTCCTGGAGCGCCGTCAACCCGTCCCAGGCGAGCCGGGCCCAGCCGGCGCCGGTGCACTGGAGCTCGTCCAGGGCGAGCGCGTTCTTCTGGTCACCGGTGAAGGTCACCAGGGGGAACTCGCCCAGTCTGGCCATGAGTTCGGTGAAGGTCTCGGGTGCGCCGCCGTCGCCGGGGGGCTGGGCCGCCGGGTGCGGCCCGACCGGGCTGCCGCCCGGCGCCACGCAGTGCCGGCCGGTGAGGGCACGGGCTCCGGAGCGCAGGCGGCCCTCGCGGACGTCCCGGCCGTCCCGGCCCTCCCGGGCCTGGCTCCGTTCCCGGTGGTCACGGCGCTCCAGACGCAGGGTGTGCCGGACCAGCTCCAGCTCGTCGGCCCTGGCCTGCTGCTCGGCGCGGTCCTGCTGCTCCTCGCGGGCGAGCACCGCCAGTTCCTCGCCCTGGTCCGGGACGGCCGCCTCGACGGTGCGCCCGGCCGTCGGCTCGGTGGTCCGCTCCGCGACCCGTTCCGCACTCCGGCGCAGCTGCGGCGGCGGAACGCGCAGCACCGGGACGGCCGCCAGCGGCGGCGGCAGCGGCTGCTCCGCGGCCAGGCGGCGCGGCTCCCGGGCGAGCAGCCCGGCGGCGCGGCGCAGGTCCTCCTCTATTCGGCCGCGGGCGAGTACCGGATGTCGGGCACTGTCCGCCCGGGATGCCGGGTCGACCTCGGGCAGGTAGGTGCGCACCGCCCCGCCGTAGACGGTGTGGTACTCCAGCGCCACGTTGAACCCGGTGCGGGCGCCCGGGTCCAGCACGTAGGCGGTGGCGAGGCCGGGGAGCTGCTGGCAGAGCGGGGCCACCACGTCCTGCACCCAGGGGTCGAGCGGGAGGTTCACCGGGACGCTGGCCACCACCGTGGGCAGCCTGCGCTCCGGGTCGCAGAGCTCGTCGATCAGGGCGTCGACCGTGTCGGCGGTGACCACCCGGGGCGCGGTGTGGACGGCGACCGGGCCGTCGGTGGCGTCGAGCAGCGGGAGGAGCGAGCGGGCGAGTTCGGGCACCGGCACCCGGCACGGGGTGCGCACGCCGCTGCCGGTGCTGTGGGTCTCGGCCTCCAGCCGGACCCAGGTCGGGCCCTCGGCACCGGTGGCCACGGTGAGGGTGAGCTGCTGGGTGCCGTGCGCGGCCGGGGTCCGCAGGCGGCGGCGGTCGTACCGGCCGGCGCCCGGACCGTCGCGCAGCCGGCCCCGGTCGCGGTCGAGCAGCACGCGCTCGCCCAGGCGCAGGCGCTCGGCGGTGGAGGCCGGCTCCGGGCTCCGCCCGACGGGGGTGCGGGCGGTGTCAGGGGCCGGTGGGGGTTCCTCGAAGCCCTCCAGCTTCAGCCAGGAGGCCAGCTGTTCGTCGGCCAGGGCGACGGCCTCGGCGTGCGGAAGGGCCGTGGTGACCGTCATCCGGTAGGGCGTGGCGGGCCCGTGGGGGCCGGGCGGGTCGGCGGCGGCGTGCGAGCGGACGCGGTTGGGGGCGGGACGGGACGCGACCGGGTGGTTCGACGGCGGACGGTTCGTCGAGCGGTTCACCGGGTGGGCCGTCAGGTGGTCCGTCGGGCGGTTCGAGGTCGGGTTCGTCGCGGTCTGGGGGATCGAGGTCGAACGGTCTGAGGCCATGCGCATACCTCCGTGGTGGGGGTGGGGTCCTGTGTCCTCCATCGATGGTTTCGTCCGGTTCTGCCGGAACCTTGCCCAGGAAACGCCACGGCCCGGAGCTGAAGTTCCAACTCCGGGCTACGACACTACGTTCGGGTGAATCTGTTCAAGCGGTCTTCCGCGTGGCGCAGCGCCTGGGCTACGCGGAAGGGCCGGTCGCGGCCCGTCCGACGGACCGTCCGTCCCGCCGGTCCCACGGGGGCACCGCCCGCCTCCGCGGTCAGACCGGCACCTCGACGTAGGTGCGGCCGGCCGGGACCGCCACCGCGGTTCCGCCGGTCGCCTCGGCCAGCCAGGTGTGGAACCCCGCCACGTCCGGTTCCGGCACGCCCACCTCGATCCGCACCCCGGAGGCCTGGTAGGCCAGGTCGCTCACCGCATAGCCGGCCGCCCGCAGGTCGTTCTCCACCCGGCCGGCCCGGACGTGGTCCGCCGTCACCGCGAGCAGCGCGACCGGCCGGCGCTCCAGCAGGCCGACCTCGTCCACCGCCTCCGACACCGCGTTCCCGTACGCCCGCACCAGGCCGCCCGCACCGAGCTTGATGCCGCCGAAGTACCGGGTGACCACGGCGACCGTGTCGGTCAGCCCGCGCCGGCGCAGCACCTCCAGCATCGGCACCCCCGCCGTGCCGCCGGGCTCGCCGTCGTCGCTGGAGCGCTCGCGGCGCTGCTCCTCGCCGACCACGAAGGCGGTGCAGTTGTGCCGGGCGTCCCAGTACTGCTTGCGGATGCCCGCGATGAAGGCCTGTGCCTCCTCCTCGTCGGCGACCCGGGCGAGGTGGCAGATGAACCGGGACTTCTTGATCTCGGTCTCGTGGCTGCCGGCCCGCCGGATGGTGAGGTACGGCCTGGCGGTGGGCTCCGGCGTGGCGGACATGGCGCGGGGGTCCTCCCGAGGACGGCGAAGGCTGACGGCGCGCGCCCCGGCGCACCGGGACGGCACCGCCAGCCTAGTTGGCGCCCGGCGGGAGGGATCCGCGGCCGTCGGCCACGGACGGACCAGCGCACGGCCGGAGGCGGACGGTGGGAGGCGGAGGGCGCGGCGGGCGGCCGGTGGGGTCAGCGGCCGGCCAGGGCGTCCAGCCGCTCGCGGTCCAGGCCGGTCAGCGCGGTGACCTCGGCGGGGTCGACGGCACCGCAGTCCAGTCCGCGCAGCAGGTAGCCGCTCAGCGCCCGCGCCGTGGCCGGCTCGTCCATCACGTCGCCGCCCGCCTTGGCGACGTACGCGGCCAGCCTGGCGGCCGCGGCCGCCAGGCCCTCGCGGTAGAAGGAGTAGACGGCGACGTAGCGGGTGGGCAGGTGGGCCGGGTGCATGTCCCAGCCCTGGTAGTAGGCGCGGGCCAGCGAGCGGCGGACCAGGTCGTGGTGGAGCTTCCAGGCGGCGTGCACCTGCTCGGTGGAACCGGTCGGGACGACGTTGGTCGAGCCGTCGGAGAGCCGCACCCCGGTGCCCGCGGCCGCCACCTGCATGACCGCCTTGGCGTGGTCGGCGACCGGGTGGTCCATGCTCTGGTGGGCCGCGCTGACCCCGCAGGCGGCGCTGTAGTCGAAGGTCCCGTAGTGCAGGCCGGTCGCACGCCCCTCGGCGGCCTCGATCATCCGGGCGACGGTGGCCCGGCCGTCCGGGCCGAGGATCGCCTGGGTGGTCTCGATCTGGATCTCGAAGCCGATCCGACCGGCGGGCAGCCCGGCCCGGCCCTCGAAGTCCTCCAGCAGCCGGACCAGCGCGGTGACCTGCTCGGCGTAGGTCACCTTGGGCAGGGTCAGCACCAGGCCCTCCGGCAGTCCGCCGGCGGCCAGCAGGGTCGTCAGGAACAGTTCCAGGGTGCGGATCCCGCGGGCCCGGACGGCGGCCTCCATGCACTTGATCCGGATGCCGAGGTACGGCGGTGCGGTGCCCTCGGCCACCGCCGCCGCGACCAGCTCGGCGGCCCGGACGGCGGCCGCGTCCTCCTCCGCGTCGGGGCGGGGGCCGTAGCCGTCCTCGAAGTCGATCCGCAGGTCCTCGACCGGCTCGCGTTGCAGCTTGGCGCGGACCCGGGCGTGCACGTCGGCGAGCAGCCCGTCGTCCGGGACGCCGAGGGCGCGGGCCAGCTCGGCAGGGGTGGCGGCGTGGCGGTCGAAGGCCTCCAGGGCCCGGCGGCCCCACTCCCGCACGGTGTCGGCGCCGAAGGCGTCGGCCGGGACGTAGACGGTGTGCACCGGCTGCCTGGTGCCGGGCTCGCCCGGGTAACGGCGCGCCAGATCGGCATCGACCGGCGCGAGCAGCGCCTCCACCGCGGCGCGTGCCGCGGTGGAGAAGGAGGCCCCGTCCGCCGGCCCGTTCCCGTCGACCCCGACCCGTGTCATCCGCACTCCTCCATGCCGAACCAGCGCTTCAACAATTTGTTGAGGCGAAGGTAGCTCCGGTGGGATCGGGCGTCAATGGCCGAGCGGGCCCCGCACGGTGACGGCTCGCGGTCAGCCCCGACCGGCGGCGGCGTAGCGCTCGTTCAGCTCCGGGTAGAGGTCGGCGACCTCCTTGGGGTGGACCGACCCGTCCGGGCCCTTGCCGGTGACGCCGTACTCCCTGGTCAGCCAGTCGGCGAGGCGCTGGGGATCGGGCTGGTGGTCGTAGGTGTCGATGTACGAGACCAGCGCCTGGTAGGCGACGTCCGGGTCGAGGCGCGCGGGCGCCGGAGGGAGCGGGGGCTCCTCGGCCGGGACCGGCTGACCGGCGCGGGCGGGCTCGTCCGCCGGGACGGGCTGTTCCGGCGCGGCGGGCTGCACGGGTGCCTCGGGCCCCTGCTGCGGGCCGGCCGGGTGCGGGGCCTGCGGAGCGTGCGCGGGCCCGGGCACGACGGCGGGCTCCCCGGCGACCGGGCGCGGGGGCTTGAACCAGGGCGAGGCCTGACCGGGCACCCGTCCGCCCGGGGCGGCGTCGGCGGGGTGGCCGGTGGTGCGGACCGGACGCTCCGTCCAGACGTTCAACTCCTCGCCGCGCGGCTGCGGGACGGCGTCCGCCGCCTCCTCCGGCTCCTGGGCGACCCGCAGCCGGACGGCGGCCAGCTTCGCGAGCATCGGCGCGGCGACCTCCGCGGACAGGGGCGGGACGGCGGCGGGTGCCTGCGGCTGCGGCTGGGGCTCGGGCAGCGGCTGTGCGGACTGCGGCTGCGGCTGCGGCTGCGGCTGCCCGGACTGGGCCTGCGGGACCTGCGGGGCGGCCTGCGGTGCCCGCTGCGGCTGCGGGGACTGCTGCGGCGGGGCGGGCGCCCCAGCCACCGGGGCGATGGCCGCGGCGGCATGGTTCTCCTGGGGAGCGATCCCCTGCGTCTCCTGCTCCGCCGGGATCCCGGCGGCCTCGCGCTCACGGCCCTCGTCGTCGAGCCGGTCCAGCAGCGAAGGGTCCAGCGGTACGCCGAACTTGGCCAGCTTGAGCGGCAGCAGCGCCTGGATCGGTGCCGAGCGCCGCCAGCCGCGGCCGTACCGGAAGCGCAGCTGCGCCCGGTAGACCAGGCGGTTCTGCTCCAGCCGGATGACCTCGTCGTAGGAGCGGAGCTCCCAGAGCTTCATCCGTCGCCAGAGCCGGAAGGTCGGCACCGGGGAGAGGAGCCAGCGCATCACCCGGACCGACTCCATGTGGCGGTCCGCCGTGATCGCCGCGATCCGGCCGACCGCGTGCCGCGAGGCCTCGACCACGACGACGAAGAGCACCGGGATGACGGCGTGCATCCCCATGCCCAGCGGATCGCCCCAGGAGGCCGCCGCGTTGAAGGCGATGGTGGCCACGGTCAGCAGCCACGCGGTCTGCCGCAGCATCGGGAAGGGTATTCGCAGCCAGGTCAGCACCAGGTCGAGCGCGAGGAGCACGACGATGCCGGCGTCCACACCGATCGGGAAGGCATAGGAGAAGGCGCCGAAACCCTTCTGCTCGGCCAGCTCGCGCACCGCGTTGTACGAACCCGCGAAGCCGATGCCCGAGATGATGCAGGCACCGGCCGCGACCAGGCCGAGCAGGCCCCGATGGGCCTTGGTGAGCGTTGGGCGTGCCATTACGTCTATCAACCCCTGGATGTCGGCTGCGGCCGTACGCTGCCTCGGCTGCCGGGCCCCGCTGGTCGGGCGCCGGACTGCCGGCAGGCTCCGGGCTCGGCCCACCGGAGTTTACTCGTACACCTGTCCAGCGTTCCCACAGCCTGGGGTCTCACGGTGCGCCGGCCCACGGCCCGGTCCCACCGCACGGCGCGGGACGGGAGGCGGGACCGGCGGGAGCGTCAGCGCGGCTGCCCCGCCGTGCCGTTGAGGTAGGTCAGGACCGCCAGCACCCGGCGGTTGGCGTCCTCATCGGGGGCGAGTTCCAGCTTGCTGAAGATGTTGGCGATGTGCTTGGCCACGGCGCCGTCGCTCACCGAGAGGCGGCCGGCGATCGCCGAGTTGGAACAGCCCTCGGCCATCAGCTCCAGCACCTCGCGCTCGCGCGGGGAGAGCCGCAGCAGCGGACCCGGCCGGCGCGAGGTGGTCTGCATCAGCTTGGCGATCACGTCCGGATCCATCGCCGTGCCGCCCGCCGCCACCCGGCGGACCGCGTCGATGAACTGGTCGGCATTGAACACCCGGTCCTTCAGCAGGTAGCCGATCCCCCCGGTGCCGTCGGCCAGCAGCTCCCGCGCGTAGAGCTGTTGAACGTGCTGCGACAGCACCAGCACCGGGAGGCCCTCGATCTCCCGACGGGCCTTGAGCGCCGCCTGGAGGCCCTCGTCGGTGAGCGTCGGCGGCAGCCGGACGTCGACCACGGCCACGTCGGGCCGGTGGGTCAGCAGCGCCTCCAACAGCTCCGGGCCGGTCTCGACCGCCGCTGCGATGGTGAAACCGTGCGCTTCCAGCAGCCGGATCAGGCCTTCGCGAAGGAGGTAGAGGTCCTCGGCGAGGACAACTCGCACGGCAACTCCAAGGTGATGGTGGTGGGTCCGCCCGACGTGCTGTCGATGGAGAGGACACCGTCGAAGGTACCCAATCGCTTCTCGATCCCGCGCAGCCCCGTCCCCCGCGAAGGATCCGCCACCCCCATGCCGTCGTCCGTCACCGTCACCCGCAGGAGCCCGGCCCGGTAGAGGATGTCCACCCACACCTGCTCGGCCTCCGAGTGCTTGGCCGCGTTGGCCAGCAGCTCGCAGACGCTGAAGTACACAGCGGCCTCGACCGGGGCCGGCGGCCGGTCCGGCAGGCTCACGCAGACCTCGGTCGGCAGGGCGCTGTCCAGGGCCAGGGCCCGGACGGCGTCGCCCAGCCCCCGCTCGGCGAGCACCGGGGGGTGGATGCCGCGGACCAGGTCCCGCAGCTCCTGGAGGGCCCGGGCCGAGGACTGGCGGGCCTCGGCGAGGAGCTCCCGCGCGGCCTGCTGGTCGGTGTCCATCAGGTGCTCGATGGTGCCCAGCGTCATCCCGATCGCGACCAGCCGTGCCTGGGCGCCGTCGTGCAGGTCCCGCTCGATCCTCCGCAGCTCGGCCGCCTGGTTGCCGACCGCGTCCGCCCGCGTCTCGGTCAGCTCGGCCACCCGCCTGGTCAGCTGGGCGTTCGTCGCCCGGCCGTCCTGGTCCAGCACCCGGCGGGCGGCCTCCGCGTACGCCCGCAGCGCGAACGGGGCCACGAGGACGCCCACCACGATCATGGCCACTCCGAGGACGACGCTCAGCAGGACGGACACCATCCGGCTGCTCACCGGGCCGAATCCGTCGGCCGGCACCGGGCCGGTCAGGACGTAGGCGGTGCCCAACGCGAGCAGGAGGGCCACCGGCCCGGCCAGCGCCACCACGAGGAACGGGTTCACCACCAGCCAGACCAGTTCGGCGCGGATGGTCCGGTCCCGCAGGCCGCAGTGGACCATCTGCGCGTACTTCGCCACCGTTCGTGAACGGTGGTAGGTGTGGCCCGTCCACCAGTGCCCTCGGCCGTCCAACTCCAGCTCCGGCCAGGGCTCGTAGACGGCCGGCAGCCGTATCGCGAACCAGCGCTCCACCTGTCCCCGGGTCCGCGTCGCGGTGCGGCGGATGTTGGCGGCTGCCACCACCCCGCCGGCAGTTGCGGCCACCACGAGGGAGACGAACAAGCCCAGGTCGTAAGAGTCCAGGACCCGGGCCGTGATCGCCCCTGAGAAGACCGCCGCACCCACCGGCAGCACCGCCCCCGGCACCGCTGCCAACACCACCAGGGCAAGCCGTACCAGGCCCTCACGCCCGGCCATGAGGGCCGCCTGGGCCTGAGCACGTACGGTCGCGCCGCTCGTACGACTCGCTGTTGTCACGGGAAGCTCCTGATGCCGGTACCGATCGTCCTCCATCAGTCTTCACGAACCGTCCATCACCCACACTGGCCATGGCACCCCAATTCCAAGGTGGACCTAGGACTACCTGCGGGGTGGACGGAGTCGCACCAGCCGGTGAAATGATCCGGAAACGCGAAGAACCCCCGGCCAGGTCTCCCCGGCCGGGGGTTCTTCACAAGAATTGTTCGGCGGCGTCCTACTCTCCCACAGGGTCCCCCC
>NZ_JBISAI010000032.1:0-7585 GCF_044391605.1 Kitasatospora sp. NPDC018619
CCGAGAAGTTCGACAAGACCCGCGAACTACGCGTCAGCCACGCCTTCCACTCCCCCCTCATGGAACCCGTGCTCGACGAGTTCCGCACCACCCTCGCCGAACTCACCTTCCACACCCCCACCATCCCCATCGTCTCCACCCTCACCGGCAAACCCGCCACCACCGCCGAACTCACCGACCCCGACTACTGGACCCGCCACGCCCGCCACACCGTCCGCTTCCACGACGCCCTGGACACCCTCCGGGCCAAGGGCGTCACCACCTTCCTGGAACTCGGCCCCGACGCCGTGCTCACCGCCCTCGGGCGGGACGGCGCCGACGGCGGCGACGAGGCCTTCGTGCCGGTGCTGCGGCGCGACCGGCCCGAGGTGCGGAGCGCCGTGACGGCCCTGGCCGCACTGCACGGGCGCGGGGTGAAGGCCGACTGGGCGGCGTTCTTCGCCGGCTCCGGCGCCCGCCGGGTCGACCTGCCCACCTACGCCTTCCAGCGCCGCCGGTACTGGCTGGACGCCGCGCCCGCCGCGGGGGCGGCCGCCGACCCGGCGGACGCCTCCTTCTGGCAGGCCGTCGAGCAGCAGGACCTGACCGCGCTCGGCGCCAGCCTGCGGCTGGCCGAGCAGGAGCGGCAGTCGCTGGCCGGGGTGCTGCCCGCGCTGTCCTCCTGGCGGCGCGAGCGCCAGGACCGCTCGCGGCTGGACTCCTGGCGCTACCGCGTCGAGTGGCAGCGGCTCGCCGACCCGGCCGCCCCGCCCGCGCTGGACGGCGACTGGCTGGTCGTCCTGCCCGCGGGCCGGACGGAGGAGGAGTGCGGCGGTGCGCCGGCCGCGCTGCGGGCCCGCGGCGCCGGGGTGCTGACCGTCACGGCGGCCGGGGGCGAGGACCGTGCCGCGCTGGCCGCCCGGCTGGCGGCTGCCGTCGGGGAGCGCCGGCCGCGGGGCGTGCTGTCCCTGCTGGCCCTGGACGAGCGGGAGGCCCGGCCCGGGGTGCCGGCCGCGCTGGCCGACACCGTGCTGCTGCTGAACGCCCTGGACGACGCCGGGCTGGACGCCCCGCTGTGGTGCGCGACCAGGGGCGCGGTGGCGACCGCGCCGGGCGGGCCGGTCAGCCCGGCACAGGCGCAGCTGTGGGGCCTGGGGCGGGTGGCCGCGCTGGAGTGCCCGGTGCGCTGGGGCGGCCTGGTGGACCTGCCGGAGGCTCTGGACGGCAGGGCCGGTGACCGGCTGGCCGCGGTGCTGGCGGGCGGGTCCGGCGAGGACCAGGCCGCCGTCCGGGCGGACGGGCTGTACGCGCGCCGCCTGGCCCGGGCGGCCGGCGGCACGGCGGGCCGGGAGTGGCGCCCGCGCGGCACCGTCCTGGTGACCGGCGGTACGGGTGCGCTGGGTGCCCGGATCGGGCGCTGGCTGGCCGGGAACGGCGCGGAGCACGTGGTGCTGACCAGCCGTCGGGGCGGCGAGGCCGCCGGGGCGGCCACGCTGGAGGCCGAGCTGGCCGGCCTGGGGGCGCGGGTCACGGTGGCCGCCTGCGACGTCGCGGACCGCGCGGCGCTGGCCGGGCTGCTGGCGGAGCTCGGCCCGCTGAGCGCCGTGGTGCACGCGGCCGGCTCGGGCGCGATGGGGCCGCTGCGCGAGCTGGACGCGGACGCGCTGGCCGCGGCCGGCGCGGCCAAGGTGACCGGCGCCGCACACCTGGACGAGCTGCTGGACGGCGTGGAGCTGGACGCCTTCGTGCTGATGTCCTCCGTCGCCGGGGTCTGGGGCGGCGGCGGCCAGGCCGCGTACGGTGCGGCGAACGCGTTCCTGGACGCGCTGGCCGAGCGGCGCCGGGCGCGCGGCCTGCCGGCCACCTCGGTGGCCTGGGGCCCGTGGGCCGGGGACGGCATGTCGGCCGGGCAGGAGGAGCCGCTGCGGCGGATGGGCCTGGGCGCGCTGTCGCCGGACCTCGCGGTGGCGGCCCTGCGGCAGGCGCTGGACCTGGACGACACGGCCGTGACCGTCGCCGAGGTGGACTGGTCGCGCTTCCAGCCCGGCTTCACGGCCCTCCGGCCGAGCCCGCTGCTGGGCGCGCTGGCCGAGGTGCGGGAGTCGGCGGCCGCCGAGGAGCGGCCCGCGGCCGCCGACGGCGGCGCCTCGGCGCTGCGGGCCGAGCTGGCCGCCCTGCCCGTCGCCGAGCGCTCCCGCTCCCTGGTGGAGCTGGTCAGCGGCCTGGCGGCGGAGGTCCTGGGCCACCCCTCGGCCGAGGGGATCGACGTGGTCCGCCCGTTCCAGGAGCAGGGCTTCGACTCCCTGACGGCGGTCGAGCTGCGCGACCGGCTCACCCGGTCGACCGGGGTGCGGCTGCCGAGCACCCTGCTGTTCGACCACCCGACCCCGGAGGCGGTGGCCGCCCGGCTGCTGGGCGAGGTGCTCGGCGAGGACGCTTCCTCGCCCGCCCCGGCCCTCGGCCCGGTGGACGCCGAGGACCCGGTCGCGATCATCGGGATGAGCTGCCGCTACCCCGGCGGGGTGGCGAGCCCCGGCGAGCTGTGGCAGCTGGTCGCCCAGGGCCGGGACGCCGTCGGCGGCTTCCCGCAGGACCGCGGCTGGGACACCGCCGCGCTGTTCAGCGACGACCCCGAGCAGCCCGGCACCTGCTACGCCTCCGAGGGCGGGTTCCTGTACGACGCCGCCGGGTTCGACGCCGCGTTCTTCGGGATCAACCCGCGCGAGGCGCTGGCCACGGACCCCCAGCAGCGGCTGCTGCTGGAGACCGCCTGGGAGGCCTTCGAGCACGCGGGCGTGGACCCGCAGTCGGCGCGCGGCAGCCGGACGGGCGTCTTCACCGGCATCTCGTACCACGACTACGCGGCCCGGTTCACCACCGTCCCGCAGGAGGTGGAGGGCTACCTGGGCAACGGCAGTTCGGCCAGCGTCGCCTCCGGCCGGATCGCCTACACCCTGGGGCTGGAGGGCCCGGCGGTGTCCGTGGACACCGCCTGCTCCTCCTCGCTGGTCGCCCTGCACCTGGCGGGCCAGGCGCTGCGCTCCGGCGAGTGCTCGCTCGCCCTGGCCGGCGGTGTCGCGGTGATGTCGACGCCGGGTTCGTTCATCGAGTTCAGCCGCCAGCGCGGGCTGGCCCCGGACGGCCGCTGCAAGGCCTTCGCCGAGGCCGCGGACGGCACCGGCTGGGGCGAGGGCGTGGGCATGCTGCTGCTGGAGCGGCTCTCCGACGCCCGCCGCAACGGGCACCCGGTGCTCGCGGTGCTGCGCGGCAGCGCCGTCAACCAGGACGGCGCCTCCAACGGGCTGACCGCCCCCAACGGGCCCTCCCAGGAGCGGGTGATCCGCGAGGCGCTCGACCGGGCCGGGCTCGCCGCCGCCGAGGTGGACGTGGTGGAGGCGCACGGCACCGGCACCCGGCTGGGCGACCCGATCGAGGCCCAGGCGCTGCTGGCCACCTACGGCCAGGACCGCGAACTGCCGCTGCTGCTCGGCTCGTTGAAGTCCAACATCGGCCACACCCAGGCCGCCGCCGGCGTCGGCGGCGTGATCAAGATGGTCGAGGCGATGCGCCGGGGCACCGTCCCGCGCACCCTCCACGTGGACGCGCCGTCCTCCCAGGTGGACTGGACGGCCGGATCCGTCGAGCTGGTCACCGAGCAGCGGGCGTGGCCCGAGACCGGCCGCCCGCGCCGGGCCGGCGTCTCCTCCTTCGGCGTCAGCGGCACCAACGCCCACGTCATCCTGGAGCACGCTCCGCAGGAGCAGCCGCCGGCCGCGCCGGCCGGCCGCCGCACCCTCCCGTTCCTGCTCTCGGCCCGTACCGACCAGGCCCTGCGCGCCCAGGCCCGCCGCCTGCACGAGCACCTGGACGCCGCCCCGGACACCGACCCGGCGGCCCTCGGCCGCTCGCTGGCCACCGGCCGCGCGCAGTTCGCCCACCGGGCGGCCGTGGTGGCCGCCGACCGTGAGGAGCTGCTGGCCGCCCTGGCGGCGCTCGCCCAGGGCGGGCCGGCCCCCGAGCTGGTGCGCGGCACCGTCGCCGCGGGCCGCACGGCCTTCCTGTTCACCGGCCAGGGCGCCCAGCGCGCCGGGATGGGCGGCGAACTGTACGGCGAGTTCCCGGTGTTCGCCGCGGCCTTCGACGAGGTCTGCGCGGAGCTGGACCGCCACCTGGAGCGGCCGCTGGCCGAGGTGATCGCCGAGGGCGGCGAGCTGCTGGACCGCACCGGCTGGACCCAGCCCGCCCTGTTCGCCGTCGAGGTCGCCCTCTACCGCCTGGTGGAGTCCTGGGGCGTGCGGCCGGACTTCCTCGCCGGGCACTCCGTCGGGGAGCTGGCCGCCGCCCACGCGGCCGGCGTCCTCTCCCTTCCCGACGCCGCCCGGCTGGTCGCCGCCCGCGGGCGGCTGATGGAGCGGCTCCCGGCCGGCGGCGCGATGGTGGCCGTGGAGGCCGCCGAGGCCGAGGTGCTGCCGCTGCTCGGCGACGAGGTGGCGGTGGCCGCCGTCAACGGCCCGCGGGCCACCGTCCTGGCGGGGCCGCAGGAGGCCGTCCTGCGGATCGCCGCGGACCTCGCCGCGGCCGGGCACCGCACCCGGCGGCTGCGGGTCAGCCACGCCTTCCACTCGCCGCTGATGGACCCGATGCTGGCGGAGTTCCGCGCCGTCGCCGAGTCGCTGACGTACCGGGAGCCGCTGGTCCCGGTGGTCTCCGGCACCGGCCGCCCGGTGGCCGCCGAGGAGCTGTGCACGGCGGAGTACTGGGTCGGCCAGATCCGCGCGGCCGTCCGCTTCGACGCGGTGTTCCGGCGGCTGGCCGCCGAAGGCGCGACCAGGTACCTGGAGCTGGGCCCGGACGGCGTGCTGACGGCGATGGGCCGGGACTGCCTGGCCGGGACGGACGCCCCGGAGGGCAGCGCCCTGCTGCCCGCGCTGCGCCGGGACCGGCCGGAGGCCGCGTCCGTGGTCCGGGCCGTCGGCGCCCTGCACACCCTGGGCGCCGCGGTGGACTGGCCGGCGTTCTTCGCCGCCGCCGGGGCCCCGGCCGGCCGCCTGGAGCTGCCCACCTACCCCTTCCAGCGCGAGCGGTTCTGGCTGGACGGGCCCGCCCCGGCCGCCGACCCGGCGGACGCCGCGTTCTGGGAGGCCGTCGAGCGGCAGGACGTGACCGCGCTCGGCGCCAGCCTGCGGCTGGCCGAGGAGGAGCAGCGCTCGCTGGCCGGGGTGCTGCCCGCGCTGTCCTCCTGGCGCCACCGCGAGCGGGCCGGTTCGCGGCTCGACTCCTGGCGCTACCGGGCCGCCTGGCAGCGGCTCCCGGAGCCGCCGGCCGGCCCGGCCGCGGGCAGCTGGCTGGCGGTGCTGCCCGCCGGGGCCGCCCTGCCCGCCGCCGAGGGCGCCCTGACGGCGCTGGAACGGCACGGCGCGCGGGTGCTGCGGGTGCCCGTCGGCCCGGAGGGCCTGGACCGCGCCGCACTGGCGGGCCCGCTGCGCCGGGCCCTGGACGGCACCGCGCCGACCGGCGTGCTCTCGCTGCTGGCCCTCGCGGACGGCGCCGACGAGCAGGCCGTCACGGCCGGCGCCGTGGCACTGCTCCAGGCCCTCGGCGACCTCGCCGTGGACGCCCCGCTGTGGTGCGCGACCCGGGCCGGCGTGTCGCTCGGCGAGCAGGTCGCCGAGCCCGCGCAGGCCGCGCTGTGGGGCCTGGGCCGCGCGGCCGCGCTGGAGCACCCGGACCGCTGGGGCGGCCTGGTGGACCTGCCGGAGGAGGTCGACGGCCCGGCCGGGGCCCTGCTGGCCGCGGCCCTGCGGGGCACCGGCGGCGAGGACCAGCTCGCGGTGCGGCCCGACGGCCTGTACGGGCGGCGGCTGCTGCCCGCGCCGGCGGCGCGCCGCGGCGAGGCGCCCGGCTGGGACGGCGACGGCACGGTGCTGGTCACCGGCGGCACCGGTGCGCTCGGCGCCCGGCTGGCCCGGCACCTGGTCGCCGAGCACGGCGTGCGCCACCTGCTGCTCACCAGCCGCAGCGGCCCCGACGCCCCCGGCGCCGACGGCCTCGCCGCCGAACTGACCGCCCTCGGCGCCACCGTGACCGTCGCCGCCTGCGACGCCGCCGACCGCGAGCAGCTCGCCGCCCTGCTGGCCGGCATCCCCGCCGAGCACCCGCTCACCGGCGTGGTGCACGCCGCCGGGGTGCTCGACGACGGCGTGATCGACGCGCTGACCCCCGAGCGGCTGGAGACCGTCCTGCGGGCCAAGGCCGCCTCGGCCCGCCACCTGCACGAGCTGACGCTGGAGCCGAAGCCGGCCGCCTTCGTGCTGTTCTCCTCGTTCAGCGGCACGCTCGGCGCCCCCGGGCAGGCCAACTACGCGGCCGCCAACGCCTACCTGGACGCCCTGGCCGAGCAGCGCGCGGCCCTCGGCCTGCCCGCCACCTCGGTGGCCTGGGGGCCGTGGGACGAGGGCGGCATGGCCGCCGGGGGCGAGGTGCTGGAGCGCGCCCGGCGCACCGGGGTGACCCCGCTGCCCCCGGCCGCCGGGCTGGCCGCCCTGGACGCCGCGCTGGCCCAGGGCGACACCGCGGTCGCCGTGGTGGACGTGGACTGGTCCCGGTTCGCGCCGGGGTTCGTCGCGGCCCGGCCCAGCCGGCTGCTCGCCGGGATCCCGGCCGCCCTGGCGGCGGCCCCGGGCCCGGAGGCCCCGGCCGGGGCGGCCGAGGACGGGAGCGCGCTGGCCTCCCGGCTGGCCGGCGTCCCGGCGGCGGAGCGGGAGCGGATCCTGCTGGAGCTGGTCCGGGGGCTCACCGCCGAGGTGCTCGGGCACCGCGGCCCGGAGGCGGTGGAGCCCCGCAAGGGCTTCCTGGAGCTGGGCTTCGACTCGCTGACCGCCGTCGAGCTGCGCAACCGGCTGGGCGGCGCCACGGGCCTCGGCCTGCCCTCCACGCTGCTCTTCGACCACCCGGACCCGGTGGCGCTGGCCGCCCTGCTGGCGGAGCGTCTGGCCCCTGCGGCGGACGCCCCCGCGCAGGCGGACGTGTTCGCCGGGCTGGACGCCCTGGAGGCCGCGCTCACCGGCGCCGAGCTGGACGACGAGGACGGCCGCAGGGTCACCGCCCGGCTGGAGACCCTGATCTCCAAGTGGCGCGAGTTCAGGGGTGCAGGGGTGCCCGTCAGGGGTGTCCCGGCCGCGGGTGCGGCTGCCACTGTCGATGCGGACCTCGAACTGCAAGCCGCGTCGGTGGATGAGGTGCTCTCCCTGATCGACGCGGAATTCGGCCTCTGAGCGGTCAACGCTGCCTGGTGGAAGGTGTGCAATGCGGACGGATGACAAGGTCGTCGATTACCTCAAGAAGGTGACCGCAGACCTGCGGCGGACGCGGCAGCGCGTCCGCGAGCTGGAGGCCGCGGAGCACGAGCCGATCGCGATCGTCGCGATGGGCTGCCGCTTCCCCGGCGACGTCCGCACGCCCGAGGACCTCTGGCGGCTGCTCGCCGAGGGCCGGGACGCGGGCGGCGGGCGGCCCCCCGCCCCCGGGGGGGGCCCCCCCCGCCGGCGCGGGCGGAGCGCCGCCGGCCCCCGGGGCGCGGTCCGCAGCCCGGGGGCGGGCCAGTTCC
>NZ_JBISAI010000032.1:7595-63591 GCF_044391605.1 Kitasatospora sp. NPDC018619
CCGCGCCTCGCCCGCCGGCCGGGTGGGGCGCCCGCACCCCCGGCCCCGGCCCCCCGCCGGCGGACCGGGGGCGGCCCCCCGCGGGGGGCCGGCGGGGGGGGGGGGGGTCCCCCCCCCCCCGCGGCTGGGACACCGACCGCCTGCTCGGCGGCAGCGCCGACGGCACCGGCGCCTCGTACGTCAGCGAGGGCGCGTTCCTGTACGGGGCGCCGGAGTTCGACGCCGGCTTCTTCGGGATCAGCCCGCGCGAGGCCCTCGTCATGGACCCGCAGCAGCGGCTGCTGCTGGAGACCTCCTGGGAGGCGATCGAGCGGGCCGGGATCGACCCGCACACGCTGCGCGGCAGCCGGACGGGCGTGTTCGCCGGCACCAACGGGCAGGACTACGCGGCCCTGGTGACCAGGGCGCCGGAGGCGGCCGAGGGCTACCTGGCCACCGGCATCGGCGCCAGCGTGGTCTCCGGCCGGATCTCGTACACCTTCGGGCTGGAGGGCCCGGCCGTCACCGTGGACACCGCGTGCTCCGCCTCGCTGGTCTCCCTCCACCTCGCCGTCCAGGCGCTGCGCCAGGGCGAGTGCTCGCTCGCCCTGGCGGGCGGGGTCACCGTGATGTCGACCCCGCTGTCCTTCGTCGAATTCTCCAAGCAGCGCGGGCTCGCCCCGGACGGCCGCTGCAAGGCCTTCGCCGAAGCCGCCGACGGCACCGGCTGGGGCGAGGGCGCCGGCATGCTGCTGCTGGAGCGGCTCTCCGACGCCCGCCGCAACGGGCACCCGGTGCTCGCCGTGGTTCGCGGCAGCGCCGTCAACCAGGACGGCGCCTCCAGCGGCCTGACCGCCCCCAACGGCCCCTCCCAGCAGCGGGTCGTGCGCCAGGCCCTGGCGAACGCCCGGCTCTCCACCGCCGACGTGGACGCCGTCGAGGCGCACGGCACCGGCACCCGCCTGGGCGACCCGATCGAGGCCCAGGCGCTGCTGGCCACCTACGGCCAGGACCGCGAACTGCCGCTGCTGCTGGGCTCGGTGAAGTCCAACCTCGGCCACACCCAGGCCGCGGCGGGCGTGGCCGGCGTGATGAAGATGGTGCTGGCCCTCCAGCACGGCGTGCTGCCGCGGACCCTGCACGTGGACGCGCCGTCCTCCCAGGTGGACTGGACGGCCGGATCCGTCGAGCTGCTGACCGAGCAGCGGGCGTGGCCCGAGACCGGCCGCCCGCGCCGGGCCGGCGTCTCCTCCTTCGGCGTCAGCGGCACCAACGCCCACGTCATCATCGAGCAGGCCCCCGAGGAGCCGCCCGCCGGGCAGGCGAGCGAGCTGCCCGCCGGGGAGCAGCCCGCCGCTGCGGCACCGGCGCCCGCCCCGGGCCCGCTGCCCTTCCTGCTCTCCGCCCGCACCGACCGCGCCCTGCGCGCCCAGGCGCTGCGGCTGCGCGAGCACCTGGAGACGGACCCGGCCCCCGCCGACCTCGCTCTCTCGCTGGCGGTCTCGCGCTCCCGGTTCACCCACCGCGCGGCCGTCGTCGCCGGGAACACCGCCGAACTGGCCTGCGCGCTGGAGGCGTTCGCGGCGGGCGAGGAGCCGGCCCGGGTGGTCTCCGGCACCGCCGACGTGACCGGCAAGACCGTCTTCGTCTTCCCCGGCCAGGGCTCCCAGTGGGCCGGCATGGCCGTCGAACTCCTCGACACCGAACCGGTCTTCGCCCAGCGCATCACCGAATGCGCCGACGCGCTGGCCGAGTTCACCGACTGGAACCTGATCGACGTCCTCCGAGGCACCGACGGCGCCCCCGGCTACGACCGCGTCGACGTCGTCCAACCCGCCCTGTGGGCCGTCATGGTCTCCCTCGCCACCCTCTGGCAGGCCCACGGCGTCCACCCCGACGCCGTCATCGGCCACTCCCAGGGCGAGATCGCCGCCGCCACCGTCGCCGGCGCCCTCACCCTCCACGACGCCGCCCGCGTCGTCGCCCTGCGCTCCCAGGCCATCACCGCCATCGCCGGCCACGGCGGCATGGTCTCCATCGCCCAACCCGCCCACCACCTCGACCTCACCCCCTGGCACGACCGCATCTCCGTCGCCGCCGTCAACGGCCCCGCCTCCACCGTCGTCGCCGGAGACGCCGACGCCCTCGACGAACTCCAGGCCGCCCTGGAGGCCGAGGGGGTGCACGCCCGCCGCGTCCCCGTCGACTACGCCTCCCACTCCGCCCACGTCGAACAGCTCCAGGACGAACTGCTCCGCCTGCTCGCCCCCGTCGCCCCCCGAACCTCCCAGGTGCCCTTCTACTCGACGGTGGACGACGCCTGGCTGGACACCGCGGAGCTGGACGCCGCCTACTGGTACCGCAACCTGCGCCGGACCGTCCGGCTGGAGCAGGCCGTGCGCGCGCTCGCCGCCGACGGGCACGCCTTCTTCGTCGAGGCCAGCCCCCACCCGGTGCTCGCCCCCGCCGTCCAGGACACCCTGGACGCCGCCGGGGCCACCGCCGTCGCGACCGGCACCCTGCGCCGCGACCAGGGCGGGCCCGCCCGGTTCCGCACCGCGCTCGCCGCCCTGCACGTGCGGGGCCGCGAGGCCGACTGGCCGGCCCTCCTCCCCGGCGCGCGCCGGATCGCCCTGCCCACCTACGCCTTCCAGCACGAGCGCTACTGGCTGGACGCCACCGGCGCCGTCGGCGACGCCGCCGACCTCGGCCTCGGCTCCGCCGCGCACCCGCTGCTCGGCGCCTCGCTCTCCCTCGCCGACGGCGACGGCCTGCTGCTCACCGGCCGGCTCTCGCTGCGCACCCACCCCTGGCTGGCCGACCACGCCGTGCTCGGCTCCGTGCTGCTGCCCGGCACCGCCTTCCTCGACCTGCTGGTCCACGCCGGGGACCAGGCCGGCTGCGACCGGGTCGAGGAACTCGCCCTGGAGAGCCCGCTGGTGCTCCCCGAGACCGGCGGCATCGCCCTCCAGCTGCGGGTCGGCCCGGCCGACGACAGCGGACGGCGCGAGGTCACCGTCCACTCCCTGCGCGAGGACGCGCCGCCGGACGCGCCCTGGGTCCGGCACGCCAGCGGGTGGCTCGCCCGGGCCGGCGCGCCGGCCGCCGCCGAGGAGCTGACGGCCTGGCCGCCGGCCGGCGCCACCGCCGTCGACCTCGACGGCTACTACGAGCGGCTGGCCGCCGGCGGCCTCGGCTACGGCCCGGCCTTCCGCGGCCTGCGGGCCGCCTGGCTGGACGGCGACGACGTCTACGCCGAGGTCGCGCTGCCCGAGGAGCAGCGCTCCGGCGCCGAGCGCTTCGGGCTGCACCCGGCGCTGCTGGACGCCGCCCTGCACGCGCTGGGCTGCGCCGCGGACGGCGGCGAGGGCCTGGACCTGCTGCCGTTCGCCTGGAGCGGTGTGACCCTGCACGCCGCCGGCGCGACCGAGCTGCGCGTACGGCTCAGCCGCACCGGCCGGGACAGCGTCTCGCTGCTGGCCGCCGACCGCTCCGGCGCCCCGGTGGCCACCGCCGACTCCTTCGTGCTGCGCCCGATCGGCGCCGTGGGGGCCGCCGCCCGCGACACCACCGCCGACGCGCTGTTCCGGCTCGACTGGACGGCCGTGCCGCTGCCCGAGGAGGGCGTCGAGCCGTACCGCGCCGACGGCCTGGACGCGCTGCCCGCCGAGGTGCCGGCCACCGTGCTGGTGCCGGTCGAGGCGCCCGCCGGGGGCGCCACCGCGGACGGCGTGCGGGCCGTCACCCACCGGGTGCTGGCGCTGCTGCGGCAGTGGCTCGCCGAGGAGCGCTTCGCCGACTCCCGGCTGGTGCTGGCCACCACCGGCGCCGTCGCCGCCCGCCCCGGCGAGGACGTCACCGCCCTGGCCTGCTCCGCGCTGTGGGGCCTGGTGCGCTCCGCGCAGTCCGAGAACCCGGACCGGATCGTCCTGGTCGACCTGGACGGCACCGCGGCCTCGGCCGCCGCACTGCCCGCCGCGCTCGCCACCGGCGAGCCCCAACTCGCCCTGCGCGAGGGGGCGGTGCTGGCCGCACGGCTGGCCCGCGCGGCCGGCTCCGGCGCGCTCACCCCGCCCGCCGGCACGCCCTGGCGCCTGGACACCACCGGCCGCGGCACCCTGGACAACCTCACCCTGGCCGCCTGCCCGGAGACCCTGGAGCCGCTCGCCCCCGGCCACGTCCGGGTCGCGATGCGCGCCGCCGGGCTCAACTTCCGCGACGTGCTCAACGCGCTCGGCATGTACCCGGGCCAGGCCGGCCTGCTCGGCAAC
Organism: Kitasatospora sp. NPDC018619; assembly: GCF_044391605.1. Taxonomy (NCBI): domain Bacteria; kingdom Bacillati; phylum Actinomycetota; class Actinomycetes; order Kitasatosporales; family Streptomycetaceae; genus Kitasatospora; species Kitasatospora sp. NPDC018619. Next base: position 11,846 of record NZ_JBISAI010000032.1, read on the forward strand.
GAGGGCGCCGGCGTCGTCCTGGAGGTCGCCGAGGACGTCACCTCGCTCGCCCCCGGCGACCGGGTGATGGGCATGTTCGCCGGCTCCTTCGGCACCACCGCGGTCACCGACCACCGGCTGCTGGTCCGGATCCCGCGGGGCTGGGGCTTCACCGAGGCCGCGTCCGCCCCGATCGTCTTCCTCACCGCCCACTACGCGCTGACCGACCTGGCCGGGCTGCGGGCCGGGGAGTCCGTCCTGGTGCACGCCGCCGCCGGCGGCGTGGGCATGGCCGCCGTCCAGCTCGCCCGCCACCTGGGCGCCGAGGTGTACGGCACGGCCGGCACCGGCAAGTGGGACGCGCTGCGGCCGCTCGGCCTGGACGACGCCCACCTGGCCGGCTCCCGCACCCTGGACTTCGGCCGGGAGTTCCTGGCGGCCACCGGCGGCCGCGGCGTGGACGTCGTCCTGAACGCGCTGGCCGGGGAGTTCGTCGACACCTCGCTCGCCCTGCTGCCCCGCGGCGGCCGGTTCGTCGAGATGGGCAAGACCGACATCCGGGACGCCGAGGAGGTCGCCCGGCGGCACCCCGGCGTCGCCTACCGCGCCTTCGAGCTGTTCGAGGCCGGCCCGCAGCGCATCCGGGAGATGCTCACCGAGCTGGTCGAGCTGTTCGAGTCGGGGGCGCTGCACCCGCTGCCGATCACCACCTGGGACGTCCGCCGCTCGGTCGACGCCTTCCGCCACGTCAGCCAGGCCCGGCACACCGGCAAGGTCGTGCTGACCGTCCCGCCCGCGGCCGACCCCGACGGCACCCTGCTGATCACCGGCGGCACCGGCGTGCTGGGCGGGGTGCTGGCCCGGCACCTGGTCGCCGAGCACGGCGTGCGCCACCTGCTGCTCACCAGCCGGACCGGCCCCGACGCGCCCGGCGCGGCCGAGCTCACCGCCGAACTCACCGCCCTCGGCGCCACCGTGACCGTCGCCGCCTGCGACGCCGCCGACCGCGAGCAGCTCGCCGCCCTGCTGGCCGCGATCCCCGCCGAGCACCCGCTCACCGGCGTGGTGCACACCGCCGGAGTGCTCGACGACGGCGTGATCGGCTCGCTCACCCCGGAGCGGATCGACGCGGTGCTGCGCCCCAAGGTCGACGGCGCGCTCAACCTGCACGAGCTGACGCTCGACCGGGAGCTGGCCTGCTTCGTGCTGTTCTCCTCCGCCGCCGGCGTGCTCGGCGGCGCGGGCCAGGGCGGCTACGCCGCCGCCAACACCTTCCTGGACGCCCTCGCCCAGCACCGCCGCGCCCGCGGCCTGGCCGGCTCCTCGCTCGCCTGGGGCCTGTGGGCGCAGCGCAGCAGCATGACCGGGCACCTGGACGCCCGGGACGTCGAGCGGATGAGCGAGGGCGGCATGACCCCGCTCGGCTCGGAGCTCGGCATGGCCCTGTACGACGCGGCCGCGCTGCGGGACGAGCCGCTGCTGCTGCCCGCCGACCTCGACCTGTCCGCCCGGCGCGGGCGCGGGCCCGTCCCGGCGCTGCTGCGCGGCCTGCTGCGGGCCCCGGCCCGGCGCAGGGCGGAGGCGGTGTCCGGGCCCACCGGCTCGGCGCTGGCCGGCCGGCTGGCCGCGCTCGGCGAGGCGGACCGCACCGGGCTCCTGCTGGACCTGGTGCGCGGCCACGCGGCCTCGGTGCTGGGGCACGGCTCGGCGGAGGCGATCGAGGCCGACCGCGCGTTCAAGGACCTCGGCTTCGACTCGCTGACGGCGGTGGAGCTGCGCAACCGGCTCACCACCGCGACCGGGCTGCGGCTGCCCGCCACCCTGGTCTTCGACCACCCGTCGCCGACCGCGCTCGCCCGCCACCTGCGGGCCCGGCTGCTCGACGACCAGGCCCCGGCGGCCGCCGGCACGGCGCCGGCCCCGGCCGGCCGGGAGGCGGACGCCGACGGGGACGCCGTCGCGATCGTCGCGATGGGCTGCCGCTACCCCGGCAAGGTCGCCTCGCCCGAGGACCTGTGGCGGCTGCTGCTGGAGGGCGGCGACGCACTCGGCGGCTTCCCGGGCGACCGCGGCTGGGAGCCCGGCGGCCAGGGCGGCTTCCTGTACGACGCGGCCGGGTTCGACGCCGAGTTCTTCGGCATCAGCCCGCGCGAGGCGCTCGCCATGGACCCGCAGCAGCGGCTGCTGCTGGAGACCTCCTGGGAGACCTTCGAGCGGGCCGGCATCGACCCGGCCTCGGTGCACGGCACCCGGGTCGGCGTGTTCACCGGCACCAGCGGCCAGGACTACGCCTCGCGGCTGCGCCGCGTCCCCGGCGAGGTCGAGGGCTACCTGGGCAACGGCAGCGCGGCCAGCGTGATCTCCGGCCGGGTGGCGTACACCTTCGGGCTGGAGGGCCCGGCGATCACCGTGGACACCGCCTGCTCCTCCTCGCTGGTGGCCCTGCACCTGGCGGCGGCCGCGCTGCGCCGCGGCGAGTGCGACCTCGCCCTGGCCGGCGGCGTGGCCGTGATGTCCACCCCCGGCCTGTTCGCCGAGTTCGACCGGCAGGGCGGCATGTCGGCGGACGGCCGCTGCAAGGCCTTCGCCGCCTCCGCCGACGGGACGGGCTTCGCCGAGGGCGTGGGCGTGCTGCTGGTCGAGCGGCTCTCCGACGCCCGCCGCAACGGGCACCCGGTGCTCGCGCTGGTGCGGTCCACCGCGATCAACCAGGACGGCGCCTCCAACGGGCTGACCGCCCCGAGCGGCCCGGCGCAGGAGCGGGTGATCCGCGAGGCGCTGGCCGCCGCCGGCCTCGGCTCCGCCGACGTGGACGCCGTCGAGGCGCACGGCACCGGCACCCGCCTGGGCGACCCGATCGAGGCCAACGCCCTGCTCGCCACCTACGGCCAGGACCGCGAACTCCCGCTGCTGCTCGGCTCGCTGAAGTCCAACATCGGCCACGCCCAGGCCGCCGCCGGCGTCGGCGGCATCATCAAGATGGTGCTCGCCATGCGGCACGGCGTCCTCCCCCGCACCCTGCACGTCGACGAGCCCACCCCGCACGTGGACTGGACGGCCGGCGCGGTCGAACTCCTCACCGAACAGCGGGCATGGCCCGAGACCGGCCGCCCGCGCCGGGCCGGCGTCTCCTCCTTCGGGATCAGCGGCACCAACGCCCACGTCATCATCGAGCAGGCCCCCGAGGAGGGCGCCGAGGAGCCCGCCGCGCCGACCGGGCACGGCACCCTGCCGTTCCTGCTCTCCGCCCGCTCCGAGCGGGCGCTGGCCGCCCAGGCCGAGCGGCTGTCCGCCTTCCTGGCCGAGCACCCGGAGACCGCCCTGCCGGACCTCGCCCACTCGCTGACCGCCTCCCGGGCCGCGCTGCCGCACCGCGGCGCGGTGGTCGCCCGGGACCGCGAGGGCCTGCTGGAGGGCCTGGCGGCGCTGGCCGCGGGCCGCGGCCTGCGCGGCACCGCGGCGAGCGGCCGGACGGCCTTCCTGTTCACCGGCCAGGGCGCCCAGCGCCCCGGCATGGGCCGCGAACTGTACGACGCCTACCCGGAGTTCGCGCAGGCCTTCGACGCCGTCTGCGCCGAGCTGGACCGGCACCTGGAGCGGCCGCTGCGCGAGGTGGTGTTCCAGGAGGGCGAGCTGCTCGACCGCACCGGCTGGACCCAGCCCGCCCTGTTCGCCGTCGAGGTCGCCCTCTACCGCCTGGTCGAGTCCTTCGGCCTGCGGCCGGACTTCGTCACCGGGCACTCCGTCGGCGAGCTGGCCGCGGCCCACGTCGCCGGCGTGCTCTCGCTGGCCGACGCCGCCCGGCTGGTCGCCGCCCGCGGCCGGCTGATGGAGCGGCTCCCGGCCGGCGGCGCGATGGTGGCCGTCCGCGCCACCGAGGAGGAGGTGCTGCCGCTGCTCGGCGAGCAGGTCTCGCTGGCCGCCGTCAACGGCCCCGAGGCCGTGGTGGTCGCCGGGCAGGAGGACGCGGTGCTGGCCGTCGCGGCCGCGCTGGCCGAGCGCGGGCGCAGCACCCGGCGGCTGCGGGTCAGCCACGCCTTCCACTCGCCGCTGATGGACCCGATGCTGGCCGAGTTCCGCGCCGTCGCCGAGTCGCTGACCTACCACCAGCCGCTGATCCCGCTGGCGGCCGAGGTCACCGACCCGGAGTACTGGGTGCGGCACGTCCGCGAGGCCGTCCGCTTCCACGACACGCTGCTCGGGCTCGCCGAGCGCGGCGTGACCACCTTCCTGGAGCTGGGCCCGGACGCGGTGCTCACCGCGGCCGGCCGGGAGAGCCTGCCCGGCTCCGGGGTCGCGCTGATCACCGCCCAGCGGCGGGACCGCTCCGAGGAGCGGACCCTGGTCGAGGCGCTGGCCGCGCTGCGGCTGCGCGGCGCGGCCGTCGACTGGTCGCGCCTGCTGCCCGGCGCCCGCCGCACCGAGCTGCCCACCTACGCCTTCCAGCGCGAGCGGTACTGGCTGGAGGACGCCGAGGGCCCGGTCGGCCTGGCCGGGGCCGGTCTCGGCTCGCCGGAGCACCCGATGCTCGGCGCGATGACCGAACTGGCCGACGGCACGGGCTTCCTGTTCACCGGCTCGCTCTCCGAGCGGACCCACCCGTGGATCGCCGAGCACGGGGTGATGGGCCGCACCGTCGTCCCGGGCGTCGCCTACGCCGAACTGGCCCTGCACGCCGCCGAGCAGGTGGGCTGCGACCGGGTCGAGGAGATCACCCACCTGGCGCCGCTGGTCCTGCCGCGGACCGGCAGCGTGCTGCTCCAGCTGCGGGTCGGCCCGGCCGACGCACAGGGCCGGCGCCCGCTGACCGTGCACTCCCGGCCGGAGGACGCCGCCGAGGGCGAGTGGACCCACCACGCCGACGCCGTGCTCGGCACCGGCGCCGGCGCCCCGGACTTCGACCTCCGGGCCTGGCCGCCGGCCGGCGCGCAGGAGGTCGACCTGACCGGCTTCTACCGGCGCGCGAGCGACACCGGCTTCGCCTACGGGCCGCTGTTCGCGGGCCTGAAGGCGCTCTGGCGGCGCGGGGACGAGGTCTTCGCGGAGGTCGCGCTGCCCGAGGAGGGCCGCGCCGCGGCCGCCCGGTTCGGCATCCACCCCGGCATGTTCGACGCGGTGCTCCAGGCGATGGCCGCCTCCACCCTGCTGGAGCGGATCTCCACCGACGAGGCCCCGCACGGCCGGCTGCCCTTCGCCTGGACGGGCGTCGAGCTGTACGCCTCCGGTGCGGCCGCCGTCCGGGCCCGCCTCACCCCGGCCCGCGCCGGCGGGGTGGCCTTCGCCGTCGCCGACGCCACCGGCGCGCCGGTCGCCTCGGTGGAGTCCCTGGTGATGCGTCCGGTCTCGCCGGAGGCGATCCGCGGGGCCGGCGCCGGCGGGCGGGACGCCCTCTACCGGGTCGAGCCGGCCGAGCTGCGGCTGCCGGCCGCCCCGGCGGCCCCCGCCGACTGGGCCGTGCTCGGCGAGCCGGCGTTCGGCCTGCCGGGCCGCCCGCACCTGGCGGCGCTGGCCGAGGACGCCCCGCACACCGTGCTGGTGCCCTGGACGGCCGAGGGGCCGGGCCCGCTCGCCGAGCGGGTGCACGCCGCCGCCGGCCGGGCGCTGACCCTCCTCCAGGAGTGGCTCGCCGACGAGCGCTTCGCCGACTCCCGGCTGGTGTTCGTCACCCGGCACGCCGTCGGCCCGGACCTGCGGGACCTGGCGCACGCCCCGCTCTGGGGCCTGGTGCGCTCGGCGCAGGCCGAGCACCCCGACCGGTTCGTCCTGGTCGACCTGGACGGCGAGGAGGCCTCCGCGGCCGTCCTGCCCGCCGCCCTGGCCACCGACGAGCCCCAGCTGATCGTCCGCCGGGGCACGGTGTCCGCGCCGCGGCTGGCCCGGGCCGGCGCCGGGGCCGCCACCGGGGCCCCGGCCCTGCGCCCGGACGGCACGGTGCTGGTCACCGGAGCCACCGGGGCGCTCGGCCGGCTGGTCGCCCGGCACCTGGCCACCGCGCACGGCGTGCGGCGCCTGCTGCTCACCAGCCGCAGCGGCCCCGACGCCCCGGGCGCCGCCGCCCTGGCCGACGAGCTCACCGCGCTCGGCGCCGAGGTCACCCTCGCGGCCTGCGACGCGGCCGACCGGACGGCCCTGGCGGCACTGCTCGCCGCGCACGAGGTCACCGCCGTGGTGCACACCGCGGGCGTGCTGGACGACGGCGTGCTCGACGCGCTCACCCCCGAGCGGGTCGCCGCCGTACTGCGCCCCAAGGTGGACGGCGCGGTCAACCTGCACGAGCTGACCGCCGGGCGGGAGCTGGACGCCTTCGTCCTGTTCTCCTCCGTCGCCGGGGTGCTCGGCGCCGCCGGGCAGGCCGGCTACGCCGCCGCCAACACCTTCCTGGACGCCCTGGCGCACAGCCGCCGCGCGGCGGGCCTGCCGGGCACCGCGATCGCCTGGGGCCCGTGGCTGCTGGACGACCCGGCGCACGCCGGCATGGCGGGCGGCCTCGGCCGGGCCGACCTCGGCCGGCTCGCCCGCGGCGGGATGGCCCCGCTGCGGGCGGAGCAGGGCCTGGAGCTGTTCGACGCCGGCCGGGCCGGCGCCGACCCGCTGGCCGTCGCCGTCCGGCTCGACCCGGCCGCCTTCCGGGGCGGGGACGTGCCGCCGATGCTGCGCGGCCTGGTCCGCGCCCCGGGCCGGCGGGCCGCCGAGTCCGGCGGCGGCCAGGACCCGGCCCGGCGGATCGCCGGCCTCTCCGGGGAGCACCGCACCCGGGCCCTGCTCGACCTGGTCCGCACCCGGGTCGCGGACGTCCTCGGACACGCCTCGGCGGAGTCCGTGCAGGCCGACCGGGCGTTCAAGGAGATCGGCTTCGATTCGCTGACCGCCGTGGAGCTGCGCACCCGGCTGCACGAGGCGACCGGGCTGCGGTTGCCGGCCACCCTGGTGTTCGACTACCCGACCCCGGCGGCGCTGGCCGGCTTCCTCGACGAGCGGCTGCCCCGCGAGGGCGCGCCCCGGGAGGAGCCCGTCCTCGCCGGACTGGACCGGCTGGAGGCCGCCCTGGAGCGGCGGCTCGCGGACGGCCACGCGCTCGACGGCCTGTCCCCGCGCCTGCGGGCCCTGCTCGACCGGCTGGACGGCCCGGGCGCCTCCGGTGCCGCACTGGCCGGCGACGACAGCGACCTCGACGCCGCCTCCGACGACGAGCTCTTCGCCCTCGTCGACTCCCTGGACTAGCCCAGGCCACGCCGCCGGGCCCGCCCCCCTTGCCGGGGCGCGGGGCCCGGCGGCTCCCCCGGACACGCCCGGCGGCGGCCGCGGCCCCGCCCCGGAGCCGGACCACCCCGGCAGCCACCACCCGTAGCAGGAAGTGATCTGAGATGGCCAACGAAGACCAGCTTCGCGAGTACCTCAAGCGGGCGGTGGCCGATACCCGGAAGGCCCACCGGCGGCTCAAGGAGCTCGAGGACGAGCGCCACGAGCCGATCGCGATCATCGGCATGGCCTGCCGCTTCCCCGGCGGGGTGCGCAGCCCGGAGGAGCTGTGGCGGCTGCTGGCCGACGGGACGGACGCGATCTCGCAGTTCCCGACCGACCGCGGCTGGGACCTCGACGCGGTGTACGACCCGGACCCGGGCGCCGCGGGCACCAGCTACACCCGCCACGGCGGCTTCCTGGACGGCGCGGCCGGCTTCGACGCCGGGTTCTTCGGGATCAGCCCGAACGAGGCGCTGGCGATGGACCCGCAGCAGCGGCTGCTGCTGGAGACCTCCTGGGAGGCCGTGGAGCGCGCCGGCATCGACCCGCAGTCGCTGGCCGGCGGCCGGACGGGCGTCTTCGTCGGCACCACCTCCCAGCTGTACGGCACCGGTTCGGACATCCCCGAGGGGGTGGACCTGTACCTGGGCACCGGCACCACCGCCAGCGTCACCTCCGGCCGGATCGCCTACCACTTCGGCCTGGAGGGCCCGGCGGTCTCGGTGGACACCGCCTGCTCCTCCTCGCTGGTCGCCCTGCACTGGGCGGCCCGGTCGCTGCGCCAGGGCGAGTGCACCACGGCGCTGGCCGGCGGCGTGACGGTGATGTCCAACCCCGGCATGTTCGTGCTGTTCAGCCAGCAGAAGGGGCTGGCCCCGGACGGCCGCTGCAAGGCCTTCGCGGGCGCCGCCGACGGCACCGCGTGGAGCGAGGGCGTCGGCATGCTGATGCTGGAGCGGCTCTCCGACGCCCGCCGCAACGGCCACCGGGTGCTCGGCCTGATCCGCGGCAGCGCCGTCAACCAGGACGGCGCCTCCAACGGCCTGACCGCCCCCAACGGCCCCTCCCAGCAGCGGGTGATCCGGCACGCGCTGGCCGACGCCCGGCTGTCGGCGGGCGAGGTGGACGTGGTGGAGGCGCACGGCACCGGCACCACCCTGGGCGACCCGATCGAGGCCCAGGCACTGCTGGCCACCTACGGCCAGGACCGCGAACTGCCGCTGCTGCTCGGCTCGGTGAAGTCCAACATCGGCCACACCCAGTGCGCCGCGGGCGTGGCGGGCGTGATCAAGACGGTGCTCGCCATGCAGCACGGCGTGCTGCCCCGGACCCTGCACGTGGACGAGCCCACCCCGCACGTGGACTGGTCGGCGGGCGCGGTGGAGCTGCTGACCGAGGAGCGGGCGTGGCCCGAGACCGGCCGCCCGCGCCGGGCCGGCGTCTCCTCCTTCGGCGTCAGCGGCACCAACGCCCATGTGGTGCTGGAGCAGGCCCCGCCGCCGCAGTCCCCGCCGGACGGCGCCCGCCCGGTGGAGCCGTCCTCGCTGCAGGCCCCCTCGGCACAGGCACCGTCGGCCGGCCCGGTCGCCCTGGCGTTCTCCGCCAAGAGCCCGGCCGCTCTGCGGGACCAGGCCGCGCGGCTGCGCGAACTGCTCGCCACCGGAACGGGGTTCACCCCCGCCGACCTCGCCTGCGCGCTGGCCGCGTCCCGCTCGGCCTTCGCCCACCGCGGCGCGGTGGTCGGCGCGAGCGCCGAAGAACTCCACGACGCCCTGGGGGACTTCGCCGCCGCGACGGCGGAGGTGACCGGCAGGACGGTCTTCGTCTTCCCCGGCCAGGGCTCCCAGTGGGCCGGCATGGCCATCGAACTCCTCGACACCGAACCGGTCTTCGCCCAGCGCATCACCGAATGCGCCGACGCGCTGGCCGAGTTCACCGACTGGAACCTGACCGACGTCCTCCGAGGCACCGACGGCGCCCCCGGCTACGACCGCGTCGACGTCGTCCAACCCGCCCTGTGGGCCGTCATGGTCTCCCTCGCCGCCCTCTGGCAGGCCCACGGCGTCCACCCCGACGCCGTCATCGGCCACTCCCAGGGCGAGATCGCCGCCGCCACCGTCGCCGGCGCCCTCACCCTCCACGACGCCGCCCGCGTCGTCGCCCTCCGCTCCCAGGCCATCACCGCCATCGCCGGCCACGGCGGCATGGTCTCCATCGCCCAACCCGCCCACCACATCGACCTCACCCCCTGGCACGACCGCATCTCCGTCGCCGCCGTCAACGGCCCCACCTCCACCGTCGTCGCCGGAGACGCCGACGCCCTCGACGAACTCCTCGAACAACTCACCGCCGACGGCATCCGCGCCCGCCGCGTCCCCGTCGACTACGCCTCCCACTCCGCCCACGTCGAGGCCCTGCAAGACGAGCTGCTCACCGTCCTGGCCGACCTGCGGCCGCAGGCCCCGCGGATCCCGTTCTGGTCCACCCTGGACAGCCGCTGGCTGGACACCGCCGCCTTCGACGCCACGTACTGGTACCGCAACCTGCGCCACCCGGTGCAGCTGGACACCGCCGTCCGCGCCCTGCTCGCCGAGGGCTTCACCACCTACGTCGAGACCAGCCCCCACCCCGTCCTCGTCCCCGGCCTCCAGGAGACCCTGGACGAGACGACCACCCCCACCGTCACCACCGGCACCCTGCGCCGCGACCAGGGCGGCCTCGCCCGCTTCCTGACCTCCGCCGCCGGGCTGTGGACGCACGGCGTGCCGGTGGACCTCACCGGCCGGCTGTCCGGCACCCGCCCGGTCGACCTGCCCACCTACCCCTTCCAGCACGAGCGCTACTGGCTGGAGCCGTCCTCCGGCACCGGGGACGTGACGGCGGCCGGCCTCGACGCCACCGAGCACCCGCTGCTCGGCGCCGCCCTGCCGCTGGCCGAGGGCGACGGGGTCGTGCTCACCGGCCTGCTGTCGCTGCGCACCCACCCGTGGCTGGCCGACCACGCCGTCTCCGGCACCGTCCTGCTGCCCGGCACCGCCTTCGTGGAGCTGGCCGTGCGCGCCGGTGACGAGGTCGGCTGCGGTCTGGTCGAGGACCTGGCCATCGAGGTCCCGCTGGTCCTGCCGGAGCGCGGAGCCGTCGTCCTCCAGACCGTGGTCGGCGCGCCCGACGAGGCCGGCCTGCGGCCGGTGGCCGTCTACGGCCGGCCCCAGGACGCCCCGCACGGCGAGCCGTGGACCCGGCACGCGGGCGGCCTGCTCGCCGCCGACGAGGCGCGCCCGCCCGCCGAGCAGGCGGTCTGGCCGCCCGCCGGCGCCGCCGCCGTCGACCTGGACGGCTTCTACGAGCGCCTGGCGGCGGCCGGGTACGGCTACGGCCCGGTGTTCCGGGGCCTGGCCCGGGCCTGGCGGCTCGGCGAGGAGGTGCACACCGAGGTCCGGCTGCCGCAGCAGGCGCACGCCGACGCGGACCGCTTCGGCCTGCACCCCGCGCTGATGGACGCCGCCCTGCACGGCATGGGCCTGGCCCGCCGGGAGGGCGCCGCCGAGGGCAACGGCCTGCCGTTCGCCTGGAGCGGTGTCCGGCTGCACGGCACCGGCGCGAAGGCGCTGCGGGTGACGCTCTCCCCGGCCGGCCCGGGCTCGGTGTCGCTGGCCCTGTACGACGAGACCGGCGCCCCGGTGGCCTCCGTCGCCTCGCTGGCCGTCCGCACGATCTCCGCCGGGCAGCTGCGGGCCGCCCGGCGCGGGCAGCGGGACGCGCTCTTCGGGATCGAGTGGGCCCGGGTCGCGCCGGGCGACGGCGCCCGGCCGCAGCGCTGGGCGGTGCTCGGCGCCCCCGGGGCCGTCCCCGGGCTCCGGCCGGACGGCCTGGCCGGCCTGGAGCGCCTGGACTCGCTCTCCGGGGCCGGGGCCGCGCCGGAGGTGCTGCTCCTGCCCGCGCCGGCGGCCGCCGCCGACTCCCCGGTGGAAGCCCACCGGGTGGCCGCCGAAGTCCTGGGCCTGCTCCAGGAGTTCCTCGCCGAGGAGCGGTTCTCCGGCACCCGGCTCGCGGTGCTGACCGGGGGCGCGGTCGCCGCCGCCGAGGGCGACCGGCTGCCCGGCCTGGCGCACGCCCCGCTGTGGGGCCTGCTCGGCTCGGCCCAGGCGGAGCACCCCGAGCGGTTCGTCCTGGTCGACCTGGACGGCACCGCCGACGCCGCCGCCGTCCTGCCGCCCGCGCTGGCCTGCGGAGAACCCCGACTGGCCGTGCGCGCGGGCGAGCTGCTCGCCCCCCGGCTGGTCCGGGCCGCGCCGACCGCCACCGCCCGTCCGCTCGACCCGGCCGGCACGGTGCTGGTCACCGGCGGCACCGGCACCCTCGGCACCCTGCTCGCCCGCCACCTCGTCACCGAACACGGCGTGCGCCACCTGCTGCTCACCAGCCGCAGCGGCCCCCACGCCCCCGGCGCCGACCACCTCACCGCCGAACTCACCGCCCTCGGCGCCACCGTCACCGTCACCGCCTGCGACACCGCCGACCGCCACCAGCTCGAAACCCTGCTCGCCGCAATCCCCGCCGACCACCCCCTCACCGCCGTCGTCCACACCGCCGGAGTGCTCGACGACGCCGTGATCGAGAACCTGACGCCCGAGGCGCTCGCCCGGGTGCTGCGGCCCAAGCTCGACGCCGCCGCGCACCTGCACGAGCTGACGGCCGGGCTCGACCTCGCCGCCTTCGTCCTGTTCTCCTCCGCCGCCGCCACCTTCCCCAGCCCCGGCCAGGGCAACTACGCCGCCGCCAACGCCTACCTGGACGCGCTGGCGGCCCGCCGCCGGGCGGCCGGGCTGCCCGCCCAGTCCCTCGCCTGGGGCCTGTGGGCGCAGCCCAGCGGCATGACCGGCCACCTGGGCGAGGCCGAGCTGGAGCGGATGAGCCGGGGCGGCACGGTCCCGCTGTCCGAGCGCGACGGGCTCGCCCTGTTCGACGAGGCGCTGGCCGTCCCCGCCCCGCTGGTGGTGCCGGCCGGGCTCGACCTCGCGGCGCTGCGCGGCCGCGCACCGGTTCCGCACCTGCTGCGCGCCCTCGTCCGGCCGGCCGCGCGGCGCACCGCCCGCTCCCGGTCGGCCGAGGAGGGCGGCCGGCTGGCCGAGCGGCTCGCCGCGCTCTCCGAGGCGGACGGCCGCCGGGCCGCGCTCGACCTGGTGCGCAGCCAGATCGCCGGGGTGCTCGGGCACTCCTCGGCCGAGCAGGTCGATCCCGAACTCCCCTTCAGCAAGCTCGGATTCGACTCGGTGACGGCCGTGGAGCTGCGCAACCGGCTCCACCAGGCCTCCGGTCTGCGCCTGCCGGCGACGGCGGTCTTCGACTACCCGACCGCCACCGCGCTGGCCGAGCGGATGCGCGCCCTGCTGCTGCCCGAGGAGCGGGCCGACGACGGCGCCGCCGAGGAGCGGGCCGCCGAGCAGGCCCGGGCGGCCGAGATCGACGGCATGGACATCACCGACCTGGTCGAACTGGCGCTGGGCACCTCGGTGGACCCCGCGGGCGTGTGAGGAAGAGGACAGCATGACGACCCCCCAGGAGCGGATCGTCGAGGCGCTGCGCGCCTCGCTCAAGGACAACGAGCGGCTCAGGAAGCAGAACGAGCGGCTGGCGGCGGTCGCCGACGAGCCGATCGCGATCACCGGGATGGCCTGCCGGCTGCCCGGCGGAGTGCGCACGCCCGAGGACTTCTGGCGGCTGCTCACCGCGGGCGGCGACGGGATCGGCCCGTTCCCCGCCGACCGCGGCTGGGACCTCGGCGAGGAGAGCGCCACCGCCCAGGGCGGGTTCCTGTACGACGCGGCCGAGTTCGACCCCGGCTTCTTCGGCATCGGCCCGCGCGAGGCGCTGGCGATGGACCCGCAGCAGCGGCTGCTGCTGGAGGCCTCCTGGGAGGCCGTGGAGCGGGCCGGGATCGACCCGCTCACCCTGCGCGGCAGCCGGACGGGCGTGTTCGCCGGCGTGATGTACCACGACTACGCCGCCCGGCTGGGCGAGGTGCCCGACGAGGTCGCCGCCTACCTGGGCAACGGCAGCGCGGGCAGCGTCGCCACCGGCCGGGTCTCGTACGCGATGGGCCTGGAGGGCCCGGCCGTCACCGTGGACACCGCCTGCTCCTCCTCGCTGGTGACGATCCACCTGGCGGTCCAGGAGCTGCGCCGCCGGGGCTGCGACCTGGCCCTGGCGGGCGGCGTCGCGGTGATGTCCACGCCTGGGCTGTTCGTGGAGTTCACCCGCCAGAAGGGCCTGGCGGCGGACGGCCGCTGCAAGGCCTTCGCGGACGCGGCGGACGGCACCGGGTTCTCCGAGGGCGTCGGCATGCTGGTCCTGGAGCGGCTCTCCGACGCCCGGCGCAACGGGCACCCGGTGCTCGCGGTGCTGCGCGGCAGCGCCGTCAACCAGGACGGCGCCTCCAACGGGCTGACCGCCCCCAACGGCCCGGCCCAGGAGCGGGTGATCCGCCAGGCGCTCGCCGCCGCGGGCCTGACCGCCGCCGACGTGGACGCCGTCGAGGCGCACGGCACCGGCACCCGGCTGGGCGACCCGATCGAGGCCCAGGCGCTGCTGGCCACCTACGGCCAGGAGCGCGAACTGCCGCTGCTGCTGGGCTCGGTGAAGTCCAACATCGGCCACACCCAGAGCGCGGCCGGGGTGGCGGGTGTGATCAAGACGGTGCTGGCCCTGCGGCACGGCGTGCTGCCCCGGACCCTGCACGTGGACCGGCCGTCCTCGCACGTGGACTGGTCGGCGGGCGCGGTGGAGCTGCTGACCGAGGAGCGGGAATGGCCCGTAACCGGCCGCCCGCGCCGGGCCGGCGTCTCCTCCTTCGGGATCAGCGGCACCAACGCCCACGTCATCGTCGAGCAGGCCCCCGAGGAGCAGCCCGCCGAGGGGCAGAGCACCGAGGCGCCCGCCGCGCCGAGGGCCACGCCCGCGCCCTGGCTGCTGGCCGGCCGCACCGAGGCCGCCGTACGGGCCCAGGCCGGGCAGCTCGCCGCGCACCTGGCGGCCCACCCCGGGCTCGGGGCCGCCGACGTCGCCCACTCGCTGGCCACCGGCCGTTCCGCCTTCCCGCACCGCGCCGTGGTGGTCGACGCGGACCGCGGCGCGCTGGAGGCGTTCGCGGCGGGCGAGGAGCCGGCCCGGGTGGTCTCCGGCACCGCCGACGTGACCGGCAAGACCGTCTTCGTCTTCCCCGGACAGGGCTCCCAGTGGGCCGGCATGGCCGTCGAACTCCTCGACAGCGAACCGGTCTTCGCCCAGCGCATCACCGAATGCGCCGACGCGCTGGCCGAGTTCACCGACTGGAACCTGACCGACGTCCTGCGCGGCACCGACGGCGCCCCCGGCTACGACCGCGTCGACGTCGTCCAACCCGCCCTGTGGGCCGTCATGGTCTCCCTCGCCACCCTCTGGCAGGCCCACGGCGTCCACCCCGACGCCGTCATCGGCCACTCCCAGGGCGAGATCGCCGCCGCCACCGTCGCCGGCGCCCTCACCCTCCACGACGCCGCCCGCGTCGTCGCCCTGCGCTCCCAGGCCATCACCGCCATCGCCGGCCACGGCGGCATGGTCTCCATCGCCCAACCCGCCGACCACATCGACCTCACCCCCTGGCACCACCGCATCTCCGTCGCCGCCGTCAACGGCCCCGCCTCCACCGTCGTCGCCGGAGACGCCGACGCCCTCGACGAACTCCTCGAGCGCTGCACGGCCGACGGCATCCGCGCCCGCCGCGTCCCCGTCGACTACGCCTCCCACTCCGCCCACGTCGAGAAGCTCCAGGACGAACTGCTCCGCCTGCTCGCCCCCGTCACCCCCCGCACCGCCGCCACCCCGTTCTGGTCCACCGTCGACAGCCAGTGGCTGGACACCACGACGATGGACGCCGCCTACTGGTACCGCAACCTGCGCCACCCGGTACAGCTGGACACCGCCGTCCGCGCCCTGCTCGCCGAGGGCTTCACCACCTACGTCGAGACCAGCCCCCACCCCGTCCTCGTCCCCGGCCTCCAGGAGACCCTGGACGAGACGACCACCCCCACCGTCACCACCGGCACCCTGCGCCGCGACCAGGGCGGCCCGACGGCCTTCCTGACCTCCGCCGCCCAGCTGCACGTCCGGGGCGTCCCCGTCGACTTCTCCCCCGCCTTCGCCGGCGGCCGGCGGATCGACCTGCCCACCTACCCGTTCCAGCGCACCCGCTACTGGCTGGAGGGGCCCCGCGAGGACGCCACGGCCGGCGCCCTGTTCCGGACGCTCTGGCGCCCCGTCGGCGGAGCCCGCACCGGCCGCCCGGACGGCCCGATCGGCGTCCTCGGCACCGCGCCCGGCGCCACCGACGGGCTGGTCCACTACCCCGACCTGGCCGCCCTCGCCGCCGCCGACACCGTCCCCGCCACCGTCCTCCACCACCTGCCCGCCGCCGCGGGCCCGGACGCCGGGCTGCCCACGGCCGTACGCGCCGCCGTCAACGGCACCCTCGACCTGCTGCGCGGCTGGCTCGCCGAGCCCCGGCTGGCCGGCTCCCGCCTCGTCCTGGCCACCCGCCGCGCCGCCGGCCCCGGCCTCGACGACCTCGCCCTGGCCCCGGTGTGGGGCCTGGTCCGCTGCGCGCAGGCGGAGTACCCGGGGCAGTTCGCCCTGCTCGACCTGGACGGCTCCGCCGCCTCCGCCGCGGCCGTCCCCGCCGCCCTGGCCACCGACGAGCCCCAGCTGGTGCTCCGCGAGGGCGTCCCGTACGCGGCCCGGCTGCTGCCCGTCCCCCGGGAGGCGGCCCGTCCGCTCGACCCGGCCGGCACGGTGCTGGTCACCGGCGGCACCGGCACCCTCGGCGCCCTGCTCGCCCGCCACCTCGTCACCGAACACGGCGTGCGCCACCTGCTGCTCACCAGCCGCAGCGGCCCCCACGCCCCCGGCGCCGACCACCTCACCGCCCAACTCACCGCCCTCGGCGCCACCGTCACCGTCACCGCCTGCGACACCGCCGACCGCCACCAGCTCGAAACCCTGCTCGCCGCAATCCCCGCCGACCACCCCCTCACCGCCGTCGTCCACACCGCCGGAGTGCTCGACGACGGGATCGTGGACGCGCTCACCCCCGAGCGGGTGGACACGGTGCTGCGGCCCAAGGTGGACGCCGCCGTCCACCTGCACGAGCTGACCGCCGGGCTCGACCTGGCCGCCTTCGTCCTGTTCTCCTCCGCCGCCGCCACCCTGGGCAGCGCCGGCCAGACCAGCTACGGCGCGGCCAACGCCTTCCTGGACGCGCTCGCCGAACGCCGGTGCGCCCAAGGCCTGCCCGCGCAGTCGCTCGCCTGGGGCCTGTGGGCCGAGACCAGCGGCATGACCGGCGCGCTGGGCGAGGCCGGGCTGGAGCGGATGGTCCGCGGCGGGGTCCCCCCGCTCTCCTCCGCCGAGGGCCTGGCCCTGTTCGACGCCGCGCTGGCGGCCGGTGACGCCACTCTGGTGACCGCCCGCCTCGACCTGCCCGCCATCGGCCGCCGCGCCGCGCCCGGCCCGCTGCCCGCGCTGCTGCGCGACCTGGCCGCCCCGGCGCCGGGGCGGCACCGGGACCACCGGGCCGGGACGGACCTCCCCGAGGACTCCTCGGGGCCGTCCGCCGCCGAGCGGCTGGCCGAACGGCTGGCCGGCGCCGGGGAGGCGGAGCGGGAGCGGGTGCTGCTCGACCTCGTCCGCGGCGCGGTGGCCGGGGTGCTCGGCCACGCCGGGCCCGAGGAGGTCGAGCCGGGGCGGCGGTTCCTGGAGCTGGGCTTCGACTCGCTGACGGCGCTCGCGCTGCGCAACCGGCTCAACGCGGCCACCGGGCTCCGGCTGGCCACCAGCCTGATCTACGACCAGCCCTCCCCGGCCCTGCTCGCCGCGCACCTGCGCGAGCACCTCACGCAGCGGCCCGACGGCACCGCGGCCGGGCCCGACGACACCGCGGCCGGGCCGGGTGGCACCGCGGGCGGGGCCGGAGCGGCCGGCCCGCTGGCGACGCTCTACTGGCAGGCCTGCGAGCGGGGCTCCTCGATGGCGGCGCTGGACCTGCTCAAGGCCGCCGCCGCCTGCCGCCCCGCGTTCCGGGCCGGCGACGCGGCCCCGGCCGGCGAGCCGGTCCGGCTCGCCGAGGGCCCGGACGGCCCGGTGCTGGTCTGCCTGCCGTCCTTCGGACCGGTCTCCGGCCCGCACGAGTACGCCCGGTTCGCCGCCGCCTGCCGCGGCCACCGCGCGGTCCTGGTGCTGCCGCAGCCGGGCTTCCTGTCCGGCGAGCTGCCGCCCGCCGACCTCGACGCGCTGGCCGACCTGCACGCCCGCTCCGTCCTGCGGCACACCGACGGGCGGCCGTTCGTCCTGCTCGGCCGCTCGGCCGGCGGCTGGACGGCGCACGCGGTGGCCGCCCGGCTGGAGCGGCTCGGGGCCGCCCCGGCCGGCCTGGCCCTGGTCGACAGCTACGCCCCGGACTACGACCAGCTCCCGCTGCTGGAGCCGTCGATGTCCGCCGCGATGAAGGACCGCGAGTCCGCCTTCGCGCTCGCCGACGACACCCGGCTGGCCGCGATGGGCGCGTACCACCGGATCTTCGCCGGCTGGCGCCCGGAGCGGATCGCCGCACCGACCCTGCTGGTGCGGGCGGCCGACCCGTGGACCGAGGAGATCCGGGAGTCGGCCGGCTGGCAGGCCGTCTGGTCCCTCCCCCACACCGCCGTGGACACCCCCGGCGACCACTTCTCGGTCCTGGAGGACCACTCCGCGACCACCGCGCGCACCGTGCTGGCATGGCTGGCCGACGCCGTCGAGCCCGCCCTCGCGGCCGGCCGCTGACCCACCGTCACAACCTCCCCAGGAGACAGGCAATGAAGATCGTCATCATCGGTGCCGGGCTCAGCGGCGTCGCCTCCGCGCTGGCGCTCACCCGCACCGGCCACGAGGTCGAGCTGTACGAGCAGGCGGACGAGCTCCGCAAGGGCGGCTACGGGGTGATCCTGTGGCCGAACGCCACCGGCATCCTGGACGAGCTGGGCATCGACCACCGGGACCTCGGCCACCGGCTGGACCGGGTGGACATCACCTCGGAGACCGGCCAGCCGCTGGTCAAGGTCGACCTCGACCGGATCGCCCGCGACTTCGGCTCGCCGAACAAGGTGATCCGCCGCAGCGAGCTGGTGGAGGTACTGGCCGCGGCCCTGCCGCCGGGCGTGCTGCGCTTCGGCGCCCGCGCGGCCGCCGTCGAGGAGCCCGCACCGGGCACCGACGGGCCGGTCGCGATCACCTTCGAGGACGGTCGCCGGGTCGAGGCCGACGTACTGCTCGGCGCGGACGGCCACCGCTCCTTCGTCCGCAAGCACCTCTTCGGCTTCTCCCCGGCCGAGCACACCGGCTGGGCGACCTGGCACGGCACCACCCCGCTGCCGGTGGAGCTGACCGACAGCAACCGGGTGCAGACCATGGCCGGCGAGCACGGCCTGTGCGTGATGCACCCGCTCGGCGAGTCCATGCTCTACTGGGCCTTCGAGACGCCGTGGGCGGACGGCGACGCGGTGCCGCCCGGCGCGCCCGGCTCCCCCGACGGGACGGGCCCGACCGGCGCCGACGGCAAGCCGCAGTCCGCGGTGGCCAACCTGCGGGCCCGGTTCGCCGGCTTCGCCTCCCCGCTGCCCGAGCTGCTGGAGTCGATCACCGACGACGACATCCAGGTCTTCCCGCACATCCTGCACCAGGTCCCCAAGCAGTGGGGCCGCGGACCGGTGACGCTGGTCGGCGACTCGGTGCACGCCGTCCCGCCGCGCACCGGCATGGGCGCCAACCAGGCCCTGGAGGACGCCTGGGTGATCGGGCGGACGCTGAACGGCCAGGGCTCCCCCGCCGAGATGCTGCGCCGCTACGAGAAGATCCGCCGCCGCCGGATCAAGCTGCTCTACCACTACGCCGCGGCGACCGGGAAGCAGGGCCAGTCGGTGCCCGGGCTGTTCAAGCGCTCCAAGGACGGCATCTCCTTCACCGGGTTCCAGCGCTTCCAGATCAAGGCCTTCAGCACCTACCTCAACGCCAAGCCCCGCTGACCGCACGCCCGTTCGCGTCCGTCCGTCCCCACAGAGAGAGCGATTCCGCCATGAAGATCATCCGTCAGCACGCCTACGGCGCCCCCGAGGTGCTGGAGCTGGAGGACCTCGAACTGCCCGCGCCCGGCCCGGGCGAGGTGCTGCTGCGCACCCACGCCGCGGCCGTCACCTTCTTCGACATCCTCAACCGCCGAGGCGACCTCGCCAAGCGCGACTACTACCGGGCCGACGCCGAACTCCCGCTGGAGCCCGGCTACCAGGGCTCCGGCTACGTCGAGGCGCTCGGCCCCGACGTGACCGGCGTGCGGATCGGCGACCGGGTCGCGTGGGCGCTGGCGGCCGGCTCGTACGCGAGCCACGTCATCGCCCCTGCCGCGCAGTTGATCCCGGTGCCGGAGGACATCGACCTCGGCGAGGCGGCCGGCCTGCCGGTGCAGGGCCTGCTCGCGTACAAGCTGACCCACGAGGCGTACCCGCTGGCCGAGGGCGACTGGGCCCTGGTGCAGTCGGCGGCCGGCGGGGTGGGCACGCTGATCACCCAGTTCGCCCGGATGCGCGGCGCCCGGGTCATCGGCGTCGTCTCCACCGAGGAGAAGGCCGTCGTCGCCAAGGAGGCCGGCGCCGAGGCGGTGATCGTCTCCGGCACCACCGCGGACCAGGCCGCCGAGGTGAAGCGGATCACCGGCGGCGAGGGCGTGCGGGTGGTCTACGACGCCGTCGGCAAGGACACCTTCGAGGCCAACCTCGACAGCCTGGCCCCGCGCGGCTACCTGGTCAACTTCGGCCAGGCGAGCGGCTTCGTGCCGCCGATGGACCTGATGACGCTGAACGACAAGGGCTCGCTGTACGTCACCCGCTTCTGCCTGCCGCGCTTCTTCGACGAGTCCTGGCCGCCGCTGAACTTCCTGGACCGCTGCTTCCAGTGGATGCGCGAGGGCAGGCTGACCGTCCGGATCGACTCGCGCTTCCCGCTCGGGCAGGCCGCCCAGGCGCACGCCGCCGTCGAGGAGCGCCGGACCAGCGGCCGCGTCCTGCTCATCCCGTAACACCCCCCTACACCCCCTGAATTCCCCTCAGAACCCCTGGTACGCACCATATTCGGATCTGCCTCGCAGACCGGGACGGGTAGGCTCCGCACCATGAGTGACACGAGCGCGACTTCGGTCGCGCGCGCCACGATCGACGAATTCACCGCCGCGCATCCCACCGATATCGACGGCGTCTTCCGCCGGCTCGTCGCGGAATTCTGGGCGGACGGTTCGCTCCGCCCGGGCGCCGCCGCCGGCGTCCCCGTCCTGCTGGACGCCCTGGGCACCGCTCCCGCCGCGCAGCGGTCCCGGCTCGCCCTGCTGCTCGGGCTGCTGGCCGAGGCCTCCGGGCCGGGCGGCGCCGACGGCACCGACGGCCCGGACGGCGGCCACCCGGCCCGCGAGGCGGTCCGGTCCGGCCTGGACGGCTACCTGCGGCTGCTGCCGCACGCCGCGGCGGACCCGGGCCTGAGCGCCGCCCTGCTGTTCCTGCTGGGCCACTTCCCCGAGGACGGCGCGCGGATCCTCGGCGCCGTCCCCGCCGCCGGGGCGGACCAGGACGACCTGTCCCGGCTGGCCCGCTGCCTCCAGCCGTGGGAGGGCGCGGACGCCGCCACCCGCTGGAACCTCGGCCGGGTCTTCCCCTCCCCCGCCGTCTGGGGCGTCACCGAGCGGGAGCGGGCCGCCAACCCCGCCCTCGACCAGTGGCTCGGCCTGCCCGCCGGGCGCGCCGGCGAGCTGTGGGCGACCGAGACCCGGGCGCTGCTGGCCTACTCCGGCGCCAAGGCCGTCTGGGCCTGCGAGCACGGCGCCACCGTCTCCCCGTTCGTCGTGCCCGCCCCCGAGCCGGAGCGGGCCGCCGCTCCGGCCCCGGTCGCGGACGTCCTGCGCGGCCACGCCGGGGCGGTGCGCTGTCCGCGCTGCCGGCAGCCGCTGACCGGCGGCGCCGGGAGTGCCGACTGCACCGGCTGCGGCGCCGGATTCCCGGCGGTGGGCGGCCTGGTGGACTTCCACGACCAGCCGTCCGGCCCGAGCGACCCGCTGCTGGCCGGCCGCTACGAGCGCGGCCTGCGGGCCGGGTTCGTCCGGATCATGGGCGCCAACTGGGGCGGCTGGGTGTCGCTCGACGACGAGGACGCCTACCTCACCCGGCACGTGCGGCCCACCGACGGGCCGGTGCTCGACCTGGCGGCCGGCGCCGGCCGCTGGACCAGGGTGCTCGCCCGTTCGCTCGGCGAGGAGCGGGTGATCGCGCTGGACGTCTCCGCCGAGATGCTGGCCCAGCTGCGGGCCAAGCTGGACGGCGTGCTCACCGTCCGCGGCAGCGCGCTGGACCTTCCCTTCGCCGACGCCTCGCTGGGCGGGGTGAACTGCTGGAACGCGCTCCAGGCCATCCCCGACCCGGAGCAGGCGATCCGCGAGGTCGGCCGCTGCCTGCGCCCGGGCGGCACCTTCACGGTGCTGACGTTCCGCCAGGCCGCCGACCCGCTCTACCGCCACTTCCAGCGCAGGCTGGAGCGCCAGGCGCACCGCGGCTCCTTCGACCCCGAGCAGCTCACCGGCTGGCTGGCCGACGCCGGGATGGCCGTGCGCGACCTGTCCGGCCCCGGAAACTTCCTGTTCGTCACCGCCGTCAAGGCATAGTCCCGCACGAGGAGAGGCCATGCCCGTCAGCCCCGACCCTTCCCTGACCTACCTTCCGGGAATGGACAACAAGGTGGTTTTCCTGAAGAACCTGATCAGCTCGCCGCTGATCGAGGTGGGGGAATTCACCTACTACGCAGACATCGACGACCCGGCGGCTTTCGAGACCCGGAACGTGCTCTACAACTTCGGCCCGGAAAAGCTGGTGATCGGCAGGTACTGCGCCATCGGCACCGGCACCCAGTTCGTCATGCCGGCCGCGAACCACCCGATGATCGGCTCCACCACCTACCCGTTCTTCATGTTCGGCGGGGACTGGACCGCGCAGACGGTGGACGCGCTGGCCGGCGTCGCCAGCCGCGGCGACACCGTCGTCGGCAACGACGTGTGGATCGGCCGCGAGGCCGTGATCATGCCGGGCGTGACGATCGGCGACGGCGCGATCATCGGCACCCGGGCCGTGGTCACCTCCGACGTGCCCGCCTACGGCGTGGTCGGCGGCAACCCCGCCAAGCTGATCAAGAAGCGCTTCGAGGACGCGGACATCGACCGGCTCGCCCGGATCGCCTGGTGGGACTGGCCGGTCGAGGCCGTCACCGAGCACGTCCGCACCATCTTCACCGGCTCCCCCACCGACCTCGAACTGGTGGCCAAGCAGGCCGGACTGATTGACTGATCGTTCACGTCCGGTCTCCGGTCGCGCTTCCGGCCGGGGACCGGGCCCGTACGGCCCACCACCTTGTGAATGGAGTAGCACCATGGACGCCGCAGTCCTCCACACGCTCGGCCAGCCGCCCCGTTACGAGCGGTTCCCCGAGCCGACCCCCGCCGAGGGCGAGGTGCTCGTCGAGGTCCTGGCGGCCGCCCTCAACCCCTCCACCAAGGCGGTGGCCGGCGGCGGCCACTTCGCCAGCTCCGCCAACCTGCCCGCGGTGGTCGGCCTGGACGGGGTGGGCCGGCTGGCCGACGGCTCCCGGGTGTTCTTCGGCGGGGTGCGCAAGCCGTACGGCTCGATGGCCCGACTGGCCGTCGCCCGCGCCCCGTTCACCTGGCCGGTGCCGGACGGCGTGGACGACCTGACCGCCGCCGCGCTGCCCAACCCGGCGCTCTCCTCGTGGATCCCGCTGGAGCACGCCGCCAGGCTCCAGCCGGGCGAGACCGTCCTGGTGCTGGGCGCCACCGGCGCCGCCGGCAAGCTCTCCATCCAGATCGCCAAGCACCTGGGCGCCGGCCGGGTGGTCGCCGCCGGGCGCAACCAGGAGGTGCTGGACACCCTGGGCGAGTACGGCGCGGACGCCACCGTCTCGCTCAACGGCACCCAGGAGGAGGTGGCCGAGGCGTTCGCCGCCGCGGCCGGCGAGACCGGGTACGACGTGATCCTGGACTACCTCTGGGGCAAGCCGACCGAGGCCCTGCTCACCGCGCTGACCCGCAACGACTTCCACCTGAAGAGCTCCGGGCCGCGCCTGGTGCAGATCGGGGAGTCGGCGGGCGCCACCATCGAGCTGTCGGCCGGCACCATCCGCAGCGCCGGCCTGACCATCGTGGGCGGCGGCTTCCCGCCGCCGGAGGCCTTCCTGGACATGTTCAACCGCCTGATGGCGGGGGCCGCCGCGGGGGAGATCCGGATCGACACCCGGGCGGTGCCGCTCGCCGAGATCGAGCAGGCCTGGCAGGCCGAGGACACCGGGCACCAGCGCCTGGTCATGGTCCCGTAGCGGTCCGCCGCACCGAGGCGTGGCGAACGAGGAGGCCGCCGCCGGGGATCCCCGGCGGCGGCCTCCTCGTTCGCCACGCCTCGGTGCGGCGGACCGCTACGGGACCATGACCAGGCGCTGGTGCCCGGTGTCCTCGGCCTGCCAGGCCTGCTCGATCTCGGCGAGCGGCACCGCCCGGGTGTCGATCCGGATCTCCCCCGCGGCGGCCCCCGCCATCAGGCGGTTGAACATGTCCAGGAAGGCCTCCGGCGGCGGGAAGCCGCCGCCCACGATGGTCAGGCCGGCGCTGCGGATGGTGCCGGCCGACAGCTCGATGGTGGCGCCCGCCGACTCCCCGATCTGCACCAGGCGCGGCCCGGAGCTCTTCAGGTGGAAGTCGTTGCGGGTCAGCGCGGTGAGCAGGGCCTCGGTCGGCTTGCCCCAGAGGTAGTCCAGGATCACGTCGTACCCGGTCTCGCCGGCCGCGGCGGCGAACGCCTCGGCCACCTCCTCCTGGGTGCCGTTGAGCGAGACGGTGGCGTCCGCGCCGTACTCGCCCAGGGTGTCCAGCACCTCCTGGTTGCGCCCGGCGGCGACCACCCGGCCGGCGCCCAGGTGCTTGGCGATCTGGATGGAGAGCTTGCCGGCGGCGCCGGTGGCGCCCAGCACCAGGACGGTCTCGCCCGGCTGGAGCCTGGCGGCGTGCTCCAGCGGGATCCACGAGGAGAGCGCCGGGTTGGGCAGCGCGGCGGCGGTCAGGTCGTCCACGCCGTCCGGCACCGGCCAGGTGAACGGGGCGCGGGCGACGGCCAGTCGGGCCATCGAGCCGTACGGCTTGCGCACCCCGCCGAAGAACACCCGGGAGCCGTCGGCCAGCCGGCCCACCCCGTCCAGGCCGACCACCGCGGGCAGGTTGGCGGAGCTGGCGAAGTGGCCGCCGCCGGCCACCGCCTTGGTGGAGGGGTTGAGGGCGGCCGCCAGGACCTCGACGAGCACCTCGCCCTCGGCGGGGGTCGGCTCGGGGAACCGCTCGTAACGGGGCGGCTGGCCGAGCGTGTGGAGGACTGCGGCGTCCATGGTGCTACTCCATTCACAAGGTGGTGGGCCGTACGGGCCCGGTCCCCGGCCGGAAGCGCGACCGGAGACCGGACGTGAACGATCAGTCAATCAGTCCGGCCTGCTTGGCCACCAGTTCGAGGTCGGTGGGGGAGCCGGTGAAGATGGTGCGGACGTGCTCGGTGACGGCCTCGACCGGCCAGTCCCACCAGGCGATCCGGGCGAGCCGGTCGATGTCCGCGTCCTCGAAGCGCTTCTTGATCAGCTTGGCGGGGTTGCCGCCGACCACGCCGTAGGCGGGCACGTCGGAGGTGACCACGGCCCGGGTGCCGATGATCGCGCCGTCGCCGATCGTCACGCCCGGCATGATCACGGCCTCGCGGCCGATCCACACGTCGTTGCCGACGACGGTGTCGCCGCGGCTGGCGACGCCGGCCAGCGCGTCCACCGTCTGCGCGGTCCAGTCCCCGCCGAACATGAAGAACGGGTAGGTGGTGGAGCCGATCATCGGGTGGTTCGCGGCCGGCATGACGAACTGGGTGCCGGTGCCGATGGCGCAGTACCTGCCGATCACCAGCTTTTCCGGGCCGAAGTTGTAGAGCACGTTCCGGGTCTCGAAAGCCGCCGGGTCGTCGATGTCTGCGTAGTAGGTGAATTCCCCCACCTCGATCAGCGGCGAGCTGATCAGGTTCTTCAGGAAAACCACCTTGTTGTCCATTCCCGGAAGGTAGGTCAGGGAAGGGTCGGGGCTGACGGGCATGGCCTCTCCTCGTGCGGGACTATGCCTTGACGGCGGTGACGAACAGGAAGTTTCCGGGGCCGGACAGGTCGCGCACGGCCATCCCGGCGTCGGCCAGCCAGCCGGTGAGCTGCTCGGGGTCGAAGGAGCCGCGGTGCGCCTGGCGCTCCAGCCTGCGCTGGAAGTGGCGGTAGAGCGGGTCGGCGGCCTGGCGGAACGTCAGCACCGTGAAGGTGCCGCCCGGGCGCAGGCAGCGGCCGACCTCGCGGATCGCCTGCTCCGGGTCGGGGATGGCCTGGAGCGCGTTCCAGCAGTTCACCCCGCCCAGCGAGGCGTCGGCGAAGGGAAGGTCCAGCGCGCTGCCGCGGACGGTGAGCACGCCGTCCAGCTTGGCCCGCAGCTGGGCCAGCATCTCGGCGGAGACGTCCAGCGCGATCACCCGCTCCTCGCCGAGCGAACGGGCGAGCACCCTGGTCCAGCGGCCGGCGCCGGCCGCCAGGTCGAGCACCGGCCCGTCGGTGGGCCGCACGTGCCGGGTGAGGTAGGCGTCCTCGTCGTCGAGCGACACCCAGCCGCCCCAGTTGGCGCCCATGATCCGGACGAACCCGGCCCGCAGGCCGCGCTCGTAGCGGCCGGCCAGCAGCGGGTCGCTCGGGCCGGACGGCTGGTCGTGGAAGTCCACCAGGCCGCCCACCGCCGGGAATCCGGCGCCGCAGCCGGTGCAGTCGGCACTCCCGGCGCCGCCGGTCAGCGGCTGCCGGCAGCGCGGACAGCGCACCGCCCCGGCGTGGCCGCGCAGGACGTCCGCGACCGGGGCCGGAGCGGCGGCCCGCTCCGGCTCGGGGGCGGGCACGACGAACGGGGAGACGGTGGCGCCGTGCTCGCAGGCCCAGACGGCCTTGGCGCCGGAGTAGGCCAGCAGCGCCCGGGTCTCGGTCGCCCACAGCTCGCCGGCGCGCCCGGCGGGCAGGCCGAGCCACTGGTCGAGGGCGGGGTTGGCGGCCCGCTCCCGCTCGGTGACGCCCCAGACGGCGGGGGAGGGGAAGACCCGGCCGAGGTTCCAGCGGGTGGCGGCGTCCGCGCCCTCCCACGGCTGGAGGCAGCGGGCCAGCCGGGACAGGTCGTCCTGGTCCGCCCCGGCGGCGGGGACGGCGCCGAGGATCCGCGCGCCGTCCTCGGGGAAGTGGCCCAGCAGGAACAGCAGGGCGGCGCTCAGGCCCGGGTCCGCCGCGGCGTGCGGCAGCAGCCGCAGGTAGCCGTCCAGGCCGGACCGGACCGCCTCGCGGGCCGGGTGGCCGCCGTCCGGGCCGTCGGTGCCGTCGGCGCCGCCCGGCCCGGAGGCCTCGGCCAGCAGCCCGAGCAGCAGGGCGAGCCGGGACCGCTGCGCGGCGGGAGCGGTGCCCAGGGCGTCCAGCAGGACGGGGACGCCGGCGGCGGCGCCCGGGCGGAGCGAACCGTCCGCCCAGAATTCCGCGACGAGCCGGCGGAAGACGCCGTCGATATCGGTGGGATGCGCGGCGGTGAATTCGTCGATCGTGGCGCGCGCGACCGAAGTCGCGCTCGTGTCACTCATGGTGCGGAGCCTACCCGTCCCGGTCTGCGAGGCAGATCCGAATATGGTGCGTACCAGGGGTTCTGAGGGGAATTCAGGGGGTGTAGGGGGGTGTTACGGGATGAGCAGGACGCGGCCGCTGGTCCGGCGCTCCTCGACGGCGGCGTGCGCCTGGGCGGCCTGCCCGAGCGGGAAGCGCGAGTCGATCCGGACGGTCAGCCTGCCCTCGCGCATCCACTGGAAGCAGCGGTCCAGGAAGTTCAGCGGCGGCCAGGACTCGTCGAAGAAGCGCGGCAGGCAGAAGCGGGTGACGTACAGCGAGCCCTTGTCGTTCAGCGTCATCAGGTCCATCGGCGGCACGAAGCCGCTCGCCTGGCCGAAGTTGACCAGGTAGCCGCGCGGGGCCAGGCTGTCGAGGTTGGCCTCGAAGGTGTCCTTGCCGACGGCGTCGTAGACCACCCGCACGCCCTCGCCGCCGGTGATCCGCTTCACCTCGGCGGCCTGGTCCGCGGTGGTGCCGGAGACGATCACCGCCTCGGCGCCGGCCTCCTTGGCGACGACGGCCTTCTCCTCGGTGGAGACGACGCCGATGACCCGGGCGCCGCGCATCCGGGCGAACTGGGTGATCAGCGTGCCCACCCCGCCGGCCGCCGACTGCACCAGGGCCCAGTCGCCCTCGGCCAGCGGGTACGCCTCGTGGGTCAGCTTGTACGCGAGCAGGCCCTGCACCGGCAGGCCGGCCGCCTCGCCGAGGTCGATGTCCTCCGGCACCGGGATCAACTGCGCGGCAGGGGCGATGACGTGGCTCGCGTACGAGCCGGCCGCCAGCGCCCACGCGACCCGGTCGCCGATCCGCACGCCGGTCACGTCGGGGCCGAGCGCCTCGACGTAGCCGGAGCCCTGGTAGCCGGGCTCCAGCGGGAGTTCGGCGTCGGCCCGGTAGTAGTCGCGCTTGGCGAGGTCGCCTCGGCGGTTGAGGATGTCGAAGAAGGTGACGGCCGCGGCGTGGGTGCGCAGCAGCACCTCGCCCGGGCCGGGCGCGGGCAGTTCGAGGTCCTCCAGCTCCAGCACCTCGGGGGCGCCGTAGGCGTGCTGACGGATGATCTTCATGGCGGAATCGCTCTCTCTGTGGGGACGGACGGACGCGAACGGGCGTGCGGTCAGCGGGGCTTGGCGTTGAGGTAGGTGCTGAAGGCCTTGATCTGGAAGCGCTGGAACCCGGTGAAGGAGATGCCGTCCTTGGAGCGCTTGAACAGCCCGGGCACCGACTGGCCCTGCTTCCCGGTCGCCGCGGCGTAGTGGTAGAGCAGCTTGATCCGGCGGCGGCGGATCTTCTCGTAGCGGCGCAGCATCTCGGCGGGGGAGCCCTGGCCGTTCAGCGTCCGCCCGATCACCCAGGCGTCCTCCAGGGCCTGGTTGGCGCCCATGCCGGTGCGCGGCGGGACGGCGTGCACCGAGTCGCCGACCAGCGTCACCGGTCCGCGGCCCCACTGCTTGGGGACCTGGTGCAGGATGTGCGGGAAGACCTGGATGTCGTCGTCGGTGATCGACTCCAGCAGCTCGGGCAGCGGGGAGGCGAAGCCGGCGAACCGGGCCCGCAGGTTGGCCACCGCGGACTGCGGCTTGCCGTCGGCGCCGGTCGGGCCCGTCCCGTCGGGGGAGCCGGGCGCGCCGGGCGGCACCGCGTCGCCGTCCGCCCACGGCGTCTCGAAGGCCCAGTAGAGCATGGACTCGCCGAGCGGGTGCATCACGCACAGGCCGTGCTCGCCGGCCATGGTCTGCACCCGGTTGCTGTCGGTCAGCTCCACCGGCAGCGGGGTGGTGCCGTGCCAGGTCGCCCAGCCGGTGTGCTCGGCCGGGGAGAAGCCGAAGAGGTGCTTGCGGACGAAGGAGCGGTGGCCGTCCGCGCCGAGCAGTACGTCGGCCTCGACCCGGCGACCGTCCTCGAAGGTGATCGCGACCGGCCCGTCGGTGCCCGGTGCGGGCTCCTCGACGGCGGCCGCGCGGGCGCCGAAGCGCAGCACGCCCGGCGGCAGGGCCGCGGCCAGTACCTCCACCAGCTCGCTGCGGCGGATCACCTTGTTCGGCGAGCCGAAGTCGCGGGCGATCCGGTCGAGGTCGACCTTGACCAGCGGCTGGCCGGTCTCCGAGGTGATGTCCACCCGGTCCAGCCGGTGGCCGAGGTCCCGGTGGTCGATGCCCAGCTCGTCCAGGATGCCGGTGGCGTTCGGCCACAGGATCACCCCGTAGCCGCCCTTGCGGAGCTCGTCCGCCTGCTCGTACAGCTCGACCTCGTGGCCGGTGCGGGTGAGCGCCAGCGCGGAGGCGACGCCGCTGAGCCCGGCACCGATGATGACGATCTTCATTGCCTGTCTCCTGGGGAGGTTGTGACGGTGGGTCAGCGGCCGGCCGCGAGGGCGGGCTCGACGGCGTCGGCCAGCCATGCCAGCACGGTGCGCGCGGTGGTCGCGGAGTGGTCCTCCAGGACCGAGAAGTGGTCGCCGGGGGTGTCCACGGCGGTGTGGGGGAGGGACCAGACGGCCTGCCAGCCGGCCGACTCCCGGATCTCCTCGGTCCACGGGTCGGCCGCCCGCACCAGCAGGGTCGGTGCGGCGATCCGCTCCGGGCGCCAGCCGGCGAAGATCCGGTGGTACGCGCCCATCGCGGCCAGCCGGGTGTCGTCGGCGAGCGCGAAGGCGGACTCGCGGTCCTTCATCGCGGCGGACATCGACGGCTCCAGCAGCGGGAGCTGGTCGTAGTCCGGGGCGTAGCTGTCGACCAGGGCCAGGCCGGCCGGGGCGGCCCCGAGCCGCTCCAGCCGGGCGGCCACCGCGTGCGCCGTCCAGCCGCCGGCCGAGCGGCCGAGCAGGACGAACGGCCGCCCGTCGGTGTGCCGCAGGACGGAGCGGGCGTGCAGGTCGGCCAGCGCGTCGAGGTCGGCGGGCGGCAGCTCGCCGGACAGGAAGCCCGGCTGCGGCAGCACCAGGACCGCGCGGTGGCCGCGGCAGGCGGCGGCGAACCGGGCGTACTCGTGCGGGCCGGAGACCGGTCCGAAGGACGGCAGGCAGACCAGCACCGGGCCGTCCGGGCCCTCGGCGAGCCGGACCGGCTCGCCGGCCGGGGCCGCGTCGCCGGCCCGGAACGCGGGGCGGCAGGCGGCGGCGGCCTTGAGCAGGTCCAGCGCCGCCATCGAGGAGCCCCGCTCGCAGGCCTGCCAGTAGAGCGTCGCCAGCGGGCCGGCCGCTCCGGCCCCGCCCGCGGTGCCACCCGGCCCGGCCGCGGTGTCGTCGGGCCCGGCCGCGGTGCCGTCGGGCCGCTGCGTGAGGTGCTCGCGCAGGTGCGCGGCGAGCAGGGCCGGGGAGGGCTGGTCGTAGATCAGGCTGGTGGCCAGCCGGAGCCCGGTGGCCGCGTTGAGCCGGTTGCGCAGCGCGAGCGCCGTCAGCGAGTCGAAGCCCAGCTCCAGGAACCGCCGCCCCGGCTCGACCTCCTCGGGCCCGGCGTGGCCGAGCACCCCGGCCACCGCGCCGCGGACGAGGTCGAGCAGCACCCGCTCCCGCTCCGCCTCCCCGGCGCCGGCCAGCCGTTCGGCCAGCCGCTCGGCGGCGGACGGCCCCGAGGAGTCCTCGGGGAGGTCCGTCCCGGCCCGGTGGTCCCGGTGCCGCCCCGGCGCCGGGGCGGCCAGGTCGCGCAGCAGCGCGGGCAGCGGGCCGGGCGCGGCGCGGCGGCCGATGGCGGGCAGGTCGAGGCGGGCGGTCACCAGAGTGGCGTCACCGGCCGCCAGCGCGGCGTCGAACAGGGCCAGGCCCTCGGCGGAGGAGAGCGGGGGGACCCCGCCGCGGACCATCCGCTCCAGCCCGGCCTCGCCCAGCGCGCCGGTCATGCCGCTGGTCTCGGCCCACAGGCCCCAGGCGAGCGACTGCGCGGGCAGGCCTTGGGCGCACCGGCGTTCGGCGAGCGCGTCCAGGAAGGCGTTGGCCGCGCCGTAGCTGGTCTGGCCGGCGCTGCCCAGGGTGGCGGCGGCGGAGGAGAACAGGACGAAGGCGGCCAGGTCGAGCCCGGCGGTCAGCTCGTGCAGGTGGACGGCGGCGTCCACCTTGGGCCGCAGCACCGTGTCCACCCGCTCGGGGGTGAGCGCGTCCACGATCCCGTCGTCGAGCACTCCGGCGGTGTGGACGACGGCGGTGAGGGGGTGGTCGGCGGGGATTGCGGCGAGCAGGGTTTCGAGCTGGTGGCGGTCGGCGGTGTCGCAGGCGGTGACGGTGACGGTGGCGCCGAGGGCGGTGAGTTGGGCGGTGAGGTGGTCGGCGCCGGGGGCGTGGGGGCCGCTGCGGCTGGTGAGCAGCAGGTGGCGCACGCCGTGTTCGGTGACGAGGTGGCGGGCGAGCAGGGCGCCGAGGGTGCCGGTGCCGCCGGTGACCAGCACCGTGCCGGCCGGGTCGAGCGGACGGGCCGCCTCCCGGGGGACGGGCAGCAGCCGGGCCGCGTACGGGACGCCCTCGCGGAGCACCAGCTGGGGCTCGTCGGTGGCCAGGGCGGCGGGGACGGCCGCGGCGGAGGCGGCGGAGCCGTCCAGGTCGAGCAGGGCGAACTGCCCCGGGTACTCCGCCTGCGCGCAGCGGACCAGGCCCCACACCGGGGCCAGGGCGAGGTCGTCGAGGCCGGGGCCGGCGGCGCGGCGGGTGGCCAGGACGAGGCGGGAGCCGGCCAGCCGGGGCTCGGCGAGCCAGCCGCGCAGCAGGTCGAGGGTGCCGTTGACGGCGGCGCGTACGGCCGTGGGCAGCCCGGCGTCCGGGCCCGCGGCGGCGGGCAGGTGGTGGAGGACGGTGGCGGGGACGGTGTCGGCGGCGGCGAGGGCGGCCAGGTCGGGGTAGTGGACCAGCCCGTCGGTGGCGCCGGGCGCGGTGCCGAGGACGCCGATCGGGCCGTCCGGGCGGCCGGTGCGGGCTCCGCCGACGGGGCGCCAGAGCGTCCGGAACAGGGCGCCGGCCGTGGCGTCCTCGCGGGGCCCCTCCAGCCAGTAGCGGGTGCGCTGGAACGGGTAGGTGGGCAGGTCGATCCGCCGGCCGCCGGCGAAGGCGGGGGAGAAGTCGACGGGGACGCCCCGGACGTGCAGCTGGGCGGCGGAGGTCAGGAAGGCCGTCGGGCCGCCCTGGTCGCGGCGCAGGGTGCCGGTGGTGACGGTGGGGGTGGTCGTCTCGTCCAGGGTCTCCTGGAGGCCGGGGACGAGGACGGGGTGGGGGCTGGTCTCGACGTAGGTGGTGAAGCCCTCGGCGAGCAGGGCGCGGACGGCGGTGTCCAGCTGTACCGGGTGGCGCAGGTTGCGGTACCAGTAGGCGGCGTCCATCGTCGTGGTGTCCAGCCACTGGCTGTCGACGGTGGACCAGAACGGGGTGGCGGCGGTGCGGGGGGTGACGGGGGCGAGCAGGCGGAGCAGTTCGTCCTGGAGCTTCTCGACGTGGGCGGAGTGGGAGGCGTAGTCGACGGGGACGCGGCGGGCGCGGATGCCGTCGGCCGTGCAGCGCTCGAGGAGTTCGTCGAGGGCGTCGGCGTCTCCGGCGACGACGGTGGAGGCGGGGCCGTTGACGGCGGCGACGGAGATGCGGTGGTGCCAGGGGGTGAGGTCGATGTGGTCGGCGGGTTGGGCGATGGAGACCATGCCGCCGTGGCCGGCGATGGCGGTGATGGCCTGGGAGCGCAGGGCGACGACGCGGGCGGCGTCGTGGAGGGTGAGGGCGCCGGCGACGGTGGCGGCGGCGATCTCGCCCTGGGAGTGGCCGATGACGGCGTCGGGGTGGACGCCGTGGGCCTGCCAGAGGGTGGCGAGGGAGACCATGACGGCCCACAGGGCGGGTTGGACGACGTCGACGCGGTCGTAGCCGGGGGCGCCGTCGGTGCCGCGCAGGACGTCGGTCAGGTTCCAGTCGGTGAACTCGGCCAGCGCGTCGGCGCATTCGGTGATGCGCTGGGCGAAGACCGGTTCGCTGTCGAGGAGTTCGACGGCCATGCCGGCCCACTGGGAGCCCTGTCCGGGGAAGACGAAGACGGTCTTGCCGGTCACGTCGGCGGTGCCGGAGACCACCCGGGCCGGCTCCTCGCCCGCCGCGAACGCCTCCAGCGCGCCGCGGTCCGCGTCGACCACCACGGCGCGGTGCGGGAAGGCGGAACGGCCGGTGGCCAGCGAGTGGGCGACGTCGGCGGCCCCGAGCCCGGGGTGGGCCGCCAGGTGCGCGGCGAGCTGCCCGGCCTGGGCCCGTACGGCGGCCTCGGTGCGGCCGGCCAGCAGCCAGGGCGCGGGCGTGGCCCTCGGCGCGGCGGGCGCCTCGGTGCTCTGCCCCTCGGCGGGCTGCTCCTCGGGGGCCTGCTCGACGATGACGTGGGCGTTGGTGCCGCTGATCCCGAAGGAGGAGACGCCGGCCCGGCGCGGGCGGCCGGTTACGGGCCATTCCCGCTCCTCGGTCAGCAGCTCCACCGCGCCCGCCGACCAGTCCACGTGCGAGGACGGCCGGTCCACGTGCAGGGTCCGGGGCAGCACGCCGTGCCGCAGGGCCAGCACCGTCTTGATCACACCCGCCACCCCGGCCGCGCTCTGGGTGTGGCCGATGTTGGACTTCACCGAGCCCAGCAGCAGCGGCAGTTCGCGCTCCTGGCCGTAGGTGGCCAGCAGCGCCTGGGCCTCGATCGGGTCGCCCAGCCGGGTGCCGGTGCCGTGCGCCTCGACGGCGTCCACGTCGGCGGCGGTCAGGCCCGCGGCGGCGAGCGCCTGGCGGATCACCCGCTCCTGGGCCGGGCCGTTGGGGGCGGTCAGCCCGTTGGAGGCGCCGTCCTGGTTGACGGCGCTGCCGCGCAGCACCGCGAGCACCGGGTGCCCGTTGCGCCGGGCGTCGGAGAGCCGCTCCAGGACCAGCATGCCGACGCCCTCGGAGAACCCGGTGCCGTCCGCCGCGTCCGCGAAGGCCTTGCAGCGGCCGTCCGCCGCCAGGCCCTTCTGGCGGGTGAACTCCACGAACAGCCCAGGCGTGGACATCACCGCGACGCCGCCCGCCAGGGCCAGGTCGCAGCCCCGGCGGCGCAGCTCCTGGACCGCCAGGTGGATCGTCACCAGCGAGGAGGAGCAGGCGGTGTCCACGGTGACGGCCGGGCCCTCCAGGCCCATCGCGTACGAGACCCGGCCGGTGGCGACGCTGCCCGCGCTGCCGTTGCCCAGGTAGGCGGCGACCTCGTCGGGCACCTCGCCCAGCCGGGCGGCGTAGTCGTGGTACATCACGCCGGCGAACACGCCCGTCCGGCTGCCGCGCAGGGTGAGCGGGTCGATCCCGGCCCGCTCCACGGCCTCCCAGGAGGCCTCCAGCAGCAGCCGCTGCTGCGGGTCCATCGCCAGCGCCTCGCGCGGGCCGATGCCGAAGAAGCCGGGGTCGAACTCGGCCGCGTCGTACAGGAACCCGCCCTGGGCGGTGGCGCTCTCCTCGCCGAGGTCCCAGCCGCGGTCGGCGGGGAACGGGCCGATCCCGTCGCCGCCCGCGGTGAGCAGCCGCCAGAAGTCCTCGGGCGTGCGCACTCCGCCGGGCAGCCGGCAGGCCATCCCGGTGATCGCGATCGGCTCGTCGGCGACCGCCGCCAGCCGCTCGTTCTGCTTCCTGAGCCGCTCGTTGTCCTTGAGCGAGGCGCGCAGCGCCTCGACGATCCGCTCCTGGGGGGTCGTCATGCTGTCCTCTTCCTCACACGCCCGCGGGGTCCACCGAGGTGCCCAGCGCCAGTTCGACCAGGTCGGTGATGTCCATGCCGTCGATCTCGGCCGCCCGGGCCTGCTCGGCGGCCCGCTCCTCGGCGGCGCCGTCGTCGGCCCGCTCCTCGGGCAGCAGCAGGGCGCGCATCCGCTCGGCCAGCGCGGTGGCGGTCGGGTAGTCGAAGACCGCCGTCGCCGGCAGGCGCAGACCGGAGGCCTGGTGGAGCCGGTTGCGCAGCTCCACGGCCGTCACCGAGTCGAATCCGAGCTTGCTGAAGGGGAGTTCGGGATCGACCTGCTCGGCCGAGGAGTGCCCGAGCACCCCGGCGATCTGGCTGCGCACCAGGTCGAGCGCGGCCCGGCGGCCGTCCGCCTCGGAGAGCGCGGCGAGCCGCTCGGCCAGCCGGCCGCCCTCCTCGGCCGACCGGGAGCGGGCGGTGCGCCGCGCGGCCGGCCGGACGAGGGCGCGCAGCAGGTGCGGAACCGGTGCGCGGCCGCGCAGCGCCGCGAGGTCGAGCCCGGCCGGCACCACCAGCGGGGCGGGGACGGCCAGCGCCTCGTCGAACAGGGCGAGCCCGTCGCGCTCGGACAGCGGGACCGTGCCGCCCCGGCTCATCCGCTCCAGCTCGGCCTCGCCCAGGTGGCCGGTCATGCCGCTGGGCTGCGCCCACAGGCCCCAGGCGAGGGACTGGGCGGGCAGCCCGGCCGCCCGGCGGCGGGCCGCCAGCGCGTCCAGGTAGGCGTTGGCGGCGGCGTAGTTGCCCTGGCCGGGGCTGGGGAAGGTGGCGGCGGCGGAGGAGAACAGGACGAAGGCGGCGAGGTCGAGCCCGGCCGTCAGCTCGTGCAGGTGCGCGGCGGCGTCGAGCTTGGGCCGCAGCACCCGGGCGAGCGCCTCGGGCGTCAGGTTCTCGATCACGGCGTCGTCGAGCACTCCGGCGGTGTGGACGACGGCGGTGAGGGGGTGGTCGGCGGGGATTGCGGCGAGCAGGGTTTCGAGCTGGTGGCGGTCGGCGGTGTCGCAGGCGGTGACGGTGACGGTGGCGCCGAGGGCGGTGAGTTCGGCGGTGAGGTGGTCGGCGCCGGGGGCGTGGGGGCCGCTGCGGCTGGTGAGCAGCAGGTGGCGCACGCCGTGTTCGGTGACGAGGTGGCGGGCGAGCAGGGTGCCGAGGGTGCCGGTGCCGCCGGTGACCAGCACCGTGCCGGCCGGGTCGAGCGGACGGGCGGTGGCGGTCGGCGCGGCCCGGACCAGCCGGGGGGCGAGCAGCTCGCCCGCGCGCACGGCCAGTCGGGGTTCTCCGCAGGCCAGCGCGGGCGGCAGGACGGCGGCGGCGTCGGCGGTGCCGTCCAGGTCGACCAGGACGAACCGCTCGGGGTGCTCCGCCTGGGCCGAGCCGAGCAGGCCCCACAGCGGGGCGTGCGCCAGGCCGGGCAGCCGGTCGCCCTCGGCGGCGGCGACCGCGCCCCCGGTCAGCACCGCGAGCCGGGTGCCGGAGAACCGCTCCTCGGCGAGGAACTCCTGGAGCAGGCCCAGGACTTCGGCGGCCACCCGGTGGGCTTCCACCGGGGAGTCGGCGGCGGCCGCCGGCGCGGGCAGGAGCAGCACCTCCGGCGCGGCCCCGGCCCCGGAGAGCGAGTCCAGGCGCTCCAGGCCGGCCAGGCCGTCCGGCCGGAGCCCGGGGACGGCCCCGGGGGCGCCGAGCACCGCCCAGCGCTGCGGCCGGGCGCCGTCGCCCGGCGCGACCCGGGCCCACTCGATCCCGAAGAGCGCGTCCCGCTGCCCGCGCCGGGCGGCCCGCAGCTGCCCGGCGGAGATCGTGCGGACGGCCAGCGAGGCGACGGAGGCCACCGGGGCGCCGGTCTCGTCGTACAGGGCCAGCGACACCGAGCCCGGGCCGGCCGGGGAGAGCGTCACCCGCAGCGCCTTCGCGCCGGTGCCGTGCAGCCGGACACCGCTCCAGGCGAACGGCAGGCCGTTGCCCTCGGCGGCGCCCTCCCGGCGGGCCAGGCCCATGCCGTGCAGGGCGGCGTCCATCAGCGCGGGGTGCAGGCCGAAGCGGTCCGCGTCGGCGTGCGCCTGCTGCGGCAGCCGGACCTCGGTGTGCACCTCCTCGCCGAGCCGCCAGGCCCGGGCCAGGCCCCGGAACACCGGGCCGTAGCCGTACCCGGCCGCCGCCAGGCGCTCGTAGAAGCCGTCCAGGTCGACGGCGGCGGCGCCGGCGGGCGGCCAGACCGCCTGCTCGGCGGGCGGGCGCGCCTCGTCGGCGGCGAGCAGGCCGCCCGCGTGCCGGGTCCACGGCTCGCCGTGCGGGGCGTCCTGGGGCCGGCCGTAGACGGCCACCGGCCGCAGGCCGGCCTCGTCGGGCGCGCCGACCACGGTCTGGAGGACGACGGCTCCGCGCTCCGGCAGGACCAGCGGGACCTCGATGGCCAGGTCCTCGACCAGACCGCAGCCGACCTCGTCACCGGCGCGCACGGCCAGCTCCACGAAGGCGGTGCCGGGCAGCAGGACGGTGCCGGAGACGGCGTGGTCGGCCAGCCACGGGTGGGTGCGCAGCGACAGCAGGCCGGTGAGCACGACCCCGTCGCCCTCGGCCAGCGGCAGGGCGGCGCCGAGCAGCGGGTGCTCGGTGGCGTCGAGGCCGGCCGCCGTCACGTCCCCGGTGCCGGAGGACGGCTCCAGCCAGTAGCGCTCGTGCTGGAAGGGGTAGGTGGGCAGGTCGACCGGGCGGGTGCCGGACAGCCGGCCGGTGAGGTCCACCGGCACGCCGTGCGTCCACAGCCCGGCGGCGGAGGTCAGGAAGCGGGCGAGGCCGCCCTGGTCGCGGCGCAGGGTGCCGGTGGTGACGGTGGGGGTGGTCGTCTCGTCCAGGGTCTCCTGGAGGCCGGGGACGAGGACGGGGTGGGGGCTGGTCTCGACGTAGGTGGTGAAGCCCTCGGCGAGCAGGGCGCGGACGGCGGTGTCCAGCTGCACCGGGTGGCGCAGGTTGCGGTACCAGTACGTGGCGTCGAAGGCGGCGGTGTCCAGCCAGCGGCTGTCCAGGGTGGACCAGAACGGGATCCGCGGGGCCTGCGGCCGCAGGTCGGCCAGGACGGTGAGCAGCTCGTCTTGCAGGGCCTCGACGTGGGCGGAGTGGGAGGCGTAGTCGACGGGGACGCGGCGGGCGCGGATGCCGTCGGCGGTGAGTTGTTCGAGGAGTTCGTCGAGGGCGTCGGCGTCTCCGGCGACGACGGTGGAGGTGGGGCCGTTGACGGCGGCGACGGAGATGCGGTCGTGCCAGGGGGTGAGGTCGATGTGGTGGGCGGGTTGGGCGATGGAGACCATGCCGCCGTGGCCGGCGATGGCGGTGATGGCCTGGGAGCGGAGGGCGACGACGCGGGCGGCGTCGTGGAGGGTGAGGGCGCCGGCGACGGTGGCGGCGGCGATCTCGCCCTGGGAGTGGCCGATGACGGCGTCGGGGTGGACGCCGTGGGCCTGCCAGAGGGCGGCGAGGGAGACCATGACGGCCCACAGGGCGGGTTGGACGACGTCGACGCGGTCGTAGCCGGGGGCGCCGTCGGTGCCTCGGAGGACGTCGGTCAGGTTCCAGTCGGTGAACTCGGCCAGCGCGTCGGCGCATTCGGTGATGCGCTGGGCGAAGACCGGTTCGGTGTCGAGGAGTTCGATGGCCATGCCGGCCCACTGGGAGCCCTGGCCGGGGAAGACGAAGACCGTCCTGCCGGTCACCTCCGCCGTCGCGGCGGCGAAGTCCCCCAGGGCGTCGTGGAGTTCTTCGGCGCTCGCGCCGACCACCGCGCCGCGGTGGGCGAAGGCCGAGCGGGACGCGGCCAGCGCGCAGGCGAGGTCGGCGGGGGTGAACCCCGTTCCGGTGGCGAGCAGTTCGCGCAGCCGCGCGGCCTGGTCCCGCAGAGCGGCCGGGCTCTTGGCGGAGAACGCCAGGGCGACCGGGCCGGCCGACGGTGCCTGTGCCGAGGGGGCCTGCAGCGAGGACGGCTCCACCGGGCGGGCGCCGTCCGGCGGGGACTGCGGCGGCGGGGCCTGCTCCAGCACCACATGGGCGTTGGTGCCGCTGACGCCGAAGGAGGAGACGCCGGCCCGGCGCGGGCGGCCGGTCTCGGGCCACGCCCGCTCCTCGGTCAGCAGCTCCACCGCGCCCGCCGACCAGTCCACGTGCGGGGTGGGCTCGTCCACGTGCAGGGTCCGGGGCAGCACGCCGTGCTGCATGGCGAGCACCGTCTTGATCACGCCCGCCACGCCCGCGGCGCACTGGGTGTGGCCGATGTTGGACTTCACCGAGCCGAGCAGCAGCGGCAGTTCGCGGTCCTGGCCGTAGGTGGCCAGCAGTGCCTGGGCCTCGATCGGGTCGCCCAGGGTGGTGCCGGTGCCGTGCGCCTCCACCACGTCCACCTCGCCCGCCGACAG
This sequence comes from Kitasatospora sp. NPDC018619, assembly GCF_044391605.1. NCBI lineage: Bacteria > Bacillati > Actinomycetota > Actinomycetes > Kitasatosporales > Streptomycetaceae > Kitasatospora > Kitasatospora sp. NPDC018619. The sequence continues at coordinate 51,015 of NZ_JBISAI010000032.1, forward strand.
CCGGGCGTCGGCCAGCGCGTGCCGGATCACCCGCTGCTGGGAGGGGCCGTTGGGGGCGGTCAGGCCGTTGGAGGCGCCGTCCTGGTTGACGGCGCTGCCGCGGATCAGGCCGAGCACCCGGTGGCCGTTGCGGCGGGCGTCGGAGAGCCGCTCCAGCATCAGCATGCCGACGCCCTCGCTCCACGCGGTGCCGTCGGCGGCGCCCGCGAAGGCCTTGCAGCGGCCGTCCGGGGCCAGCCCCTTCTGCTGGCTGAACAGCACGAACATGCCGGGGTTGGACATCACCGTCACGCCGCCGGCCAGCGCCGTGGTGCACTCGCCCTGGCGCAGCGACCGGGCCGCCCAGTGCAGGGCGACCAGCGAGGAGGAGCAGGCGGTGTCCACCGAGACCGCCGGGCCCTCCAGGCCGAAGTGGTAGGCGATCCGGCCGGAGGTGACGCTGGCGGTGGTGCCGGTGCCCAGGTACAGGTCCACCCCCTCGGGGATGTCCGAACCGGTGCCGTACAGCTGGGAGGTGGTGCCGACGAAGACGCCCGTCCGGCCGCCGGCCAGCGACTGCGGGTCGATGCCGGCGCGCTCCACGGCCTCCCAGGAGGTCTCCAGCAGCAGCCGCTGCTGCGGGTCCATCGCCAGCGCCTCGTTCGGGCTGATCCCGAAGAACCCGGCGTCGAAGCCGGCCGCGCCGTCCAGGAAGCCGCCGTGGCGGGTGTAGCTGGTGCCCGCGGCGCCCGGGTCCGGGTCGTACACCGCGTCGAGGTCCCAGCCGCGGTCGGTCGGGAACTGCGAGATCGCGTCCGTCCCGTCGGCCAGCAGCCGCCACAGCTCCTCCGGGCTGCGCACCCCGCCGGGGAAGCGGCAGGCCATGCCGATGATCGCGATCGGCTCGTGGCGCTCGTCCTCGAGCTCCTTGAGCCGCCGGTGGGCCTTCCGGGTATCGGCCACCGCCCGCTTGAGGTACTCGCGAAGCTGGTCTTCGTTGGCCATCTCAGATCACTTCCTGCTACGGGTGGTGGCTGCCGGGGTGGTCCGGCTCCGGGGCGGGGCCGCGGCCGCCGCCGGGCGTGTCCGGGGGAGCCGCCGGGCCCCGCGCCCCGGCAAGGGGGGCGGGCCCGGCGGCGTGGCCTGGGCTAGTCCAGGGAGTCGACGAGGGCGAAGAGCTCGTCGTCGGAGGCGGCGTCGAGGTCGCTGTCGTCGCCGGCCAGTGCGGCACCGGAGGCGCCCGGGCCGTCCAGCCGGTCGAGCAGGGCCCGCAGGCGCGGGGACAGGCCGTCGAGCGCGTGGCCGTCCGCGAGCCGCCGCTCCAGGGCGGCCTCCAGCCGGTCCAGTCCGGCGAGGACGGGCTCCTCCCGGGGCGCGCCCTCGCGGGGCAGCCGCTCGTCGAGGAAGCCGGCCAGCGCCGCCGGGGTCGGGTAGTCGAACACCAGGGTGGCCGGCAACCGCAGCCCGGTCGCCTCGTGCAGCCGGGTGCGCAGCTCCACGGCGGTCAGCGAATCGAAGCCGATCTCCTTGAACGCCCGGTCGGCCTGCACGGACTCCGCCGAGGCGTGTCCGAGGACGTCCGCGACCCGGGTGCGGACCAGGTCGAGCAGGGCCCGGGTGCGGTGCTCCCCGGAGAGGCCGGCGATCCGCCGGGCCGGGTCCTGGCCGCCGCCGGACTCGGCGGCCCGCCGGCCCGGGGCGCGGACCAGGCCGCGCAGCATCGGCGGCACGTCCCCGCCCCGGAAGGCGGCCGGGTCGAGCCGGACGGCGACGGCCAGCGGGTCGGCGCCGGCCCGGCCGGCGTCGAACAGCTCCAGGCCCTGCTCCGCCCGCAGCGGGGCCATCCCGCCGCGGGCGAGCCGGCCGAGGTCGGCCCGGCCGAGGCCGCCCGCCATGCCGGCGTGCGCCGGGTCGTCCAGCAGCCACGGGCCCCAGGCGATCGCGGTGCCCGGCAGGCCCGCCGCGCGGCGGCTGTGCGCCAGGGCGTCCAGGAAGGTGTTGGCGGCGGCGTAGCCGGCCTGCCCGGCGGCGCCGAGCACCCCGGCGACGGAGGAGAACAGGACGAAGGCGTCCAGCTCCCGCCCGGCGGTCAGCTCGTGCAGGTTGACCGCGCCGTCCACCTTGGGGCGCAGTACGGCGGCGACCCGCTCGGGGGTGAGCGCGTCGAGCACGCCGTCGTCCAGCACGCCCGCGGTGTGCACCACGGCGGTGACCTCGTGCGCGGCGAGCAGTGCCGCCAGGGCCGTCCGGTCGGCCGCGTCGCAGGCCGCGAGGGTGACCTCGGCGCCGAGCGCGGTGAGCTCGTCGGCCAGGGCGGCGGCGCCCGGGGCGTCGGGGCCGCTGCGGCTGGTGAGCAGCAGGCGCCGCACGCCGTGCGCGGTGGCCAGGTGCCGGGCGACCAGCCGGCCGAGCGCCCCGGTGGCTCCGGTGACCAGCACCGTGCCGTCCGGGCGCAGGGCCGGGGCCCCGGTGGCGGCCCCGGCGCCGGCCCGGGCCAGCCGCGGCGCGGACACCGTGCCCCGGCGGACGATCAGCTGGGGCTCGTCGGTGGCCAGGGCGGCGGGCAGGACGGCCGCGGAGGCCTCCTCGCCGTCCAGGTCGACCAGGACGAACCGGTCGGGGTGCTCGGCCTGCGCCGAGCGCACCAGGCCCCAGAGCGGGGCGTGCGCCAGGTCCCGCAGGTCCGGGCCGACGGCGTGCCGGGTGACGAACACCAGCCGGGAGTCGGCGAAGCGCTCGTCGGCGAGCCACTCCTGGAGGAGGGTCAGCGCCCGGCCGGCGGCGGCGTGCACCCGCTCGGCGAGCGGGCCCGGCCCCTCGGCCGTCCAGGGCACCAGCACGGTGTGCGGGGCGTCCTCGGCCAGCGCCGCCAGGTGCGGGCGGCCCGGCAGGCCGAACGCCGGCTCGCCGAGCACGGCCCAGTCGGCGGGGGCCGCCGGGGCGGCCGGCAGCCGCAGCTCGGCCGGCTCGACCCGGTAGAGGGCGTCCCGCCCGCCGGCGCCGGCCCCGCGGATCGCCTCCGGCGAGACCGGACGCATCACCAGGGACTCCACCGAGGCGACCGGCGCGCCGGTGGCGTCGGCGACGGCGAAGGCCACCCCGCCGGCGCGGGCCGGGGTGAGGCGGGCCCGGACGGCGGCCGCACCGGAGGCGTACAGCTCGACGCCCGTCCAGGCGAAGGGCAGCCGGCCGTGCGGGGCCTCGTCGGTGGAGATCCGCTCCAGCAGGGTGGAGGCGGCCATCGCCTGGAGCACCGCGTCGAACATGCCGGGGTGGATGCCGAACCGGGCGGCCGCGGCGCGGCCCTCCTCGGGCAGCGCGACCTCCGCGAAGACCTCGTCCCCGCGCCGCCAGAGCGCCTTCAGGCCCGCGAACAGCGGCCCGTAGGCGAAGCCGGTGTCGCTCGCGCGCCGGTAGAAGCCGGTCAGGTCGACCTCCTGCGCGCCGGCCGGCGGCCAGGCCCGGAGGTCGAAGTCCGGGGCGCCGGCGCCGGTGCCGAGCACGGCGTCGGCGTGGTGGGTCCACTCGCCCTCGGCGGCGTCCTCCGGCCGGGAGTGCACGGTCAGCGGGCGCCGGCCCTGTGCGTCGGCCGGGCCGACCCGCAGCTGGAGCAGCACGCTGCCGGTCCGCGGCAGGACCAGCGGCGCCAGGTGGGTGATCTCCTCGACCCGGTCGCAGCCCACCTGCTCGGCGGCGTGCAGGGCCAGTTCGGCGTAGGCGACGCCCGGGACGACGGTGCGGCCCATCACCCCGTGCTCGGCGATCCACGGGTGGGTCCGCTCGGAGAGCGAGCCGGTGAACAGGAAGCCCGTGCCGTCGGCCAGTTCGGTCATCGCGCCGAGCATCGGGTGCTCCGGCGAGCCGAGACCGGCCCCGGCCAGGCCGACCGGGCCCTCGGCGTCCTCCAGCCAGTACCGCTCGCGCTGGAAGGCGTAGGTGGGCAGCTCGGTGCGGCGGGCGCCGGGCAGCAGGCGCGACCAGTCGACGGCCGCGCCGCGCAGCCGCAGCGCGGCCAGCGCCTCGACCAGGGTCCGCTCCTCGGAGCGGTCCCGCCGCTGGGCGGTGATCAGCGCGACCCCGGAGCCGGGCAGGCTCTCCCGGCCGGCCGCGGTGAGCACCGCGTCCGGGCCCAGCTCCAGGAAGGTGGTCACGCCGCGCTCGGCGAGCCCGAGCAGCGTGTCGTGGAAGCGGACGGCCTCGCGGACGTGCCGCACCCAGTACTCCGGGTCGGTGACCTCGGCCGCCAGCGGGATCAGCGGCTGGTGGTAGGTCAGCGACTCGGCGACGGCGCGGAACTCGGCCAGCATCGGGTCCATCAGCGGCGAGTGGAAGGCGTGGCTGACCCGCAGCCGCCGGGTGCTGCGCCCGCGCTCGGCCAGCGCGGCCGCGACGGCCAGCACCGCGTCCTCCTGCCCGGCGACCACCACGGCCTCGGGGCCGTTGACGGCGGCCAGCGAGACCTGCTCGCCGAGCAGCGGCAGCACCTCCTCCTCGGTGGCGCGGACGGCCACCATCGCGCCGCCGGCCGGGAGCCGCTCCATCAGCCGGCCGCGGGCGGCGACCAGCCGGGCGGCGTCGGCCAGCGAGAGCACGCCGGCGACGTGGGCCGCGGCCAGCTCGCCGACGGAGTGCCCGGTGACGAAGTCCGGCCGCAGGCCGAAGGACTCGACCAGGCGGTAGAGGGCGACCTCGACGGCGAACAGGGCGGGCTGGGTCCAGCCGGTGCGGTCGAGCAGCTCGCCCTCCTGGAACACCACCTCGCGCAGCGGCCGCTCCAGGTGCCGGTCCAGCTCGGCGCAGACGGCGTCGAAGGCCTGCGCGAACTCCGGGTAGGCGTCGTACAGTTCGCGGCCCATGCCGGGGCGCTGGGCGCCCTGGCCGGTGAACAGGAAGGCCGTCCGGCCGCTCGCCGCGGTGCCGCGCAGGCCGCGGCCCGCGGCCAGCGCCGCCAGGCCCTCCAGCAGGCCCTCGCGGTCCCGGGCGACCACCGCGCCGCGGTGCGGCAGCGCGGCCCGGGAGGCGGTCAGCGAGTGGGCGAGGTCCGGCAGGGCGGTCTCCGGGTGCTCGGCCAGGAAGGCGGACAGCCGCTCGGCCTGGGCGGCCAGCGCCCGCTCGGAGCGGGCGGAGAGCAGGAACGGCAGGGTGCCGTGCCCGGTCGGCGCGGCGGGCTCCTCGGCGCCCTCCTCGGGGGCCTGCTCGATGATGACGTGGGCGTTGGTGCCGCTGATCCCGAAGGAGGAGACGCCGGCCCGGCGCGGGCGGCCGGTCTCGGGCCATGCCCGCTGTTCGGTGAGGAGTTCGACCGCGCCGGCCGTCCAGTCCACGTGCGGGGTGGGCTCGTCGACGTGCAGGGTGCGGGGGAGGACGCCGTGCCGCATGGCGAGCACCATCTTGATGATGCCGCCGACGCCGGCGGCGGCCTGGGCGTGGCCGATGTTGGACTTCAGCGAGCCGAGCAGCAGCGGGAGTTCGCGGTCCTGGCCGTAGGTGGCGAGCAGGGCGTTGGCCTCGATCGGGTCGCCCAGGCGGGTGCCGGTGCCGTGCGCCTCGACGGCGTCCACGTCGGCGGAGCCGAGGCCGGCGGCGGCCAGCGCCTCGCGGATCACCCGCTCCTGCGCCGGGCCGCTCGGGGCGGTCAGCCCGTTGGAGGCGCCGTCCTGGTTGATCGCGGTGGACCGCACCAGCGCGAGCACCGGGTGCCCGTTGCGGCGGGCGTCGGAGAGCCGCTCGACCAGCAGCACGCCCACGCCCTCGGCGAAGCCCGTCCCGTCGGCGGAGGCGGCGAAGGCCTTGCAGCGGCCGTCCGCCGACATGCCGCCCTGCCGGTCGAACTCGGCGAACAGGCCGGGGGTGGACATCACGGCCACGCCGCCGGCCAGGGCGAGGTCGCACTCGCCGCGGCGCAGCGCGGCCGCCGCCAGGTGCAGGGCCACCAGCGAGGAGGAGCAGGCGGTGTCCACGGTGATCGCCGGGCCCTCCAGCCCGAAGGTGTACGCCACCCGGCCGGAGATCACGCTGGCCGCGCTGCCGTTGCCCAGGTAGCCCTCGACCTCGCCGGGGACGCGGCGCAGCCGCGAGGCGTAGTCCTGGCCGCTGGTGCCGGTGAACACGCCGACCCGGGTGCCGTGCACCGAGGCCGGGTCGATGCCGGCCCGCTCGAAGGTCTCCCAGGAGGTCTCCAGCAGCAGCCGCTGCTGCGGGTCCATGGCGAGCGCCTCGCGCGGGCTGATGCCGAAGAACTCGGCGTCGAACCCGGCCGCGTCGTACAGGAAGCCGCCCTGGCCGCCGGGCTCCCAGCCGCGGTCGCCCGGGAAGCCGCCGAGTGCGTCGCCGCCCTCCAGCAGCAGCCGCCACAGGTCCTCGGGCGAGGCGACCTTGCCGGGGTAGCGGCAGCCCATCGCGACGATCGCGACGGCGTCCCCGTCGGCGTCCGCCTCCCGGCCGGCCGGGGCCGGCGCCGTGCCGGCGGCCGCCGGGGCCTGGTCGTCGAGCAGCCGGGCCCGCAGGTGGCGGGCGAGCGCGGTCGGCGACGGGTGGTCGAAGACCAGGGTGGCGGGCAGCCGCAGCCCGGTCGCGGTGGTGAGCCGGTTGCGCAGCTCCACCGCCGTCAGCGAGTCGAAGCCGAGGTCCTTGAACGCGCGGTCGGCCTCGATCGCCTCCGCCGAGCCGTGCCCCAGCACCGAGGCCGCGTGGCCGCGCACCAGGTCCAGCAGGAGCCCGGTGCGGTCCGCCTCGCCGAGCGCGGCCAGCCGGCCGGCCAGCGCCGAGCCGGTGGGCCCGGACACCGCCTCCGCCCTGCGCCGGGCCGGGGCCCGCAGCAGGCCGCGCAGCAGCGCCGGGACGGGCCCGCGCCCGCGCCGGGCGGACAGGTCGAGGTCGGCGGGCAGCAGCAGCGGCTCGTCCCGCAGCGCGGCCGCGTCGTACAGGGCCATGCCGAGCTCCGAGCCGAGCGGGGTCATGCCGCCCTCGCTCATCCGCTCGACGTCCCGGGCGTCCAGGTGCCCGGTCATGCTGCTGCGCTGCGCCCACAGGCCCCAGGCGAGCGAGGAGCCGGCCAGGCCGCGGGCGCGGCGGTGCTGGGCGAGGGCGTCCAGGAAGGTGTTGGCGGCGGCGTAGCCGCCCTGGCCCGCGCCGCCGAGCACGCCGGCGGCGGAGGAGAACAGCACGAAGCAGGCCAGCTCCCGGTCGAGCGTCAGCTCGTGCAGGTTGAGCGCGCCGTCGACCTTGGGGCGCAGCACCGCGTCGATCCGCTCCGGGGTGAGCGAGCCGATCACGCCGTCGTCGAGCACTCCGGCGGTGTGCACCACGCCGGTGAGCGGGTGCTCGGCGGGGATCGCGGCCAGCAGGGCGGCGAGCTGCTCGCGGTCGGCGGCGTCGCAGGCGGCGACGGTCACGGTGGCGCCGAGGGCGGTGAGTTCGGCGGTGAGCTCGGCCGCGCCGGGCGCGTCGGGGCCGGTCCGGCTGGTGAGCAGCAGGTGGCGCACGCCGTGCTCGGCGACCAGGTGCCGGGCCAGCACCCCGCCCAGCACGCCGGTGCCGCCGGTGATCAGCAGGGTGCCGTCGGGGTCGGCCGCGGGCGGGACGGTCAGCACGACCTTGCCGGTGTGCCGGGCCTGGCTGACGTGGCGGAAGGCGTCGACCGAGCGGCGGACGTCCCAGGTGGTGATCGGCAGCGGGTGCAGCGCCCCCGACTCGAACAGCTCGACCAGCTCGGTGAGCATCTCCCGGATGCGCTGCGGGCCGGCCTCGAACAGCTCGAAGGCGCGGTAGGCGACGCCGGGGTGCCGCCGGGCGACCTCCTCGGCGTCCCGGATGTCGGTCTTGCCCATCTCGACGAACCGGCCGCCGCGGGGCAGCAGGGCGAGCGAGGTGTCGACGAACTCCCCGGCCAGCGCGTTCAGGACGACGTCCACGCCGCGGCCGCCGGTGGCCGCCAGGAACTCCCGGCCGAAGTCCAGGGTGCGGGAGCCGGCCAGGTGGGCGTCGTCCAGGCCGAGCGGCCGCAGCGCGTCCCACTTGCCGGTGCCGGCCGTGCCGTACACCTCGGCGCCCAGGTGGCGGGCGAGCTGGACGGCGGCCATGCCCACGCCGCCGGCGGCGGCGTGCACCAGGACGGACTCCCCGGCCCGCAGCCCGGCCAGGTCGGTCAGCGCGTAGTGGGCGGTGAGGAAGACGATCGGGGCGGACGCGGCCTCGGTGAAGCCCCAGCCCCGCGGGATCCGGACCAGCAGCCGGTGGTCGGTGACCGCGGTGGTGCCGAAGGAGCCGGCGAACATGCCCATCACCCGGTCGCCGGGGGCGAGCGAGGTGACGTCCTCGGCGACCTCCAGGACGACGCCGGCGCCCTCGTTGCCGAGCAGGCCGGCCTGGCCCGGGTACATGCCGAGCGCGTTGAGCACGTCGCGGAAGTTGAGCCCGGCGGCGCGCATCGCGACCCGGACGTGGCCGGGGGCGAGCGGCTCCAGGGTCTCCGGGCAGGCGGCCAGGGTGAGGTTGTCCAGGGTGCCGCGGCCGGTGGTGTCCAGGCGCCAGGGCGTGCCGGCGGGCGGGGTGAGCGCGCCGGAGCCGGCCGCGCGGGCCAGCCGTGCGGCCAGCACCGCCCCCTCGCGCAGGGCGAGTTGGGGCTCGCCGGTGGCGAGCGCGGCGGGCAGTGCGGCGGCCGAGGCCGCGGTGCCGTCCAGGTCGACCAGGACGATCCGGTCCGGGTTCTCGGACTGCGCGGAGCGCACCAGGCCCCACAGCGCGGAGCAGGCCAGGGCGGTGACGTCCTCGCCGGGGCGGGCGGCGACGGCGCCGGTGGTGGCCAGCACCAGCCGGGAGTCGGCGAAGCGCTCCTCGGCGAGCCACTGCCGCAGCAGCGCCAGCACCCGGTGGGTGACGGCCCGCACGCCGTCCGCGGTGGCGCCCCCGGCGGGCGCCTCGACCGGCACCAGCACGGTGGCCGGCACCTCGGCGGGCAGCGCGTCCAGGCCGTCGGCGCGGTACGGCTCGACGCCCTCCTCGGGCAGCGGCACGGCCGTCCAGTCGAGCCGGAACAGCGCGTCGGCGGTGGTGTCGCGGGCGGCGGCCCCCACGGCGCCGATCGGGCGCAGCACGAAGGAGTCGGCGGTGGCCACCGGGGCGCCGGAGCGGTCGGCGGCCAGCAGCGAGACGCTGTCCCGGCCGGTGCGGCTGAGCCGTACGCGCAGCTCGGTCGCGCCGGCGGCGTGCAGGGTCACACCGCTCCAGGCGAACGGCAGCAGGTCCAGGCCCTCGCCGCCGTCCGCGGCGCAGCCCAGCGCGTGCAGGGCGGCGTCCAGCAGCGCCGGGTGCAGCCCGAAGCGCTCGGCGCCGGAGCGCTGCTCCTCGGGCAGCGCGACCTCGGCGTAGACGTCGTCGCCGTCCAGCCAGGCGGCCCGCAGGCCGCGGAAGGCCGGGCCGTAGCCGAGGCCGCCGGCGGCCAGCCGCTCGTAGTAGCCGTCGAGGTCGACGGCGGTGGCGCCGGCCGGCGGCCAGGCCGTCAGCTCCTCGGCGGCGGCCGGCGCGCCGGCCCGGGCGAGCCACCCGCTGGCGTGCCGGACCCAGGGCGCGTCCGGCGGCGCGTCCTCGCGCAGGGAGTGGACGGTGACCTCGCGCCGTCCGCTGTCGTCGGCCGGGCCGACCCGCAGCTGGAGGGCGATGCCGCCGGTCTCGGGGAGCACCAGCGGGCTCTCCAGGGCGAGTTCCTCGACCCGGTCGCAGCCGGCCTGGTCCCCGGCGTGGACCAGCAGGTCGAGGAAGGCGGTGCCGGGCAGCAGCACGGAGCCGAGCACGGCGTGGTCGGCCAGCCAGGGGTGGGTGCGCAGCGAGAGCCGGCCGGTGAGCAGCAGGCCGTCGCCGTCGGCGAGGGAGAGCGAGGCGCCGAGCAGCGGGTGCGCGGCGGAGCCGAGGCCGAGGTCGGCGGCGTCGCCGACGGCGCCGGTGGCGTCCAGCCAGTAGCGCTCGTGCTGGAAGGCGTAGGTGGGCAGGGCGATCCGGCGCGCGCCGGGGAGGAGGGCCGGCCAGTCGGCCTCGCGGCCCCGCACGTGCAGGGCGGCGAGCGCGGTGCGGAACCGGGCGGGCCCGCCCTGGTCGCGGCGCAGGGTGCCGGTCGCGACGGCGGTGGCCCCGGCGGCGTCCAGGGTGTCCTGGACGGCGGGGGCGAGCACCGGGTGGGGGCTGGCCTCGACGAAGAAGGCGTGCCCGTCGGCGGCGAGCGCGCGCACGGCCTGCTCCAGCCGGACGGTCCGGCGCAGGTTGCGGTACCAGTAGGCGGCGTCCAGCTCCGCGGTGTCCAGCCAGGCGTCGTCCACCGTCGAGTAGAAGGGCACCTGGGAGGTTCGGGGGGCGACGGGGGCGAGCAGGCGGAGCAGTTCGTCCTGGAGCTGTTCGACGTGGGCGGAGTGGGAGGCGTAGTCGACGGGGACGCGGCGGGCGTGCACCCCCTCGGCCTCCAGGGCGGCCTGGAGTTCGTCGAGGGCGTCGGCGTCTCCGGCGACGACGGTGGAGGCGGGGCCGTTGACGGCGGCGACGGAGATGCGGTCGTGCCAGGGGGTGAGGTCGAGGTGGTGGGCGGGTTGGGCGATGGAGACCATGCCGCCGTGGCCGGCGATGGCGGTGATGGCCTGGGAGCGCAGGGCGACGACGCGGGCGGCGTCGTGGAGGGTGAGGGCGCCGGCGACGGTGGCGGCGGCGATCTCGCCCTGGGAGTGGCCGATGACGGCGTCGGGGTGGACGCCGTGGGCCTGCCAGAGGGTGGCGAGGGAGACCATGACGGCCCACAGGGCGGGTTGGACGACGTCGACGCGGTCGTAGCCGGGGGCGCCGTCGGTGCCTCGGAGGACGTCGATCAGGTTCCAGTCGGTGAACTCGGCCAGCGCGTCGGCGCATTCGGTGATGCGCTGGGCGAAGACCGGTTCGGTGTCGAGGAGTTCGACGGCCATGCCGGCCCACTGGGAGCCCTGGCCGGGGAAGACGAAGACGGTCTTGCCGGTCACGTCGGCGGTGCCGGAGACCACCCGGGCCGGCTCCTCGCCCGCCGCGAACGCCTCCAGCGCGCAGGCCAGTTCGGCGGTGTTCCCGGCGACGACGGCCGCGCGGTGGGTGAACCGGGAGCGCGAGACCGCCAGCGAGAGAGCGAGGTCGGCGGGGGCCGGGTCCGTCTCCAGGTGCTCGCGCAGCCGCAGCGCCTGGGCGCGCAGGGCGCGGTCGGTGCGGGCGGAGAGCAGGAAGGGCAGCGGGCCCGGGGCGGGCGCCGGTGCCGCAGCGGCGGGCTGCTCCCCGGCGGGCAGCTCGCTCGCCTGCCCGGCGGGCGGCTCCTCGGGGGCCTGCTCGATGATGACGTGGGCGTTGGTGCCGCTGACGCCGAAGGAGGAGACGCCGGCCCGGCGCGGGCGGCCGGTCTCGGGCCACGCCCGCTGCTCGGTCAGCAGCTCGACGGATCCGGCCGTCCAGTCCACCTGGGAGGACGGCGCGTCCACGTGCAGGGTCCGCGGCAGCACGCCGTGCTGGAGGGCCAGCACCATCTTCATCACGCCGGCCACGCCCGCCGCGGCCTGGGTGTGGCCGAGGTTGGACTTCACCGAGCCCAGCAGCAGCGGCAGTTCGCGGTCCTGGCCGTAGGTGGCCAGCAGCGCCTGGGCCTCGATCGGGTCGCCCAGGCGGGTGCCGGTGCCGTGCGCCTCGACGGCGTCCACGTCGGCGGTGGAGAGCCGGGCGTTCGCCAGGGCCTGGCGCACGACCCGCTGCTGGGAGGGGCCGTTGGGGGCGGTCAGGCCGCTGGAGGCGCCGTCCTGGTTGACGGCGCTGCCGCGAACCACGGCGAGCACCGGGTGCCCGTTGCGGCGGGCGTCGGAGAGCCGCTCCAGCAGCAGCATGCCGGCGCCCTCGCCCCAGCCGGTGCCGTCGGCGGCTTCGGCGAAGGCCTTGCAGCGGCCGTCCGGGGCGAGCCCGCGCTGCTTGGAGAATTCGACGAAGGACAGCGGGGTCGACATCACGGTGACCCCGCCCGCCAGGGCGAGCGAGCACTCGCCCTGGCGCAGCGCCTGGACGGCGAGGTGGAGGGAGACCAGCGAGGCGGAGCACGCGGTGTCCACGGTGACGGCCGGGCCCTCCAGCCCGAAGGTGTACGAGATCCGGCCGGAGACCACGCTGGCGCCGATGCCGGTGGCCAGGTAGCCCTCGGCCGCCTCCGGCGCCCTGGTCACCAGGGCCGCGTAGTCCTGCCCGTTGGTGCCGGCGAACACGCCCGTCCGGCTGCCGCGCAGCGTGTGCGGGTCGATCCCGGCCCGCTCGATCGCCTCCCAGGAGGTCTCCAGCAGCAGCCGCTGCTGCGGGTCCATGACGAGGGCCTCGCGCGGGCTGATCCCGAAGAAGCCGGCGTCGAACTCCGGCGCCCCGTACAGGAACGCGCCCTCGCTGACGTACGAGGCGCCGGTGCCGTCGGCGCTGCCGCCGAGCAGGCGGTCGGTGTCCCAGCCGCGGGGGGGGGGGGACCCCCCCCCCCCCCGCCGGCCCCCCGCGGGGGGCCGCCCCCGGTCCGCCGGCGGGGGGCCGGGGCCGGGGGTGCGGGCGCCCCACCCGGCCGGCGGGCGAGGCGCGG
>NZ_JBISAI010000032.1:63601-71186 GCF_044391605.1 Kitasatospora sp. NPDC018619
GGAACTGGCCCGCCCCCGGGCTGCGGACCGCGCCCCGGGGGCCGGCGGCGCTCCGCCCGCGCCGGCGGGGGGGGCCCCCCCCGGGGGCGGGGGGCCGCCCGCCGCCCGCGTCCCGGCCCTCGGCGAGCAGCCGCCAGAGGTCCTCGGGCGTGCGGACGTCGCCGGGGAAGCGGCAGCCCATCGCGACGATCGCGATCGGCTCGTGCTCCGCGGCCTCCAGCTCGCGGACGCGCTGCCGCGTCCGCCGCAGGTCTGCGGTCACCTTCTTGAGGTAATCGACGACCTTGTCATCCGTCCGCATTGCACACCTTCCACCAGGCAGCGTTGACCGCTCAGAGGCCGAATTCCGCGTCGATCAGGGAGAGCACCTCATCCACCGACGCGGCTTGCAGTTCGAGGTCCGCATCGACAGTGGCAGCCGCACCCGCGGCCGGGACACCCCTGACGGGCACCCCTGCACCCCTGAACTCGCGCCACTTGGAGATCAGGGTCTCCAGCCGGGCGGTGACCCTGCGGCCGTCCTCGTCGTCCAGCTCGGCGCCGGTGAGCGCGGCCTCCAGGGCGTCCAGCCCGGCGAACACGTCCGCCTGCGCGGGGGCGTCCGCCGCAGGGGCCAGACGCTCCGCCAGCAGGGCGGCCAGCGCCACCGGGTCCGGGTGGTCGAAGAGCAGCGTGGAGGGCAGGCCGAGGCCCGTGGCGCCGCCCAGCCGGTTGCGCAGCTCGACGGCGGTCAGCGAGTCGAAGCCCAGCTCCAGGAAGCCCTTGCGGGGCTCCACCGCCTCCGGGCCGCGGTGCCCGAGCACCTCGGCGGTGAGCCCCCGGACCAGCTCCAGCAGGATCCGCTCCCGCTCCGCCGCCGGGACGCCGGCCAGCCGGGAGGCCAGCGCGCTCCCGTCCTCGGCCGCCCCGGCCGGGGCCTCCGGGCCCGGGGCCGCCGCCAGGGCGGCCGGGATCCCGGCGAGCAGCCGGCTGGGCCGGGCCGCGACGAACCCCGGCGCGAACCGGGACCAGTCCACGTCCACCACGGCGACCGCGGTGTCGCCCTGGGCCAGCGCGGCGTCCAGGGCGGCCAGCCCGGCGGCCGGGGGCAGCGGGGTCACCCCGGTGCGCCGGGCGCGCTCCAGCACCTCGCCCCCGGCGGCCATGCCGCCCTCGTCCCACGGCCCCCAGGCCACCGAGGTGGCGGGCAGGCCGAGGGCCGCGCGCTGCTCGGCCAGGGCGTCCAGGTAGGCGTTGGCGGCCGCGTAGTTGGCCTGCCCGGGGGCGCCGAGCGTGCCGCTGAACGAGGAGAACAGCACGAAGGCGGCCGGCTTCGGCTCCAGCGTCAGCTCGTGCAGGTGGCGGGCCGAGGCGGCCTTGGCCCGCAGGACGGTCTCCAGCCGCTCGGGGGTCAGCGCGTCGATCACGCCGTCGTCGAGCACCCCGGCGGCGTGCACCACGCCGGTGAGCGGGTGCTCGGCGGGGATGCCGGCCAGCAGGGCGGCGAGCTGCTCGCGGTCGGCGGCGTCGCAGGCGGCGACGGTCACGGTGGCGCCGAGGGCGGTCAGTTCGGCGGCGAGGCCGTCGGCGCCGGGGGCGTCGGGGCCGCTGCGGCTGGTGAGCAGCAGGTGGCGCACGCCGTGCTCGGCGACCAGGTGCCGGGCCAGCCGGGCGCCGAGCGCACCGGTGCCGCCGGTGACCAGCACCGTGCCGTCGCCGTCCCAGCCGGGCGCCTCGCCGCGGCGCGCCGCCGGCGCGGGCAGCAGCCGCCGCCCGTACAGGCCGTCGGGCCGCACCGCGAGCTGGTCCTCGCCGCCGGTGCCCCGCAGGGCCGCGGCCAGCAGGGCCCCGGCCGGGCCGTCGACCTCCTCCGGCAGGTCCACCAGGCCGCCCCAGCGGTCCGGGTGCTCCAGCGCGGCCGCGCGGCCCAGGCCCCACAGCGCGGCCTGCGCGGGCTCGGCGACCTGCTCGCCGAGCGACACGCCGGCCCGGGTCGCGCACCACAGCGGGGCGTCCACGGCGAGGTCGCCGAGGGCCTGGAGCAGTGCCACGGCGCCGGCCGTGACGGCCTGCTCGTCGGCGCCGTCCGCGAGGGCCAGCAGCGAGAGCACGCCGGTCGGCGCGGTGCCGTCCAGGGCCCGGCGCAGCGGGCCCGCCAGTGCGGCGCGGTCCAGGCCCTCCGGGCCGACGGGCACCCGCAGCACCCGCGCGCCGTGCCGTTCCAGCGCCGTCAGGGCGCCCTCGGCGGCGGGCAGGGCGGCCCCGGCGGGCAGCACCGCCAGCCAGCTGCCCGCGGCCGGGCCGGCCGGCGGCTCCGGGAGCCGCTGCCAGGCGGCCCGGTAGCGCCAGGAGTCGAGCCGCGAACCGGCCCGCTCGCGGTGGCGCCAGGAGGACAGCGCGGGCAGCACCCCGGCCAGCGAGCGCTGCTCCTCCTCGGCCAGCCGCAGGCTGGCGCCGAGCGCGGTCACGTCCTGCCGCTCGACGGCCTCCCAGAACGCGGCGTCCGCCGGGTCGGCGGCCGGGGCGGGCCCGTCCAGCCAGAACCGCTCGCGCTGGAAGGGGTAGGTGGGCAGCTCCAGGCGGCCGGCCGGGGCCCCGGCGGCGGCGAAGAACGCCGGCCAGTCCACCGCGGCGCCCAGGGTGTGCAGGGCGCCGACGGCCCGGACCACGGACGCGGCCTCCGGCCGGTCCCGGCGCAGCGCGGGCAGCAGGGCGCTGCCCTCCGGGGCGTCCGTCCCGGCCAGGCAGTCCCGGCCCATCGCCGTCAGCACGCCGTCCGGGCCCAGCTCCAGGTACCTGGTCGCGCCTTCGGCGGCCAGCCGCCGGAACACCGCGTCGAAGCGGACGGCCGCGCGGATCTGGCCGACCCAGTACTCCGCCGTGCACAGCTCCTCGGCGGCCACCGGGCGGCCGGTGCCGGAGACCACCGGGACCAGCGGCTCCCGGTACGTCAGCGACTCGGCGACGGCGCGGAACTCCGCCAGCATCGGGTCCATCAGCGGCGAGTGGAAGGCGTGGCTGACCCGCAGCCGCCGGGTGCGGTGCCCGGCCGCGGCGAGGTCCGCGGCGATCCGCAGGACGGCCTCCTGCGGCCCCGCCAGGACGGTGGCCCGCGGGCCGTTGACGGCGGCCACCGCCACCTCGTCGCCGAGCAGCGGCAGCACCTCGGCCTCGGCGGCCTCCACGGCCACCATCGCGCCGCCGGCCGGGAGCCGCTCCATCAGCCGCCCGCGGGCGGCGACCAGCCGGGCGGCGTCGGGAAGGGAGAGGACGCCGGCCGCGTGGGCGGCGGCCAGCTCCCCGACGGAGTGCCCGGCGAGGAAGTCCGGCCGCACGCCCCAGGACTCCACCAGGCGGTAGAGGGCGACCTCGACGGCGAACAGGGCGGGCTGGGTCCAGCCGGTGCGGTCCAGCAGCTCGCCGCCCTCGGCGATCACCTCGGCCAGCGGCCGCTCCAGGTGGCGGTCCAGCTCCGCGCAGACCTCGTCGAAGGCCGCGGCGAACACCGGGAACTCGCCGTACAGTTCGCCGCCCATCCCGGCGCGCTGGGCGCCCTGGCCGGTGAACAGGAAGGCCGTGCGGCCCGCGGCGACGGTGCCGCGCACCAGCTCGGGGGCCGGCCCGCCCTGGGCGAGCGCCGCCAGGGCGGCCAGCAGCTCCTCACGGTCGGCGGCCACCACGGCCGCCCGGTGGGCGAACTGCGCGCGGCCGGTGGCCAGCGAGCGGCCGAGGGCCGCCGGGTCGGTGTCCGGGGCGGCGTCCAGGTGCTCGTGCAGGCGGCGGGCCTGGGCGCGCAGGGCCTGGTCGGTACGGGCCGAGAGCAGGAACGGGAGGGTGCGGCGGCCGGCCGGCGCGGCCGGCGGCTGCTCCTGCGGAGCGTGCTCCAGGATGACGTGGGCGTTGGTGCCGCTGACGCCGAAGGAGGAGACGCCGGCCCGGCGCGGGCGGCCGGTCTCGGGCCACGCCCGCTGCTCGGTGACCAGCTCGACGGATCCGGCCGTCCAGTCCACCTGGGAGGACGGCGCGTCCACGTGGAGGGTGCGCGGGACGGTGCCCCGGCGCATCGCCTCGACCATCTTGATCACGCCGCCGACGCCGGCGGCGGCCTGGGTGTGGCCGATGTTGGACTTCAACGAGCCGAGCAGCAGCGGCAGTTCGCGGTCCTGGCCGTAGGTGGCCAGCAGCGCCTGGGCCTCGATCGGGTCGCCCAGCCGGGTGCCGGTGCCGTGCGCCTCCACCACGTCCACCTCGGCGGCGGCGAGCCCGGCCCGGTCGAGCGCCTCGCGGATCACCCGCTCCTGGGAGGGCCCGTTGGGGGCGGTCAGCCCGTTGGAGGCGCCGTCCTGGTTGACGGCGCTGCCGCGCAGCACCGCGAGCACCGGGTGCCCGTTGCGGCGGGCGTCGGAGAGCCGCTCCAGCAGCAGCATGCCCACGCCCTCGCCCCAGCCGGTGCCGTCCGCGGCCTCGGCGAAGGCCTTGCAGCGGCCGTCCGGGGCCAGCCCGCGCTGGCGGCTGAACTCGATGAACGAACCCGGCGTCGACATCACCGCGACACCGCCGGCCAGGGCGAGCGAGCACTCGCCGGAGCGCAGCGCCTGGCCCGCCAGGTGCAGGGCGACCAGCGAGGAGGAGCAGGCGGTGTCCACGGACACCGCCGGGCCCTCCAGCCCCAGGGTGTAGGCGATCCGGCCGGAGGCGACGCTGGCCGAACTGCCGTTGCCCAGGTAGCCCTCCACCTCCTGCGGGACGGTGGTGAACCGGGCCGCGTAGTCGTGGTACGAGATGCCGGTGAAGACGCCCGTCCGGCTGCCGCGCGCCGACTGCGGGTCCACGCCCGCGTGCTCGAAGGCCTCCCAGGCGGTCTCCAGCAGCAGCCGCTGCTGGGGGTCCGTGGCCAGCGCCTCGCGCGGGTTGATCCCGAAGAACGCGGCGTCGAACCCGGCGGCGTCGTACAGGAACCCGCCCTCGGAGGCGTAGCAGGTGCCGGGCTGCTCGGGGTCGTCGCTGAACAGCGCGGCGGTGTCCCAGCCGCGGTCCTGCGGGAAGCCGCCGACGGCGTCCCGGCCCTGGGCGACCAGCTGCCACAGCTCGCCGGGGCTCGCCACCCCGCCGGGGTAGCGGCAGCTCATCCCGATGATCGCGACCGGGTCCTCGGCGTCCACCGGGCCGAGGGCCGGGGCGGGCGAGGAAGCGTCCTCGCCGAGCACCTCGCCCAGCAGCCGGGCGGCCACCGCCTCCGGGGTCGGGTGGTCGAACAGCAGGGTGCTCGGCAGCCGCACCCCGGTCGACCGGGTGAGCCGGTCGCGCAGCTCGACCGCCGTCAGGGAGTCGAAGCCCTGCTCCTGGAACGGGCGGACCACGTCGATCCCCTCGGCCGAGGGGTGGCCCAGGACCTCCGCCGCCAGGCCGCTGACCAGCTCCACCAGGGAGCGGGAGCGCTCGGCGACGGGCAGGGCGGCCAGCTCGGCCCGCAGCGCCGAGGCGCCGCCGTCGGCGGCCGCGGGCCGCTCCTCGGCGGCCGCCGACTCCCGCACCTCGGCCAGCGCGCCCAGCAGCGGGCTCGGCCGGAGGGCCGTGAAGCCGGGCTGGAAGCGCGACCAGTCCACCTCGGCGACGGTCACGGCCGTGTCGTCCAGGTCCAGCGCCTGCCGCAGGGCCGCCACCGCGAGGTCCGGCGACAGCGCGCCCAGGCCCATCCGCCGCAGCGGCTCCTCCTGCCCGGCCGACATGCCGTCCCCGGCCCACGGGCCCCAGGCCACCGAGGTGGCCGGCAGGCCGCGCGCCCGGCGCCGCTCGGCCAGCGCGTCCAGGAACGCGTTCGCCGCACCGTACGCGGCCTGGCCGCCGCCGCCCCAGACCCCGGCGACGGAGGACATCAGCACGAAGGCGTCCAGCTCCACGCCGTCCAGCAGCTCGTCCAGGTGTGCGGCGCCGGTCACCTTGGCCGCGCCGGCCGCGGCCAGCGCGTCCGCGTCCAGCTCGCGCAGCGGCCCCATCGCGCCCGAGCCGGCCGCGTGCACCACGGCGCTCAGCGGGCCGAGCTCCGCCAGCAGCCCGGCCAGCGCCGCGCGGTCCGCGACGTCGCAGGCGGCCACCGTGACCCGCGCCCCCAGGCCGGCCAGCTCGGCCTCCAGCGTGGCCGCCCCGGCGGCCTCGCCGCCCCGACGGCTGGTCAGCACCACGTGCTCCGCGCCGTTCCCGGCCAGCCAGCGCCCGATCCGGGCACCCAGCGCACCCGTACCGCCGGTCACCAGGACGGTGCCGCGCGGGCGCCACTCCCGGCCCGCCGTGCCGCCGGCCGCCCGGGCCAGGCGGCGCGCGTACAGCCCGTCCGCCCGGACGGCGGCCTGGTCCTCGCCGGACCCGCCCGCCAGCACCGCGGCCAGCCGGTCACCGGCCCTGCCGTCCAGAGCCTCCGGCAGGTCCACCAGGCCGCCCCAGCGCACCGGGCACTCCAGCGCGGCCACCCGCCCCAGGCCCCACAGCTGCGCCTGTGCCGGGCTGACCGGCCCGCCCGGCGCGGTCGCCACCGCGCCCCTGGTCGCGCACCACAGCGGGGCGTCCAGCCCGGCGTCGTCCAGGGCGTTCAGCAGCAGCACGGTGTCGGCCAGCGCGGCCGGCACCCCGGGCCGGGCCTCCCGCTCGTCCAGGGCCAGCAGGGACAGCACGCCCCGCGGCCGGCGCTCCCCGACGGCAGCCGCCAGCCGGGCGGCCAGCGCGGCACGGTCCTCGCCCCCGGCCGCCGTGACGGTCAGCACCCCGGCGCCGCGGGCCCGCAGCGCGGCCGGCGCACCGCCGCACTCCTCCTCCGTCCGGCCCGCGGGCAGGACGACCAGCCAGTCGCCGTCCAGCGCGGGCGGGGCGGCCGGGTCGGCGAGCCGCTGCCACTCGACGCGGTAGCGCCAGGAGTCCAGCCGCGAGCGGTCCTGGCGCTCGCGCCGCCAGGAGGACAGCGCGGGCAGCACCCCGGCCAGCGACTGCCGCTCCTGCTCGGCCAGCCGCAGGCTGGCGCCGAGCGCGGTCAGGTCCTGCTGCTCGACGGCCTGCCAGAAGGAGGCGTCCGCCGGGTCGGCGGCCGCCCCCGCGGCGGGCGCGGCGTCCAGCCAGTACCGGCGGCGCTGGAAGGCGTAGGTGGGCAGGTCGACCCGGCGGGCGCCGGAGCCGGCGAAGAACGCCGCCCAGTCGGCCTTCACCCCGCGCCCGTGCAGTGCGGCCAGGGCCGTCACGGCGCTCCGCACCTCGGGCCGGTCGCGCCGCAGCACCGGCACGAAGGCCTCGTCGCCGCCGTCGGCGCCGTCCCGCCCGAGGGCGGTGAGCACGGCGTCGGGGCCGAGTTCCAGGAAGGTGGTGACGCCCTTGGCCCGGAGGGTGTCCAGGGCGTCGTGGAAGCGGACGGTGTGGCGGGCGTGGCGGGTCCAGTAGTCGGGGTCGGTGAGTTCGGCGGTGGTGGCGGGTTTGCCGGTGAGGGTGGAGACGATGGGGATGGTGGGGGTGTGGAAGGTGAGTTCGGCGAGGGTGGTGCGGAACTCGTCGAGCACGGGTTCCATGAGGGGGGAGTGGAAGGCGTGGCTGACGCGTAGTTCGCGGGTCTTGTCGAACTTCTCGG
>NZ_JBISAI010000033.1:0-68164 GCF_044391605.1 Kitasatospora sp. NPDC018619
GCCCGTGTGCGCCTCACCAGCGGGATCGAGGTCACCGCTTACATCCCGGGCCCCCCGCCGTCCGCCGCGGCGCCGGCCCCGCACCGCCACGCCACCGCCGCCGCCACGCCGACGAATCCCTGTTCGGGCAGGGCGGACGGGCGTTCGCCGGACCGGTCCCGGAGGGCTTCCACCACCGGCCCCGGCCGGTGGCCCGCCGGTACGAATGGCCCCGCACGGCACCCCTCGGCACACCCCCTCCTCATATGATCGGAGCGACATGCGCCATGCTTGGTGACGCAGGACACTGAACGGAACTTGCGCCGGACGGCCCACCAGCCGTTCGGCCGAGAAGGAGGAAGCACGTGGACGACGTTCTGCGGCGCGCCGCACTCTTCGCGGCACTCGACGACGAACAGGCCGGCGAGCTGCGCGCTTCCATGACCGAGGTCACCCTCGCCCGTGGGGAGTCGCTGTTCCACGAGGGCGACCCGGGCGACCGGCTGTACGTCGTCGCCGAGGGCAAGGTCAAGCTGCACCGTGCCTCGCCGGACGGCCGCGAGAACATGCTGGCCGTGCTCGGCCCCAGCGAGATGATCGGCGAGCTGTCGCTGTTCGACCCGGGCCCGCGCACCGCCACCGCCAGCGCGCTGACCGAGGTCAAGCTGCTGGGCCTCGGCCACGGCGACCTCCAGCCCTGGCTGCACGCCCGCCCCGAGGTCTCCATCGCGCTGCTGAGGGCCATCGCCCGCCGTCTGCGCCGCACCAACGACGTGATGTCCGACCTGGTCTTCTCCGACGTGCCCGGCCGCGTCGCCAAGGCGCTGCTGGACCTCTCCCGCCGGTTCGGCGTGCAGTCCGAGGAGGGCATCCACGTCGCCCACGACCTCACCCAGGAGGAGCTGGCCCAGCTGGTCGGCGCCTCCCGCGAGACGGTCAACAAGGCGCTCGCCGACTTCGCCGGCCGCGGCTGGCTGAAGCTGGAGGCCCGCGCGGTGGTCCTGCTGGACGTCGAGCGGCTGTCGCGCCGATCGCGCTGACGCCCGCGAACGCGCAGGGGCCCGTCCGATCCGGACGGGCCCCTGCGCGTTCGCCGGATCAGTCGGACCCGGGGATCAGCCCGTGGCCCTCCAGGTACTCCAGCTGGGCCCGCACCGACAGCTCGGCGGCCGGCCACAGCGCCCGGTCCACGTCGGCGTACACCCGGGCCACCACCTGGGGCGCCGTCCGGCAGCCCGCCTCGACCGCCGTCTCCACCTGGGCGAGCCGGGCGGCCCGGTGGGCCAGGTAGTAGTCGACGGCGCCGAGCGCGTCCGCGAGCACCGGGCCGTGGCCCGGCAGCACGGTCCGCACGCCCTGGTGGGAGGCCATCGCGTGCAGCCGGCGCAGCGAGGCCAGGTAGTCGCCGAGCCGCCCGTCGGGGTGCGCGACCATCGTGGTGCCGCGGCCGAGCACGGTGTCCCCGGTGAGCACCGCGCCGTCGTCCGGCAGGTGGAAGGTCAGCGAGTCCGAGGTGTGCCCCGGGGTGGCCACCACCCGCAGGTCCAGGCCGCCGACGTCCAGGCGCTGGCCGCCCACCAGACCCTCCGAGCCCAGCCGGTGCGCCGGGTCCAGCGCCCGTACCTCGGTGCCGGTCAGCTCGGCGAAGCGGGCCGCGCCCTCGGAGTGGTCGGCGTGGCCGTGGGTGAGCAGGGTCAGCGCGATCCGCTTGCCCCGCTCCCGCGCGAGGTCGACCACCCGGCGCAGGTGGCCCTCGTGCAGCGGCCCCGGGTCGACCACCACCGCGAGGTCCGAGCCCGGCTCGGAGAGCAGCCAGGTGTTGGTGCCGTCCAGCGTCATCGGCGACGGGTTCGGGGCCAGCACGCACAGCGCCCGAGGGGTGGCCTCGCCGCCGACGACGGCGGCGGGGTCGCCCGGCAGGAGCCCGCTCACCGGCCGCCTCCGGTGTCCCGGTGCAGGGCCCGCGTCGGCAGCGCCCGGACGAGGGCGCGCGGGGCCGCCTCCTCGTACGGGGCCTGGCCGGCGCAGGCGGGCTCACGGGGCGTCAGGCGGCGGGCGGGCAACTCGGGTGCCGTCCGGCGCGCCACGTCGTCGTGGGTCATCGGGCGTCGGTCCTCTCTCTGCGTCGGTACGGGGCCGCGGGGCCGCTCGGTGAACGGTCAGGCCCCCGCGGGGAACTCCCCGTCGATGGTCAGCTCCTCGTAGCCGGGCCAGCGGACCGTCAGGCGGTCGCCGCGGACCTCGGCCCGGCCCAGCACCGGCGTCAGCGGGCGGTCCGCGGCCGCCGCCAGGGCCTCGGCGGCGGTGCGCACCGAGGACAGCTCGCGCAGCACCGTCACGGTCGGCGGCAGCATCCCGAAGCGGCCCTCCCGGTGCCCCCGTACCGCCTCGGCCGGGGCCAGCCAGGCGACCCGGTCGGCCTCGCCGACCTCCAGGGCGGCGCGCTGGCCGGCCGGCAGCGCGGCGACGAAGAACC
Source organism: Kitasatospora sp. NPDC018619 (assembly GCF_044391605.1). Classification (NCBI taxonomy): domain Bacteria; kingdom Bacillati; phylum Actinomycetota; class Actinomycetes; order Kitasatosporales; family Streptomycetaceae; genus Kitasatospora; species Kitasatospora sp. NPDC018619. The sequence continues at coordinate 2,456 of NZ_JBISAI010000033.1, forward strand.
AGGTGTCGTAGCGCCGTTCCTCGAACTCCGGGGTGATCCAGCGGGCCCAGCCGCCCAGCAGGTCGCTGCGCAGCACCAGTCCGTGGTCGCGGAGGAACTCCGCGAAGGACAGCCGGTGCGCCTCCAGCGCGGCCCGCTCGGCGGACCAGTCGCGGGGCGCCGCCACGCTGTCGGCGTCCGGGCCGGCCAGCAGCACGCCGGCCTCCTCGAAGGTCTCGCGGACGGCCGCGCAGACCACCGCCCGGGCGGTGCCGGCGTCCACGCCGAGCCGCCGCGCCCACTCCTCGGGCGCCGGCCCGGCCCAGCCCGGCTCGACCTCGGCGTCCCTGGGGTCCACCCCGCCGCCCGGGTAGGCGTACATCCCGGCCGCGAAGGCCATGGAGGTGCGCCGGCGCAGCAGGTAGGCCTCCGGCCCCCCGGCGGCGTCGCGCAGCAGCACGACGGTCGCGGCGGCCCTGGGCACCGGCGGGGTCACCGCGCCGGATGCGACCGCCCGGATCCGGGCGGGCCAACCGGGCGGCATCGGGAGCGTCGTCGCTCGATGGTCCATGCCCGGATGCTAGGGCGTGCCCGGCGATTCCCGCCAGGCTCCCCGGTCGGCCGGGCCCGCCCCGGCAGCACGGAGGCGGGGCCGGACGGTCCCGGCCCCGCCTCCCACGACAGGCTCAGGCGGCCTCGACGCGCACCACGAGCTCGACCTCGACGGGCGCGTCCAGCGGCAGCACCGCGACGCCGACGGCGCTGCGGGCGTGCACGCCGGCGTCGCCCAGCACCCGGCCGAGCAGCTCGCTGGCGCCGTTGACCACGGCCGGGACACCGATGAAGTCGGGGGCGGCGGCGACGAAGCCGACGACCTTGACGACCCGCTCGATCCGGTCGAGGTCACCGATCACCGACTTCACGGCGGCCAGCGCGTTCAGCGCGCAGATCTGCGCGAGGTCCTTGGCCTCCTCCGGGGAGACCTCGGCGCCGACCTTCCCGGTGGTCGGCAGCTTGCCGTCGACCACCGGGAGCTGGCCGGAGGTGAAGACGAGGTCGCCGGAGTGCACGGCCGGCACGTAGGCGGCGACCGGGGCGGCCACCGGCGGCAGGGTCAGGCCCAGCTCGGCGAGCTTCTCCTCGACCCTGCTCATGCGTTCTTCTCCCGCTTGAAGTAGGCCACCAGCTGCTCCGGGTTCGGGCCGGGCACGACCTGGACGAGCTCCCAGCCGTCCTCGCCGAAGTTGTCCAGGATCTGCTTGGTGGCGTGCACGAGCAGGGGCGCCGTCATGTATTCCCACTTGGTCATGGCCAGACTCTAGACGAGCCGCCGCGGCGATCCGCGCCGCCCGCCGCGAGGCGTGTGAGGTGGGGCACAAAGAGGGCATGATCGGGCCTGACGGCCCAGGTGCTCCGGGCATCCGGTGCGCTCCCTGGTTACGCTCGCGGGAGGGCACCCTGGTGAGGGGCACCCTCGTCAGGAGGGGACGCCCGTAGGACGGAGACGGACGGAGACGGAGCGTGGCACGCACCCCCGGCCAGGCGGCCCGGCGCGACCCCGACTGGGAGGGCGTCCGGCTGCACGTGGTCAGCGGCAAGGGCGGCACCGGGAAGACCACGCTGGCCGCGGCGCTGGCCCTGGCGCTCGCCGCCGACGGCGGGCGGGTGCTGCTGATCGAGGTCGAGGGCCGGCAGGGCATCGCCGAGCTGTTCGGGATCGCCGCGCTCCCCTACGAGGAGCGCCGGATCGCCTCGGTCTCCCGCGCCCAGCTGGGACTGCCGCCCGGCCCGGGCGGGCCCGGCGAGGTCTTCGCGCTGGCGATCGACACCGAGCTGGCGCTCCTGGAGTACCTGGAGATGTTCTACAAGCTCGGCCGGGCCGGGAAGGCGCTCCAGAAGGTCGGCTTCGTCGACTTCGCCACCACCATCGCGCCCGGCGTGCGGGACGTCCTGCTCACCGGCAAGGCCTGCGAGGCGACCAGGCGCAAGGACCAGGACGGGCGGCGGCGCTACGACGCGGTGGTGATGGACGCCCCGCCGACCGGGCGGCTGACCCGCTTCCTGAACGTCAACGCCGAGGTCGCCGGGCTGGCCCGGATCGGCCCGATACACACCCAGGCGCAGGCCGTGATGCGGGTGCTGAAGTCGCCGGAGACCGCGGTGCACCTGGTCACCCTGCTGGAGGAGATGCCGGTGCAGGAGACGGTCGACGGCATCGGGGAGCTGCGCGAGGCGCGGCTCCCGGTGGGCGGGGTGATGGTCAACATGGTCCGGCCGCCGGTGCTGGACGCGGCGGCGGTGGCCGCGGTGGACGGGGACCACCGCGAGGAGGTCGCCCTGGCGCTCGGGGAGGCCGGGCTCGGCGGCCGCAGCCGCACCGGGGAGAAGGTCCGGGCCGCGGTGGAGCCGCTGCTCGACCCGCTGCTGGAGCAGGCCAGGGAGCACGCCGAGCGGGTCGAGCTGGAACGCGCCCAGCGCGCCGACGTCCAGCAGCTGCGGCTCCCGACGTACGAACTGCCGCTGCTCGGCGAGGGCGTGGACCTCGGCGGGCTGTACCGGCTGGCGGGCGAACTGAAGCGGCAGGGGGCGGCATGACCTCGAACGGGGTGCGGAGCACCGGACGGCGGCTCGCGGTGGACGAGCTGATCGACGACCCGAAGACCAGGATCATCGTCTGCTGCGGCTCCGGCGGCGTCGGCAAGACCACCACCGCCGCGGCGCTCGGCCTGCGGGCGGCCGAGCGCGGCCGCAAGGTCGTGGTGCTGACCATCGACCCGGCCCGCCGGCTCGCCCAGTCGATGGGCCTGACCGAGCTGGACAACACCCCCCGGGTGGTCAAGGGGGTGAACGGCACCGGGGAGCTCCAGGCCATGATGCTGGACATGAAGCGGACCTTCGACGAGGTCGTGCTGGCCCACGCCGAGCCCGAACGGGCCAGGGCGATCATGGAGAACCCCTTCTACCAGTCCCTGTCGGCCGGCTTCGCGGGCACCCAGGAGTACATGGCGATGGAGAAGCTCGGGCAGCTGCGCGCCGCCGAGGAGTGGGACCTGATCGTCGTGGACACCCCGCCGTCCCGCTCGGCGCTGGACTTCCTGGACGCGCCCAACCGGCTCGGGTCCTTCCTGGACGGCCGGGTGATCCGGATCCTCACCGCCCCGGCCAAGGTCGGCGGGCGCAGCGCGATGCGCTTCCTCAACGCCGGGGTGGGGCTGCTGACCGGCACCCTGGGCAAGATCTTCGGCGCCCAGCTGCTCACCGACGTGCAGACCTTCGTCAGCGCGATGGACTCGATGTTCGGCGGCTTCCGGGAGCGCGCGGACCGCACGTACCAGCTGCTCAAGGCGCCGGGCACGGCGTTCCTGGTGGTGGCGGCACCGGAGCGGGACGCGCTGCGCGAGGCGGCGTACTTCGTGGACCGGCTGGCCGCGGACCGGATGCCGCTGGCGGGGCTGGTGCTCAACCGGGTGCACGGCACGGGCGCACCGCAGCTCACCGCGGAGCGGGCGCTGGCGGCCGCCGAGGCCCTGGAGGAGAACGGCTCGGAACACGCCTCGCCCGAGGCGGAGCTGCTCGCGGCGGGGCTGCTGCGGCTGCACGCCGAGCGGATGCAGATCCTGGGGCGCGAGCGCCGTACCCGCGACCGCTTCGTCTCGGTGTACCCGGACGTGCCGATCGTGGAGGTGCCGGCCCTGCCCGGGGACGTGCACGACCTGGCCGGACTGCGGGCCGTCGGGGACCGGCTCAACGGCGCGGCGTAGGGCCTGGGGGCCGACGGGCCCGGACCGCGCGGTGCGGCCGGGCTCAGCCCGCCTGGGCGTAGTCGGTCAGTATCACTCCGGTCGCGAGGGACTCCTCGTACTCGGTGCGTGCCGTCTCCAGCAGCCTCCGCCACGACATGACCGTCGGGCGGCGGCGCAGCAGCGCCCGGCGCTCGCGCTCCGTCATCCCGCCCCACACCCCGAACTCCACCCGGTTGTCCAGGGCGTCCGCGAGGCACTCCGTCCGGACGGGGCAGCCGCTGCACACCGCCTTCGCGCGGTTCTGCGCCGCCCCCTGGACGAACAGTTCGTCCGGATCACTCGTGCGACAGGCGGCCTGCGCACTCCAGTCGTCAACCCAGCCCATGCCGGCGCCGTCCTCTCCCGTATCGAGGCTCCCCCACGGCGGCAACGGCATATTCACCGTTGCCAGTTGAGGACGTTACGGAAGAACGACAGCTTGCAACAGCCCCTTCGGGCTCAATCTCGCATGACCCAATCGGACTATGGGTGGCCATCAGCTCACTCGTTGGAGTGATCGCAGGTCGCGCGCCTTGCCAAAGGCCAGGCCCCCACTCTCGCCGCAGGCGTCATCACGGAGTGCAACCGGCCACACGGGTACAGCAGGCCACAGCTGCCTCAAAACCCCGCCATCAACGGGCAATCCGGGCAAGTCTTGTCGCCCACAGGAGTGATGGATGTTGACGCACCGAAGCTGTCGCAAGCTTGTGACAAGCCTAGGCGAACACCTGCCCCGGTGTGCGGTAATCCGCGACGTAGGGTTCTCCTCATGGCACCGAAGCGCCCCCAGGCATCCCAGCCCCCAGGCAACACCGGAGCTCCGCGCGGCAGGAGCGGCGGATCACCGATGGAACACGCCGGCAACGGCGTGAAGTTCCTGGGCGTCAGCGTGCTCTCCGGAGTCCTTCTGGCCGGCCTCGCGCTGCCCGCCGTCGGCGCCATCGGGCTGACCGCCAAGGACACGGCGGAGAGCTTCGACAACATCTCGGACGACTTCAAGACCCCGCCGCTCACCCAGGCCACCCAGATCTTCGACGCCAAGGGCGGCCTGATCGCCAAGGTCTACGAGCGCGACCGCACCGTCATCACCGCCGACCAGATGTCGCCGTTCATGCGCCACGCCCAGGTCGACATCGAGGACGCCCGCTTCTACGAGCACGGCGCCGTCGACCTCAAGGGCGTGCTGCGCGCGATCAGCAAGAACGCCGAGAGCGGCACCGCCTCCCAGGGCGCCTCCACGCTGACCCAGCAGTACGTGAAGAACGTCAACGTGGAGAAGGCCGGGGACGACCAGGCGGCGGTCCTGGAGGCCCAGCGCAAGACCCTGGGCCGCAAGATCCAGGAGCTGAAGGTCGCCATCAAGCTGGAGGAGGACCTGTCCAAGGACCAGATCCTCACCAACTACCTCAACATCACCTTCTACGGCCACCAGGCCTACGGGGTGGAGGCGGCCTCCCAGCGCTACTTCAGCAAGAGCAACAAGGACCTGACCATCGCCGAGGCCGCCACCCTGGCCGGCATGGTGCAGAACCCGTCGTCCTACGACCCGGTGCGCTACCCCGAGAACACGGTCAAGCGCCGCAACGTCGTGATCGACAAGATGCTCGAGAACAAGCACATCACCCCCGAGCAGGCCCAGGAGGCCAAGGCCGCCCCGCTCGGGCTGAAGTACAAGGACCCGCAGAACGGCTGCATCACCGCCCAGGCCGGCATGGGCTTCTTCTGCGACTACGTCCGCCACGTGATCAAGCAGGACCCGGTCTTCGGCAAGAACGCCGACGAGCGCAAGAAGGTCTGGAACACCGGCGGCCTGAACATCTACACCACGCTGGACCCGGACAAGCAGGCCGCCGCCCAGAACGCCGTCACCAAGAAGGTCAACGTGACCGACCAGGTGTCGGCCGCCGCGACGATGATGGAGCCGGGCACGGGCAAGATCCTGGCGATGGCCCAGACCCGCCCGTACGGCCTGGACCCGAACAAGAACCAGACCGTCGTCAACCTCAACGTGGACGCCGCGATGGGCGGCGGCAACGGCTTCCAGACCGGTTCGACGTTCAAGCCGATCCTGGCCGCGGCCGCGCTGGAGTCGGGCATGTCGAACACCCAGGCGTTCCCGTCCGAGAACAAGATCGAGTACCCGCAGATGTCCACCTGCTCGGGCACCTGGAAGAACACCGTCAAGCCCAAGGAGACGGTGAAGAACGAGCAGGACAGCGAGGTCGGGCCGTACCAGCTGAAGGAGGCCATGGCCCGCTCGGTCAACACCTACTTCGTCCAGATGGAGCAGCAGGTCGGCCTCTGCGCGATGAAGCAGATGGCGAACAAGCTGGGGATCACCCAGTCCGCCAAGGGCGACGCCTTCCAGGAGGTGCCCTCGATGGTCCTCGGCACCCTGGAGCTCTCCCCGCTGACCATGGCGAACGTCTACGCGACCTTCGCGGCCCGGGGCAAGTACTGCACCCCGATCGCGATCAACAAGATCACCACGGTGGACGGCAAGGACGTCCCCGTCCCGCAGTCCCAGTGCAGCCAGGCCTTCTCCGAGCAGACCGCGGACTCGCTCAACGCCGTCCTGCTGAACGTGACGGAGAAGGGCACCGCGGCCGCGCTGACCATGGACGACGGCCGCAAGATCGCCGGCAAGACCGGGACCACCGACGAGAAGAAGGCCGCCTGGTTCAGCGGTTACACCCCGTCGCTGGCGACCGCGGTCTGGCTCGGCGGCCCGGCCGGCGGCGTCAAGATGAAGAACATCACCATCGGCGGCAAGTACTTCCCCGAGGTGTTCGGCGCCGACGGCCCCGGCCCGATCTGGGCGATGGCGATGAACCAGGCGCTCAAGGGCTCGCCGCTGGAGCCCATCCAGACCGCCAACATCCCGGACCCGCAGCCGGCCGCCCCCACCCCGGGCGCCACCCCGCCCGCCGACCCGAACGCCCAGCCGCCGGCGGGCAACCCTCCGCCGCCGCAGCAGGGCGGCGCGGCCGGTCAGCCCGGCGGTCAGCCCGGCGGTCAGCCCGGTGGCGGCCAGCCGGGCGGTCTGCCCGGCGGCCTGCCCGGCGGGTTCACCTTCCCGGCCTTCCCCGGGAACGGGAACGGGAACGGTGGCCGGCACGGCGGCGGCAACGGGAACGGCTGACCGGGCTTCCGGCTGACCGGCCCCGGCGGGTCGGCCTCGGCGGGCCTGGGGATCGGCGGATCGGCGGCGGGCCTGCGGGCCTGCGGCCGAGGAGCAGATGACGAAGGGGCGCCCTCCGTACGGGAGGGCGCCCCTTCGGCGTGCTGCCGGAGCCCGGCGGCGGGGTGGCGACGGGCAGCGGCGGGGCAGCGGTAGGGCGGCGGCGGGGTCGGGCCGGGGCGGCCTCCACCGCCGCTACAGCGGGGTCAGGCCAGCGCCGCCTTCACCGCGGCGGCGACCCGGCCGCCCTCGGCCAGACCGTCGACCTTGGGCTTCACCAGCTTCATGACGGCGCCCATCGCCTGCGGGCCGCTCGCGCCGCTCTCGGCCACGGCGGCCGCCACGATCGCGGCCAGCTCCTCGTCGGAGAGCTGCTTGGGCAGGTACGTCGCCAGCACCTCGCCCTCGGCCAGCTCCCGGGCCGCCTGCTCCGTCCGCCCAGCGGTCTGGAAGGCCTCGGCCGCCTCCCGGCGCTTCTTCGCCTCGCGGCCGATCACCTTGAGCACGTCGGCGTCGGACAGCTCGCGCTTCTGCTTGCCCGCCACCTCCTCGCTGGTGACGGCGGACAGCGTCAGCCGGATGGTGGACGCGCGCAGTTCGTCGCGGTCCCTGATGGCAGCCGTGAGGTCTTCTTGCAGTTGCTCCTTGAGCGTTGTCATTTCCTCTTCTTATCCTTCGGCTGTGGGTGGGCTCAACCGGTTTCCCGTCGGCGTCCACCGGGGTTTCCGCAGTTGAACGAGTATCTCCCGAACTCCCGACCACCCTCGCCGCTTGTCACCCGGGCCGCCGTACGGACCGCGGCCACCGGGTGCCCGCGGCCTCGGCGCCGGCGGCGGCGCCAGGGTTCCGGGGTGGCCCGGAGCGGCCCCGGGGTGGCCCCGGGGTGGTCCCGGAGCGGCCCCGGAGCGGACCGGACCGGAGGCCGGAGCGTGCTCCAGGCCGCAGCCCGGACCGTGCACCATGTCGAATCCGTGAACAGTCGATGGCCCGGACCGGGAAACCGGCGGCGGGATTCGGCCACCGTGGCCGATAACGTCCGGACAATCTCGGTCGAAATGCCGAGAATTTCCGGATCCGGAGCGAAGTTGCCGGTACCGGAGGGGCAAATCGAACGTTGCGACTGCTTCTTCGAAAATACTCCGCGTAGTACACTCGTTCGCGCATCGCCGGAGCGGCCCGAAGACGGCGGCACCTCACCGACGAATCATCATCGAATCCCCATCGAATCACCGCCGAAGGTCGCTCCGAGCAGCTGCGGTAAACCGTCATCAGTCCTCGATTCATTATTCCACAGCACTGACCCACTGCCGCCCGGACGCCTCGCGGCCCCGCCGCCTCGCACCCCGGGCGCCTTGCGGCCGCTGCCCGGTGCGGGCGCTCACGCCCGTGCTCCAGCCGGACGGCCGGCCGCGCCGCCTGGCGGAGTGATGGGCGCCGCACGGCGGTGCATCGAGTTCTGACTTTTATTCTGCTCACGACGGCAGGAAGCGCGGGGGAATGGACAACAATCAGCTTCGCTCGATGTTGGTGACCCAACGGAAGATGGTCGGATGGAGCCAGGAGCAATTAGCCGAGCACTCCACCGTCAGCGTCCGCACCATTCGCAACCTGGAAACCGGCGCCATCAAGAACCCGCGGCGCAGTTCGGTGGAACTCCTGGTGGGGGCGCTGTTCTCCGCGGCGACCAGCCGGGAGGACCCGCTGCTCTCCCGGGCCGTCCGGGCGGGCGGGCCGGCCGGGCTGCTGCCCGCCCGCCCCGACCCGGAGCCGTCGACGCGCGTCACCGTGCTCCCGGAGAACGCCCGGTGGCAGGGCCTGCGGCCCAAGACGGACAGCACCGTCGGCCGCCAGGCCGACCTGCTGCACGTCGTGACGGCGCTGCGGCCGGGCCGTCCGCTGGTGCTCACCGGTCCGGCCGGGGTCGGCAAGACCCGGCTGGCGCTGGACGCGGCCGCCCACCTGCTGGACCGCTTCCGGGACGGCGTCGTGGTCCTGGAGCTCGGCTCGGTCACCCCCGAGGGCGTCGACCCGGCGGCCGCCGCGACCGAGGCCCAGCGCGCGCTCGACAGCCTCTTCCGGGGCCTCGACCGCGACCCGAGGACCAACCCCGAGCTGCGGATGCTGCTGGTCGTCGACAACGCCGAGCACGTCATCGACACGGTGGCCCGGCAGGTCAGGGCGCTGCTGGCCCGGCACCCCGCGCTCCACATCATGATCACCTCGCTGCGGGCGCCCGCCGGCGTCCCGGCCGACCTGTGGGAGGTCTCGCCGCTGTCGGTCGACCACCCGGACGGCCCGTACGGCTGCCCGCCCGCCGCCGAACTGTTCTGCCGGCGGGTGCACTCGGTCGTCCCGACCCTCGACCTCGGCGACCAGATGCCGCAGGTGGTCGAGGTCTGCCGACGCCTCGGCGGCCTGGCGCTCGCGATCGAGAACGCCGCCGTACGGATGCGCTCGGTGCCCCTGCACGTCCTGGTGGACGAGTGCCGGGTGCTCCCGATCCTCGGCCAGGAGGAGGTCGGGGGGCTCTCCCACCACCGCTCCCTGCACCGCAGCCTCGCCTGGGCGTACGGGCTGCTCGACGAACGGCAGCGCCGGGCGCTCAGACGGCTCGCGCGGTTCCCCGAGGAGTTCTCCATCGACGACGTCCGGCGGGAGCCGGTCGACGGCGGCCGGGAGCCCTCCCGCAACCTCGACGTACTGGCCGAACTGGTCGACTTCTCCGTCGTCCAGGTGAAGCGCGGCCACCAGTACGCGTACCGGGTCCCCCGGATGATGCGGGAGTACGTCAACGCCATCCCGGCCTGAGCCGGGCGCCGGCCCGGGGTGCGGCGCCCCGGGCCTGCGGGCGCACCGCTGCGGACCCTGATCCGGTAACCCCTTGAGCCGGTTACTCCTATCCTGGGCCGCATGACCGACGCAGACGACGCGGCTCCCGGAGGCCCCGCCCCCGCCGCCCCGCCCGGGCTGGTCCTCACCACCCCCGCCGGCGGCCGCTTCCACTTCGACCCCGGCGCCCTCTGCCTGGAGCTGCTCACCACCGGCGGCCCCGGCCCGTACGCCCGGTACGAGGTGCTGCACCGGCCCGCGGACCTCGCCGCCTGGCTGGCACCGTCCCGGCTGCGGCTGCCCGCCGACGCGGTGCGGATCACCCCCGCCCACCTCGCCGCCGCCCGCACCCTGCGCGACGCCCTGTGGCGCCTGGCCGCCGCCCGCGCCCACGGCGTCCCGGGCGGGCCCGCGGACCACGCCGTCCTCAACCGGGCCGCCGAGCACCCGCCGCTGGTCCCCCGGATCGCCCCGGACGGCACCGCCGCCGCCCCGCTGCCCGCCGACGGCGCCCAGCTGGTCTCCACCCTCGCCCGGGACGCCATCGCCCTGCTCACCGGCCCGCACGCGGACCGGATCCGGGAGTGCGGCGCGCACGACTGCCAGCTGATCTTCGTCGACACCTCCCGGCCCGGCCGGCGCCGCTGGTGCTCGATGGAGCGCTGCGGCAACCGCCACAAGGTCCGTGCCCTGCGCGCCCGCAGGGAGTCCGAGGACGCCCCGCCGACCGCCCGCGCCACCGCCGGCTCCGGGCGTGCGCGGGCTGACCGACCGTCTGAGAGCATGGCCTGATGCGACCGCTGTACTCCGTTCCCCTCGGCATCGCCGCCACCGGCGCCGCCTGTCTCGCCTACTCCGTCGGGTACGAGGTCCGGGCCTTCCGCCTCCGCCGGATCGAGGTCCCCGTCCTCCCGCGCGGCGCCCGCCCGATCCGGGTCCTCCAGGTGTCCGACATCCACATGGTGAGCGGGCAGGGCAAGAAGCAGCGCTGGCTGAAGAGCCTGGCCGGGCTGCGCCCCGACCTGGTGGTCAACACCGGCGACAACCTCTCCGACCCGCTCGGCGTCCCCGCCACCCTCGACGCGCTCGGCCCCCTCATGGACTTCCCGGGCGTCTACGTCTTCGGCTCCAACGACTACTACGGCCCGGCCCGCAAGAACCCGGCCCGCTACCTCCAGGCCATGCGCAGCGGCGCCCACGGCATGAACAACCCGGACGGCACCGCCCGCCGCGGCATCACCGGCGCCGTCCACAACCCGTGGGAGAAGCTCCGCGACGGCTTCGACGCGGCCGGGTGGCTCGACCTCACCAACGCCCGCGGCCGGCTCACCGTGAACGGGCTCGACCTGGAGTTCACCGGCCTCGACGACCCGCACATCCGCCGCGACCGCTACAGCGAGGTCACCGGCGGCCCGTCCGCCGACGCCGACCTCTCCCTCGCCGTCGTCCACGCGCCCTACCTGCGCGTCCTCGACGCCTTCACCGCCGACCGCTACCCGCTGATCCTGGCCGGCCACACCCACGGCGGCCAGCTGTGCATCCCCTTCTACGGCGCGCTGGTCACCAACTGCGACATCGACACCCGCCGGGTCAAGGGCCTCTCCACCCACACCGCCGGCGGCCACCGCTCCTACCTCCACGTCTCGGCCGGCTGCGGCACCAACCGCTACACCCCCGTCCGCTTCGCCTGCCCGCCCGAGGCCACCCTCCTCACCCTCACCCCGGCCCCCCGCTGACCCCACCGGACGCCCGCTCGAAACCGGATTTCGTGTCTCGGCGAGCGTCCGGTAGAGTTCTACTCGTCGCGAAGGAGACGGAGCGACAAACCGCAAGACCGGGGTGTGGCGCAGCTTGGTAGCGCGCTTCGTTCGGGACGAAGAGGCCGTGGGTTCAAATCCCGCCACCCCGACCCAGTACAGAGGGCCTGCCGGAGAAGTCCGGCAGGCCCTCTGTCGTTGTATGCGCCGGACCGGGTGACCTCGTCTCAGGCGACGGGCGGGCCCGCCCGGCCGGACGCCGTGTCGCGGCGGTGGGCCCGTGGGGACGACCCGGGCGCCCGTGGGCCGACGGTGTGCGGGCGGCCGTGCGACGCCAGAGCCCAATCCCTGCACCGGCCCGCCGGGTTGCCCGCGGGGCGCTACGGGGTGGGGTCAGAGGGTGGTGGGGAGGTCGGTGCGGGAGGTGATGTTGAGCTTGGGGTAGGCCTTGTAGAGGTGGTGGGCGACGGTGCGGGGGCTGAGGAAGAGCTGGGCGGCGATGTCGCGGTTGGTGAGGCCCCGGGCGGCGAGGCGGGCGATCTGGAGCTCCTGGGGCGTGAGGGGGGTCTGCGGGGGGCCGGCGGGGGTGGCCGGGGCGGGGGCCGGGGTGCCGGTGGCGGAGAGTTCGGTGCGGGCGCGGTCGGCCCAGGGGTGGGCGGCGAGGCGGTCGAAGGTCTCCAGGGCGGCGCGCAGGTGGGGGCGGGCGTCGGTGCGGCGGCGGGTGCGGCGCAGCCATTCGCCGTAGAGCAGGGCGGTGCGGGCCTGTTCGAAGGGGCGGTGGGCCGTTTCGTGGTGGGCGAGGGCGGCGCGGTAGGAGGCCTCGGCGAGTTCGTCGGGGCCGAGCAGGGCCTGGCAGCGCAGGCGCAGGGCCTCCGCCCAGGGGCGGTCGGCGGCGGCCGTCCAGCGGGCGAAGCGTTCGTAGGCCTCGGCGGCGCGGTCCGGGGCGCCGAGGCGGACGGCGGCCTCGACCAGGTCGGGCACGGCGCGGGTGGCGCTGACGTGGTGGCGGTGCGGGCCGCTGGTGAGGGTGTGCAGCCGGTCGACGGCAGCGCCGGCACGGCCCTGGCCGAGGTCGAGCAGGGCGAGCGCCCACTGGGCCCAGGGCAGTCCGGCGGCGGGCGCGGCGCTCTGCGGGCCGGTGGTGGCGAGGGCCGTCGCGGCGAGGTCGGCGCAGCGGTCGGCGCGGCCGTCGAGTGCGGCCAGGAGGGCGAGCAGCGCGGCGAGTTGGCTGACCCACTGGTGCTGGCCGGTGTCCCGGGCGAGGTCGAGGCCCTCGGTGGCGGTGAGTTCGGCGTCGCGGTGGCGGCCGTGGAAGAGTTCGGCCTCGGCCAGGAAGAACTGCAGGGTGGGCATCACGCCGACGGTGCCCTTGGCGCGGGCCTCGGCGGCGAGTTCGTGGGCGAGCTCGGCGGTCTCCTCGTCGCGTCCGAGGACCAGGGTGGCGCCGCACAGCTGGACCAGGTCCACCGGGCTCTCGGCCCCGGCCCGGCGGGCGGCCTCGGCGGCCTCCCGGACGGGCGGCAGCGGCCCGGCGGGCCGGCCGAGGGCGGGCAGGACGGCCGCGGGCAGATGGCGGGCGACCGGGGCGAGGGGGTCGTCGGCGGCGAGCGGCAGGGCGGCCAGGCGGTCCAGGACGGCGGCCACCGGCTCCTCCCCCGCGTACCAGGCGGCGTGAAAGGCCTGGAGCAGCATCCGGGCGGCGTACGGCGGGTCGATGGCGGTGCCGGCGGCGTCGAGCAGCAGCCGGTGGGCGGTCGGGTACGCGCCGCGCCAGAAGTGCGCGGTGGCCCGGACCTGGTCGAGCAGGGCGTGCGCCAGGACGTCGTCGGTGCGGCCGGCCACCTCGTCGGCGAGCACCTCGGCCCGCGCCAACTCGCCTTCCTCCGTGGCGGCTTCGGCGGCGAGGACGAGCCGGCGGGTGGCGCCGTCGCGGTCCGGGGTGAGCCGGGCGGCGCGCTCGTACGCGGCGGCGCCGCCGTGGCCGCCGTGGCGCCCGGCGCGGACGGCGGTCCGTTCCAGGGCGTCGGCGAGGCCGGCGTCGGGGCCGGTGGCGGCGAGGGCGAGGTGCCAGGTGCGGCGGTCGCCGTCCGGCAGCGCCCGGGCGACCGCCCGGTGGGCCGCCGTCCGCTGGTGGTGCGGGGCCCGTTGGAGGATCGCGGAGCGCAGCAGCGGGTGCCGGAAGGCGATCCGGCGGTCGGCCGTGACCGTCACCAGGCCGGACTCCTCGGCGGGTGCGAGGTGTTCGGCGGCGGCCCCGAGGGCGGCCGCGGCGGCCAGGACGGTGTCCAGGGCCCCGGCCTCCTCGGTGGCGGCGACCAGCAGCAGCGTCTGGGTGGCTGCGGGCAGGCCGGTGACCTGGCCGTGGAAGGCGATCAGCAGCCGGCTGGTGAGCGGCAGGCCGGTGCCCGGCGCGGACGGCTGCGGCCCGGCGGCGACCGGGAGTTCGGTGAGCGCGAGGGGGTTCCCGGCCGCCTCGGCGAGCAGCCGGTCGCGGACGGCGGACGGCAGGTCGGGGCCGACCCGTCGGGCCAGCAGCCGGGCGGCGTCGGCCTCGGCCAGGCCGGTCACCTGCCGCTCGGGCAGGCCGAGTGGGCGCTCCGCCGGGCCGTCGCCGACCCCGGACGGGCCACCGGTGCGGGCGGCGAGCAACAGGACGACCGGTTCGGCCCGCAGCCGCCGGGCGGCCAGCAGCAGCGCCTCCAGTGAGGCCCGGTCCAGCCACTGCACGTCGTCCATGACGCACAACAGCGGGCGTTCGGTGGCGAGTTCGGCGAGCAGCCCGAGCGTGGCGAGCCCGACCAGCAGCCGGTCGACGCGCCGCCCTCCGACCGCGGACGGGTCGTGGGCCCCGGGGGCCCCACCATCGGCGGGCCCACCCCCGGCCCGAACGCCCCCGGCAGGACCGTCCTCGGCGAGCCCGAACGCCGCCTCCAGCGCCCGCCGTTGCGGCCCCGGCAGGGCGTCCAGCCGGTCCAGACCGGGCACGAGCAGCAGGCTCAGCCCGGCGTACGGCAGCTCGGCCTCGTACTCGACGCCGGCCGCCCGGATCACCCGGAACCCCTCCCCGGCCCGCGCCACGGCATCGTCCAGCAGCGCGGTCTTGCCGATGCCGGCCTCGCCGCGGAGCAGCAGGACGCCACTGCGGCCGGCTCGCGCGCCGTCCAACAGTCCGTCCACGGCGGCCTGTTCGCCTTCCCTCCCGTACAGCATCCCCCGACCCTACCCAGTCGGGCCGCACCCCGGCGCCCACCGCCCCCGGCCCGCCCCCGGCCCGCCGCCGGCGCCGGTGCCGGTACACCTCCGCGCAGGCTACGTACCCCCGTACCGATACGTGACGGATTCGCCGCCCGCCGCCCGTCCCTACCGTGGTGAGCACCGGGAACGGCCCGGCCAAACACCCACCGGAACACGGGAGATGACGATGACCGAGCACACCACCGGCGCCCTCCAGCAGCTCGCCGAGCGCTACCTCGCGGTGTGGAACGAGACCGACCCGGCGGCGCGCCGCAAGCTGGTCGACGAGGTGTGGGCCGAGGACGGCCGCTACACCGACCCGCTGGCCGCCGTCGTCGGCCGGGAGGCGATCGACGCGCTGATCGGCGCCGCCCAGGCGCAGTTCGCGGGGCTGGAGTTCACCCTCGGCCCGGTGGACGCCCACCACGACGTCGCCCGCTTCACCTGGAACCTCGGCCCGGCCGGCGCGGAGCCGGTGGTGATCGGGTTCGACGTGCTGGCCGCCACCCCGGACGGCCGGATCGGCGCGGTGTACGGCTTCCTCGACCGCGTCCCGGCCGCCTGAGCCCCCGGCCCGCCGCCGCCCCTGCCGAGGGGCGGGCGCTCCCACCCGCGGCCCACCCGCATCCCGTCCGCGCTCCCACCTGCGGCCCCACCCGCGGCCCCGCGGCCCCGCGGCGCCCCGCCCCCGGCACCGGCCACCGACCCCTCCGAGGAGAGCCCGAGATGAGCACCGCCCTGAACGGCCGACGGCCCACCCCGGCCGCACCCGAGGCGACAGCGACGACAGCGCCCGCACCAGCACCAGCGCCGAAGGCCCCCAAGGGGCTGCTGCCCGTCCTGCTGACCGCCACCTTCATGACCGCCCTCGACATCTTCGTCGTCAACGTCGCCCTCCCCTCCCTCCAGGGCGAACTCCGCGCCGGCCCGGCCGCCGTCCAGTGGGTGATGGCCGGCTTCAGCCTGGCCCTCGCGGCCGGCCTGGTCACCGCCGGGCGCCTCGGCGACCGGTACGGCCGCCGCCGGGTCTTCGGGCTGGGCCTGGCCCTCTTCACCCTCTCCTCCGCGGCGTGCGGCCTCGCCCCCACGGCGGCCGCGCTGGTCGCCGCCCGGGTGGCGCAGGGCCTGTCGGCGGCGCTGATGGGCCCGCAGGTGCTGGCGATCCTGCGGACCGCGTTCAGCGGCGCCGCCCAGGCCCGGGCCTTCGCCCGGTACGGGCTGACCATGGGCGTCGGCGCGGTGTTCGGCCAGCTGATCGGCGGGCTCCTGATCCGCGCCGACCTCTTCGGCCTCGGCTGGCGCAGCTGCTTCCTGGTCAACCTGCCGATCGGCCTGGCCGCGCTGCTGCTGGTCCGCCGCAGCCTCCCGGAGTCCCGCGCGCCGCGGCGGCCGGGTCTGGACCCGGTCGGCGTGCTGCTGGTCACCGCCGCGCTGACCGGCCTGGTGCTGCCGCTGATCCAGGGGCCCCAGCTGGGCTGGCCGCTGTGGACCGTGCTCTGCCTGGGCGCCTCGCTCGCCCTGCTGGCCGTCTTCGCCGTGCACCAGCACCACGCCTCCGCCCGCACCGCCTCCGCCCCCGCCCGCACCGCCCCCGCCCCCAACGCCCCCGCCCCCAACGCCTCCGCCCCCAACGCCCCCGCCCGTACCGCCTCCGCCCCCGGCTCCGCCACCCCGCTCGTCGACACCCGGCTCTTCCGCAGCCGCTCCTTCAGCGCCGGGCTGCTCGCCCAGCTCGCCTTCTGGCTCGGCCAGGGCTCCTTCTTCCTGGTCCTCGCCCTGCACCTCCAGTTCGGCCGCGGCCTGGACGCGCTCGGCGCCGGGCTGGTCTTCACCGCGATCGGCCTGGGCTACCTGGTCACCTCCCACACCACCCACCGCGTCACCGCCCGCCTCGGCGAGCGCCGCACCGTCGCCGTCGGCGGGCTGCTGATGGCCCTCGGCCTCGGCCTGCTGGCCCTGACCGCCTACGGCACCCCGGTCGGCGGTCCGGGCGGCGGCGCCTGGTGGCTGGCACCCGGGCTGTTCGTGGACGGCCTCGGCATGGGCCTGGTGATCGCCCCGGTGACCTCGGTGGTCCTGGCCGGTGTCGAGCCCGGGCTGGCCGGCTCGGCGGCCGGGGTGGTGTCCACCGTGCAGCAGGTCGGCGGGGCGCTCGGGATCGCGCTGATCGGCCTGGTCTACTACGGCGCCGACGACCCGACCGCCGCCTTCGGGCGCAGCGTCCTGGCCCTGGCGGTGCTGGAGCTGGTGCTCGTGGGCCTGGTCCGGTTCCTCCCGCCCGGAGCGCCGCGCCAGGGGTGACCCGGGCGCCCGGGCACTACCGGGCACGGCCACCGGCACGCCCCGCCGCCCGGTCCGGACCCGGAGAACCCCGGGCCCGGACCGGGCGTTCGCGGACGCCCCTGGCCGCGCCCCCGGCGCCTCGCCCCACCGGAACCCGCCCGCGCGCCCCACCGGAACCCGCCCGAAGCCCGCCCGCGCCCCACCGGAACCCGCCCGCGCCCCACCGGAACCCGCCCGAAGCCCGCCCGCACCCCACCGGAACCCACCGGAACCCCGCCCGCGCCCCACCGGAACCCGCCCGAACCCCGCCCGCGCCCCACCGGAACCCGCCCGAACCCCGCCCGCACCCCACCGGAACCCACCGGAACCCCGCCCGCTCCCCACCGGAACCCGCCCGAAACCCCCGGCGGAACGGGCAGCCGGCCCGAAGCCCACCCACCCGTTCCCTTCCCTCCCCCCGATCGGGTTGGATGGTCGGATGAGCGAGGAGAAGAGCGCCGTACCGGCGTGGGAGCAGCGGTTCAGGGCGGCCCGGGTGTCGCTGCCCGACTGGGCCGAGGACGCCCCGGACCGGGCGCTGTATGTGTCCAACGCGACCGGCACCTACGAGGTCTACGCCTGGGACCGCGCCACCGGCGCCCACCGCCGGGTCACCGACCGTCCGAACGGCACCACCGACGCCGAGCTGTCGCCCGACGGCCAGTGGGTCTGGTGGTTCGACGACCACGACGGCGACGAGTTCGGCGTCTGGCGCCGCCAGCCGTTCGCGGGCGGCCCCGACGAGGAGGCCGTGCCCGGCCTCGCCCCCTCCTACTCGGCCGGCCTGGCGCTCGGCCGGGACGGCACCGTGGTCGTCGGCCGCTCCACCGACGAGGACGGCACCACCCTGCACCTGCTCCGGCCCGGTGCCCCCGGGCCGGTCGAGATCTACCGGCACGAGGAGTACGGCGGCGTCGGCGACCTCAGCCACGACAGCACGCTGCTCGCCATCGACCACACCGAGCACGGCGACGCGATGCACTCCGCGATCCGGGTGGTGCGCATCACCGGCGACGGCGGCGTCGAGACCGTCGCCGAGCTGGACGAGGTCACCGGACGGGACGAGCCGCGCGGCGTCGCCTGCCTGGGCTTCGCCCCGGTCGACGGTGACACCCGCCTGCTGGTCGCCCACCAGCGCACCGGCCGCTGGGAGCCGATGATCTGGGACGTCGCCACCGGCGCCGAGACCGCCCTCCCGCTGCGCGACGAGCAGGGCCGCGAGCTGCCCGGCGACGTCTCCGCGCAGTGGCGCCCCGGCGCCGACGCCCTGCTGGTGGAGCACGAGTACGAGGCGCGCAGCGAGCTGTTCACGTACACGCTCGCCGACGGCCGGCTGACCCGCCTGGACACCCCGCGCGGCACCGTCGGCGGCGCCACCGCCCGTCCGGACGGCACCGTCGAGTACCTGTGGTCCTCCGCGGCCGAGCCCTCCGCCGTCCGCTCCACCGCCGGGACGGTCGTGCTGCGGGCGCCCGGGCCGGTTCCGCCCGGTTCGGTGCCGGTCGAGGACGTCTGGGTGGAGGGGCCCGGCGGGCGGGTGCACGCCCTGGTGCAGCGGCCGTCGACGCCGGCCGAGGGCCCGTACCCGACCGTGTTCGAGATCCACGGCGGCCCGACCCACCACGACAGCGACTCCTTCGCCGCCGGTCCGGCCGCCTGGCTGGACCACGGCTTCGCAGTGGTCCGGGTCAACTACCGCGGCTCGACCGGCTACGGCCAGGCCTGGACGGACGCGCTGCACGAGCGGGTCGGCCTGATCGAGCTGGAGGACATCGCGGCGGTCCGCGCCTGGGCCGTCGACAGCGGGCTCGCCGATCCGGACCGGCTGGTGCTCACCGGCGGCAGCTGGGGCGGCTACCTGACCCTGCTCGGCCTCGGCGTCCAGCCCGACAGCTGGTCGCTCGGCCTCGCCGCCGTGCCGGTCGCGGACTACCACACCGCGTACGCCGACGAGATGGAGGCGCTCAAGTCGCTGGACCGCACGCTCTTCGGCGGCACCCCGGAGGAGGTCCCGGAGCGTTTCACCGCCTCCTCGCCGCTGACCTACGTCGAGCAGGTACGGGTGCCGGTGCACATCAGCGCCGGGGTCAACGACCCGCGCTGCCCGATCCGGCAGATCGACAACTACGTCGAGCGGCTGGAGCAGCTCGGCAAGCCGCACGAGGTGTACCGGTACGACGCCGGGCACGGGTCGCTGGTGGTGGAGGAGCGGATCAAGCAGCTGCGGCTGGAGATCGACTTCGTCCGCCGGCACCTGGGCGTGGCCGGGCGCGGCGGAGACGGAGAGACCGCGTGAGACGCCTGGTGATACTCGCGGGGGCGGTGGTGGCCGGGGCCCTGGTGCTCACCGGCTGCTCGGGCTCGCAGCGGACCACCGCCGCCTGCCCGCCGCCGAGCGGCCCGCCGCTGCCGAGCGCCACGGCCGTCGTGCCCACGGGCTCCGCGGTGCCGGCGGTGCCCATGAGCTCCTCGGCGCCGGCCGTGCCTCCCGGGCCGGCCGCCACGCCGCAGGCGACGGCCACCAAGGCGAGCGCCCCGGGCACGGGGGGCGCGCCGGCCGCGGGCGCCGCGGTCCGGCCGGCGGCGTACGAGCCGACCGCCGGCACCGACGGCACCGTCGACCTCGCGAAGGGGTCGAAGGGGTCCAGCGGTTCGAAGGGCTCCTCGGGCTCGAAGGGCTCCAAGGGGTCGAAGACCGGCCGCACCGTGCACCACCACATCGATCACTACGACTCCGCCGACCGCAACGGCAGCGGCAGCGGCAGCGGCCACTGCTACGGCGACCCGACCCCGCCGCCCGCCGGCTCGCCGTCCCCGGTCCAGCCGCTGCCCCCGGCGCCGACGCCGACTCCGACGCCGCCCCCGCCGGCGGTCAAGCCGACACCGGCACCGGCCCTGCCGACCAAGCGCTGAGCCGCCGGCCCTGGACCGGGCCCGGCTCAGTCCAGGACCGGGTCCAGCCCGAGGGCCCGGTCCTGCTCCGCCTCCGCCTCACGGCGCATCAGGCGGTACCACATGAAGACCACGAAGCCGCCGAAGACGAACCACTCCAGGGTGTAGCCCAGGTTCTGGAACGCGCGCAGGGTGAGACCGTCCCCGCCCTGCGGCTGCACGGTCGGTACGGAGGCCAGCCCGGCGGGCGCGTCGTCGGCGGCCACCCAGCCGTCGTACCAGCCGTCGTACTCCAGCACGTTCAGCAGCGACGCCCGGTTGATCATGCCGAGCTGCCCGGCGGGCAGACCGCCCGCCACCGCACCGTTGCTGCCCACCGACTCGTTGGCCTGGAGGCGCCCGGTGACCGTCACCTGCCCCGCCGGCGGCGGCCCGGCGGCGGCCGGCGGCCCGGCGGCGGCCGGCTCCCCGGCCGCCCAGCCACGCACCACGGCGACGGCGTGTCCGTCGGCGGTGCGCAGCGGGGTGAGCACGTAGTAGCCCTGCTTGCCGTCCACCACCCGGTTGGGGACGAGGAGCTGGTGCTCGGTGTCGTAGCTGCCGGTCACCGAGACGGTCTTGCCGACGGTCTCGGTGCTCACCTGCGGGGTCGCCTGGTTGAGCAGCTCGTCGATCGGCCGGGCATCACCCGAAGCGGTGACGGCCTGCTTGGCCTCCTGGTGGGTGGACACCCGGTCCTCGAACCGGCCGAGCTGCCAGGAGCCCAGCCACAGGCACACCGCCACGGCCGCCACGGCCACGACGGTGCCGCCGAGCCAGCGCGGAGTCAGGAGGAAGCGGTACACACCCCCCACGGTAACCACTCCTCACACCCGCCCGGCCCCCGGGCCCCGAACACGGCGGCCGCGGCGGCCGCGTTCCCGGCCCGACCACCCACCGGCCGCACGGCTGCCCGCCGCCGCTACCCCGCCGCCGGCGTGCCCGACGGCTGCGGCGCCGGACCGCCCAGGCCCTGGACACCGCCGCGGTAGACGGTCCCGCTGCACGAGACGGGCAGGGTCGCCGTGGCCGCCACCGGGCTGCCGGGGGCGGGGGTGTGGGCGATGGTCACGGCGGGCGGCGCGGTGGTCGGGTTGCCGGAGGGCGTCGCGGTCGGGCTGGGGGCCGTGCTGGGGCCGGCCGACGGGGAGGAGGAGGCCGGCGGGTTGGCGCTGGCCTCACTGGTGGGGACGGTCGCCGGGGCGCCGGACTCGGCCGCGGGGGCGCCGGCCCGCAGCGCCGCCTGGTTGACCCCGTTCGCCTGGACGTTCGAGGTGCCGGAGCTGGTGCAGCCCTGGTCGGGGACCCAGGCGAACGGCACTCGGTACCCGGCCCGCGGCGCGAGCACCGGCGGCTCGGCGTTCATCGCGGGCAGGCCGCCGGCCGGGTCGCCCGGGGCGTGGTCGGCGGTGCGGACGCGGCCGCGGTCGCCCCCGCTGACGGCGGTGACCGCCACCGAGCCCGGCCCGCCGAGCCGGCAGCTGCGCCCGGAGACGTTGTAGACGGTGAACGAGCCGTAGATCCGCCCGTCGCCGTCGGCCGTGCCGACCTGCGCGAGGCCCTCGCCGAGGTCCGTCCGGCTGCAGAGCGGGACGATGCCGCCGTCGCCGGCACCGGAGGTCCCGGAGGGCGCGACGCCCCCGTCGGTGTGCGGCGACCCGCCGCCGGGCGAGTGCGGGGCGGAGGCCGTACCGGACGACGGGGCGGTGTCGCCGGTGCCGCTCGGGTTCGCGGACGGGGCCGCACCGGTGCCGCCCGCGGTGCCGGTGGCACCGGGGTACACCGCGGACGGGCTTTTGGCCGCGGCCGAGCCGGGGCCGCCGGAGAGCCCGAGGTGCTCGCCCTCGTGCAGGACGGGCAGGCCGATGGCGACGACGAAGGCGAGCGCGGCGGCCCCGGTCCAGGCACCGCGCCGGGCGGCCCGGCGGCGGGGCACGGCCCGCCGGATCCGCGGCAGCCCGCCGGCCGCGGGCTGGATGCCGGAGACGGCGCCGTGCAGCAGCTCGCGCAGCACCCGTTCCTCGGCGGAGAGGTCCAGCAGCTCCGGGACCTCGTCCTCGGACCGGTCCGTCCGGGGCCTGCCGGGAGTGCCGGTTACGCCGGACGCACCGGAAGTGCCGGGTACGCCGGGTACGCCGGACGCCCCGAAAGTTCCGGACCCCCCGGGAGTGCCGGGTACGCCGGGAGTGCCGGGAGTGCCGGAACGGGACGCCTCACGCCGCTCGGCCCCGGGCAGGCCCTTACCCGAGGCGCCCTCCTCCGCCCGCCGCCGGCCGCCGTCCGCCTCAGCCATGCCCGGCCTCCATCTGGACGCGGAGGGCGGCGAGCCCGCGCGAGCCGTAGGCCTTCACCGAACCGAGCGAGATGCCCAGGGTCTCGGCGACCTGCGCCTCCGTCATGTCCACGAAGTAACGCAGCACCAGAACCTCCCGCTGACGGCGTTGCAGACCACGCAGCGCGGCCTTCAACTGGTCGCGCTCCAGGGCATCGTAAGCACCTTCTTCTGCACTGGCCATGTCAGGCATGGGCTTCGGCAGGAGCCGCAGCCCGAGGATGCGGCGACGCAGCGTGGAGCGGGACAGGTTGACGACCGTCTGCCGCAGGTAGGCCAGGGTCTTCTCGGGCTCGCGCACCCGGCGCCGGGCGGCGTGCACCCGGATGAACGCCTCCTGGACGACGTCCTCGCAGGTCGAGAGGTCGTCCAGGAGCAGCGCCGCGAGCCGCAGCAGCGAGCGGTAGTGCGCCTGGTAGGTCTCGGTGAGCAGGTCCTCGCTGGTACCCGCGTCGGTACCGGCACCGGAGTCCGCCGCACCGGGTGCGGCCGCCGTCATCTGGTCTTCTTCCGGCCTACTCGCAGGCCACGGGGCGCGCGACGGGAAGGACACCGCGGCTCTCGCCGGGATCCCCGCCCTTGCCCCCACCATCACGTTCGCCACGCACGTTGGACACTCGATCCCCTGTCATGGTTGCCCGGCCCGGGGGCCATTCTTCCGCATCGGTGGAAGGGGCCTCCAGGGGATTCCCACGGGATTCCGGACAGATTGTGTCGAGGAGCGGACACAGGTATGGACACAGCTCCGGACACAAGCGGGCACATCGGAAAGCGCCGGAAGGGCCCGGCGCCGCGTGCCCGACAGGGATCCGCAGGTCAGGCGCTACTCGGACGGCCCGTCGGCCGCGACCGGCCCTTCGTCCTCCGCCGGCTCCCCCGCCGTCAGCTCCGCCGCCACCAGCTCGGCCAGCTGCAGCAGGTTGAGCGCCGACCCCTTGCGCAGGTTGTCCCCGCACAGGAAGAGGTCCAGGGCCTCCGGCTCGTCCAGTGCCCGCCGGACCCGCCCGACCCAGACCGGGTCCGTCCCGACCACGTCGTTCGGCGTCGGGAACTCGCCCGCCGCCGGGTCGTCGTAGAGGACCACGCCGGGCGCGTCCCGCAGGATGTCCTGCGCGTGCTCCTGGGTGACCTCGCGTTCGAACCGCGCGTGCACGGCCAGCGCGTGGGTGCGGACGACGGGGATGTGGACGCAGGTCGCCGAGACCTTCAGGCCGGGCAGGCCGAGCACCTTGCGGGACTCCTCGCGGATGCCCGCCTCCTCGGCGGACCAGCCGCCCTCGCGCAGCCCGCCGGTCCAGGGCACCGCGTTGAGCGCGAGCGGGGCGGCGAACGGCCCCGGGTCCTCGACCAGCGCGCGCAGGTCGCCGGTCTGCCGGCCGACCGCGGTGCCCGCCACCAGCCCGGTCTGCGCGCCCAGCGCCGCCTCGCCGTCGCGGCCCTCGCCGCCGGCGGCCTGGTAGGAGGCGACCACGAGCTGCTCCAGCCCGTACTCCGCGTGCAGCGCGCCGAGCGCGGCGACCATCGCGAGGGTGGTCCCGGCCGGGCTGGCGACGATGCCGCGCGGGCGGATCCGCAGCGCGGCCGCGTTGACCTCCGGGACGACCAGCGGCACGTCCTCGGCGGTGCGGAAGGCGGCCGAGCCGTCGACCACCACGACGCCCTTGGCCGCCGCGATCGGCGCCCACTGGGCGCAGACCGGGCCGGGGACGGCGAACACGGCGACGTCGACCCCCACGAAGGCCTCCTCCGCCAGCGGGACGACCCCGACGGCCTCCCCGCGCACCACCGCCGTACGGCCGGCCGAACGCGGGGAGGCGACGAGCCGGACCTCGCCCCAGACGTCCTGGCGGAGGGAGAGCAGCCCGAGCAGCACCTCGCCGACCGCGCCGGTGGCACCGACGACGGCGAGGTTCGGACGCCGGGTCACCGCCCGGCGTCCCGGCCCGGTGCCCGGGTCATCGCCCGGGGCTCCCGCTCCGCTCCCGCGTCATCGCCCGGTGCCGCCGTAGACGACGGCCTCGTCGCTCTCGCTGTCCAGGCCGAAGGCGCTGTGCACGGCGCGGACGGCCTCCGGGACGTCGTCGGCGCGGGTGACCACCGAGATGCGGATCTCCGAGGTGGAGATCAGCTCGATGTTGACGCCCGCGGCGGACAGCGCCTCGAAGAAGGTCGCCGTGACACCCGGGTTGGAGCGCATGCCGGCGCCGACCAGCGAGATCTTGCCGATCGCGTCGTCGTAGCGCAGCGACTCGTAGCCGATGCCCTCCTTGACCCGGCCCAGCGCGTCGATGGCCTTCTGGCCCTCGGCCTTGGGCAGGGTGAAGGAGATGTCGGTCAGGCCGGTCGACGCGGCGGAGACGTTCTGCACCACCATGTCGATGTTCACCTCGGCGTCGGCGATGGCGCGGAAGATGCGCGCGGCCTCGCCCGGCTTGTCGGGCACGCCGACGACGGTGACCTTGGCCTCGGAGGTGTCGTGGGCGACTCCGGAGATGATGGCCTGCTCCATCTCGCCCCCTTCGGGCTTGTTCGGGTTGTCGTTGCTGACGATCGTCCCGGGAAGACCCGAGAAGGACGAGCGTACGTGAATCGGGATGTTGTAGCGACGGGCGTACTCAACACACCGATCGAGCAG
The DNA here is from genome assembly GCF_044391605.1 of Kitasatospora sp. NPDC018619. NCBI lineage: Bacteria > Bacillati > Actinomycetota > Actinomycetes > Kitasatosporales > Streptomycetaceae > Kitasatospora > Kitasatospora sp. NPDC018619. The sequence continues at coordinate 27,438 of NZ_JBISAI010000033.1, forward strand.
CACCTTGGATCCCGACGAGGCCAGCTCCAGCATGTCCTCGTAGGCGATCCAGTCGATCTTGCGGGCCTTCTTCACCACGCGCGGGTCGGCGGTGAACACGCCGTCCACGTCGGTGTAGATCTCGCAGACCTCGGCCTTGAGCGCGGCGGCGAGCGCCACCGCGGTGGTGTCCGAGCCGCCCCGGCCCAGCGTGGTGATGTCCTTGCTGGTCTGGGAGACGCCCTGGAAGCCGGCCACGATCGCGATGTTGCCCTGGTCCAGGGCGGTGCGGATGCGCCCGGGCGTCACGTCGATGATGCGCGCCTTGTTGTGCACGGAGTCGGTGATCACACCGGCCTGGCTGCCCGTGAAGGACTGCGCCTCGTGCCCCAGGGATTTGATCGCCATCGCCAGCAGCGCCATGGAGATGCGCTCTCCAGCGGTCAGCAGCATGTCGAACTCACGGCCGGCAGGCAGTGGTGACACCTGCTCGGCGAGTTCGATGAGCTCGTCCGTCGTGTCGCCCATCGCGGACACCACGACGACGACCTCATGGCCGGCCTTCTTGGCATCAACGATTCGGCGGGCCACGCGCTTGATGCCTTCGGCATCCGCAACGGATGAGCCGCCGTACTTCTGCACGACAAGGCCCACGTGCGCTCCTCGACTCGAAGTCTTTTCCGGGGGCTACGGGCCCCCGTACCCCCCTGGGGAGAGGGGGGTGCGGTCGTCGTCAGTCTACCGAGCAGGGGTGCCCCGACCGGCGCTTTCCATATGGTGAGACGGTCGTTTCAGCACGTGAGCGGCCGTCCGGGCGGCCCCGCCGTCAGGTCTGCGGGCGATTCGGCACCGCTCCGGAGAATCGCCGGATCGGGGGACGGCGGTCCGGTCGGATTTCCTTTTCCGGGCGGGCCGCTGAGGCATTCGTCACATTCCGGGGGCCAATCCCGGAATTCCGCCTACCGGCAGGGCGGGGACCCGCCGACCGGGGGACCACCGCGCCCGGGGGCTGCCGTGGGGGACCACCGCGCCCGGGGCTTGCTGTGGGGACCACCGCGCCCGGGGGCTGCCGTGGGGCCCCTCGTCCTCGCCTCGGCCTTACCGTCCCAGGCCGAGCTCGGCCGCCATCAGGTCGCCCGCCTGCTGCTCCAGCTGCTCGTCGGTGAGCCCGTCGTCGTCCGTGTCCGCGCCGTCCGGCACCGCGCCGATCGGGCTGTCCAGCCGGACGTGCGCGATCAGCGACTGCAGGGCCCGCAGCACCGCCGTGCAGGTCGTGCCCCAGTTGGAGAGGTACGAGAACTGCCACCACCACAGCGCCTCGCTGACCCGGCCCTCGCGGTAGTGGGTCAGGCCGTGCTGGAGCTCGCTGACCACTCCGGCCAGGTCGTCCGAGATCCGGAAGGCGTTGGGCTTCTCCGGCGGGCCGTACGGGTCGAAGACCTCGTGGTAGACGTCGATCGGCGCGAGCAGCTCGGCGAGGCGCTCGCGCAGCTGCTCGCCGTCCGGCTCGGGACCGGCGTCGGGTTCGAAGCGGTCCTCCGGGACGACGTCCTCGATCGCACCCAGCCGGCCGCCGGCCAGCAGCAGCTGCGAGACCTCCAGGAGCAGCAGCGAGACCGCGCTTCCGGGCTCGTCGCCCTTGGCGACCTCGGTGACGGCGAGCACGAAGCTCTCCACCGAGTCGGCGATCTGCACGGCGAAGTCGTCCGGCTCCGAACCGTGGCCGTGGGTGTGCGGGGCGTGCGCCCCCGTTTCCCCGTGGGACAGCTGGTGGGGGGTGTGGGGCTGCTGGTTGATCGTCCGGTCAGACATCGAGCAGTCGTCTCCCTTCGAAGGCGCGGCCGAGGGTGACCTCGTCCGCGTACTCCAGATCCCCGCCGACGGGCAGGCCGCTCGCCAGACGGGTCACCTTCAGGCCCATCGGCTTGCAGAGCCGGGCCAGGTAGGTGGCGGTCGCCTCCCCCTCCAGGTTGGGGTCGGTGGCCAGGATCAGCTCGGTGACCGTGCCGTCCGCGAGGCGCGACAGCAGCTCGCGGATGCGCAGATCGTCCGGGCCGACGCCCTCGATGGGGCTGATCGCGCCGCCCAGCACGTGGTAGCGGCCGCGGAACTCGCGGGTGCGCTCGATGGCGACGACGTCCTTGGGCTCCTCGACCACGCAGATGACGGCGAGGTCGCGGCGCGGGTCCAGGCAGACCCGGCACTGCTCGGCCTCGGCGACGTTGCCGCAGACCACGCAGAAGCGGACCTTGTCCTTGACCTCCAGCAGCGCGTGCGCGAGCCGGCGCACGTCCGTCGGGTCGGCCTGCAACACGTGGAAGGCGATCCGCTGGGCGCTCTTGGGCCCGACGCCGGGCAGCCTGCCCAGTTCGTCGATCAGGTCCTGAACCACGCCCTCGTACAACGTCGCGCCTTCCCTCGGATGGTCGGTGGTGCCGGACGGCGGCCGGAGGCGCCGTACGGCTGGGGTGCCGGGTGTCCGGCGGTGCTGCCGGACGGCCGGTGGTGCCGGATGGCCGGTGGTGCCGGATGGCCGGTGGTAGCGGATGGCCGGTGGGTGGTGCCGGAGACCGGGTACCGGACGGCTGGTGTGCCGGACGGCCGGTGGTGCTCCGGTGCCATCATCCAACGAATCGGGCGTCGGACACAGCGCCCGACGCCCGACTCCCAGATAAATCACATGGGTCGGTCGTCTGAACTTCAGACCTTCCGAACGTGGGACCGCCCTTAGAACGGCAGCCCGGGGATGCCGCCGCCCAGGCCCTGGGTCAGCGGGCCCATCCGCTCGGCCTGCATCTTCTGCGCGGTCTGGGTGGCGTCCCGGACGGCCGCCAGGACCAGGTCGGCCAGGGTCTCGGTGTCCTCCGGGTCCACGGCGGCCGGGGCGATGGTCAGCGCCACCAGCTCACCGGCGCCCGTCACCGTCGCCTCGACCAGGCCGCCGCCCGCCGTGCCGTTCACCTTGGTCTCGGCCAGCTCCTGCTGGGCCTTCGCGAAATCCTGCTGCATCTTCTGCGCCTGCTTCAGCAGCTGCTGCATGTTGGGCTGGCCACCACCGGGGAACACGGCTGTCTCCTTGCTGTCACGGCTGTCGTGCCCTGCTTCGTCCGTCACCGCCGAGCCTACGTGCTGCCCGCCGGTCCGGGCCCCGGGGAGGGCCCGGATCAGGGTCGACTCAGGGACCGCCGGGGCCGCCGGGCCCCCTGACCGCTGCCGGGGCCCGGCTCAGGAGCCCTGGTGGTGGATCTCCTCCAGCACCGTCGCCCCCAGCTCGCGGATGATCAGCTCCTGGCCGGAGAACACGTCCTCCTTGAGGTCCGGGTCGTCCGCCTCCGGGATGTCGTCCTCCGGGGCCACCGACCGCACCGGCCCGGACGGCACCGCGGCGGGCGGCGGGGCCTGCACCGGAGCGGTCCGCACGGGGGGAGCCTGGACGGGCGCCGGCGCGGCCTGGACGGGCGGGGCGCTCTGGACCGGCGGAGCCTGCACGGACGCCGGCACGGGGGCGGGCGCCGACGGCGCGGCCGCCACCGGACGCGCCGGGGCTCCCCAGCCCCCGCCGCCCTGCGGAGCGCCGCCCTGGGGGCCGCCCGGCGCGCTGCCGCCCGGGCCCGCGGTGCCGCCGGACGGGTCGATGATGCACTCGATCCGCCAGTCCACGCCCAGCGCGTCGGACAGCGCGGCGCGCAGCACGTCCTCGCTGTTGCTGCCGACGAAGCTGTCCCGGGCGCCGGCGTTGATGAAGGACACCTGGAGCACGCTGCCGTCGAAACCGGCCACCTGGCCGTTCTGGCTGAGCAGGATCCAGGTGAAGCGGCGGCGGTTCTTCACCGCCTCCAGGATCTGCGGCCACAGCTGCCGGACCTGCGCGGCGCCCTGCTGCGCGGACGCCGACGGCTGCCCGCCGGGAGCCACCGCCGGGGCGGCCGGCGCGGGGACGGGAGCGGGGGCGGGGGTGGGCGGCGGCACCGGGGCCTGGGCCTGGGCGGCCGGCGACGGCGCCGCGGCAGGCGCCGCAGGAGCCCCGGCTGCGCCGCCGGCGGGCGGGAAGCTGCGCGGGATCGGCCAGGCCCCCGGCGCCGGCCCGGCGGGCGCGGCAGCCGGCGGCGGGGCCTGGACCGGGGCGGCCTGCACGGGGGCGGCCTGTACGGGGGCGGCCTGTACCGGCGCGGGCGCCACGGGCACCTCGGCGACCGGGGTGCCCGCCGTCGGAACAGCCGCCGGAGCCGTCACCGGCGCCGCCGTCGGCAGGCCCACGGGGGCGCCCATCGACGCGGCGAACCCGCCCGCGGCCGCCCGTCGCTCCAGCTTGTCCAGCCGCGCCTGCAACGACAGCTCGTCGCTGTACGCGCCCGGCAGCATCACCCGGGCGCAGATCAGCTCCAGCTGCAGCCTGGGCGCCGCGTTGCCGCGCATCTCCGTCAGCCCGGTGTTGACGAGGTCCGCGGCCCGGCTCAGCTCGGCCGCGCCGAACGCGTCCGCCTGGGCCTGCATCACCGCGACCCGGTCGGCCGGGGCGTCGATCAGCCCCTTCTCCCCCGCGTCCGGCACGGTGGCCAGGATCACCAGGTCGCGCAGCCGCTCCAGCAGGTCGGTGACGAAGCGGCGCGGGTCGTGCCCGCCCTCGACCACCCGGTCGATCACCTGGAACACCGTCGCCCCGTCGTGCGCGGCGAAGGCGTCCACCACCTCGTCCAGCAGCGCGGAGTCGGTGTACCCGAGCAGCGCCGTGGCCATCTGGTACGTGACGCCGCCCTCGGCGGCCCCGGCCAGCAGCTGGTCCATGACCGACATCGAGTCACGCACCGACCCGGCCCCCGCCCGCACCACCAGCGGGAACACGGCGTCCTCGACCTGGATCCCCTCCCGGCCGCACACCTCCGCCAGGTAGTCGCGCAGCGTGCCGGGCGGGACCAGCCGGAACGGGTAGTGGTGCGTCCGGGACCGGATCGTCCCGATCACCTTCTCCGGCTCGGTGGTCGCGAAGATGAACTTGAGGTGCTCCGGCGGCTCCTCCACCACCTTGAGCAGCGCGTTGAAGCCCGCCGAGGTCACCATGTGGGCCTCGTCCAGGATGAAGATCTTGTAGCGGCTGTGCACCGGCGCGAAGAACGCCCGCTCGCGCAGCTCACGGGCGTCGTCCACACCACCGTGCGAGGCGGCGTCGATCTCGATCACGTCGATCGACCCGGGCCCGCCGGTCGCGAGGTCCCGGCAGGACTGGCACTCCCCGCAGGGCGTCGGCGTCGGCCCCTGCTCACAGTTGAGGCAACGGGCCAGGATGCGCGCGCTCGTCGTCTTGCCACAGCCGCGCGGCCCGCTGAACAGGTACGCGTGGTTGACCCTGTTGTTGCGCAGGGCCTGCTGGAGCGGAGCGGTCACGTGCTCCTGCCCGATGACCTCCGCGAAGGTCTCGGGGCGATAGCGGCGGTACAGGGCTAGGGACACACCACCGACGATATCGGGACGGACCGACAAACGCGTCGCCCCTCACCCCCGCCGGCCCCGGGAACGCAAAGACCCCCCGCGCACCCGCCAGAGCCCTCCTACCCTTGCTGCCTTCCGGCCCTGGGGGGGTTCAGAGAGATGACGCCACACGAGGGGCTGACCCCCACACTACCGGATCCCGGGCCCGACGATCCACAGGCCACCCCCACCCTCCTGCCTGCGAGACAGGTGGTCGCGACCACCCCGAAACATGTACTAAGCTCTCCCTCGGAGGATTCGCCTAGAGGCCTAGGGCGCACGCTTGGAAAGCGTGTTGGGGGCAACCCCTCACGAGTTCGAATCTCGTATCCTCCGCCTTTGCCTAGCAAGGCAGTTGAAGGCCCCGACCGGGTTCCCGGTCGGGGCCTTCTTCGTGCCCTGGTCTCAGTTCCGATTTTTGGACCCCCGTGGCCGAGCCGCCGCCTGCTACCCCGCTCCGGAGCGGCGTTGCTTGGCCCGGGCACGGGACACGATCGTCCGCGCACCGGACGCGTTCATGCGCATACGCGCGAACTCGATGCTCACATCGAACCGCGTCGCCACCTGCTCGTCGGTCCAGTCCCTGAAGGCCACCTCGATGGCAGCCTTCATAGGAACCAGAAGTTCGCCCGACAGCGCGAGGGCCTGCGCCTCCTGCGTCTTCACGACCGGGTCCAGGTTCCGGCACCCCCCGTCGGTGAACACGACACTGCTGAACTCGTGCTCCAGCAGTAGGTGTGCCATCTCGTGCGCGACGTTCGACCGGCGACGCTGCGCATTGTGCGAGCTGTTCTCAACGATGAAGCGCGCTGTACCTACCGGAACTAGAGCCGCAGACCAGGTGCCCGCGCGCTCGCTGGCAAAGTACTCCAGAGTCTCCGCCGGGCAACCCGAGTCGCCGAGCTCGCTCAGCGGGTAGACCGGGATGCCGTACTCATCCGCGAGGCGAGCAAGATCGATGGGCTGATGAAGCCCGACCTGGATGCGGGCCCGCTCTTCCAGAGCCAGGTCTTCCAGCGCCTTCTTCGTCCATCGCTGCCCCACGCCTCACCTCGAACCGGACTCTCGGTCGGCGGCAAACCGACGCACGGCCGCCCCGATCAGCTCTTCCAAGTGCTTCACATCTGCCTCGCCCAAGTCGGAGCGAGCTCGCAGTAGCGGGGCAAGCTGCACAAGAAGCTCAGGTTGTTCGGGGACTTCACCCGGTCGGACGCCCTCGTCCACCATGAAGCTCTCGGCCGGCTCGCCGAGCCAGCTCACCAGCGCGGCAAACGCGTCCACGTCCGGACGGTTGCCATTGGCCAACCGCGTCATGGTCGACGGGCTGACGCCCACCTGAACAGCCAGCTGCCTCCACGAAAGGTCCCTCGACGCCCTTGCGGCGTCCAGCGCCGCGTAGAGGGCGGCCACGTTCACCTTCGTCCGGGCCATCGCCCTCCTCCTCGGTCTCTGTTCCCCTACCTCCTTTCTATCAGTGTTTGACATCTCAAACACCACGGCTTACCTTGATCCTCGAGAGATGTTCGATATCTCAAACAGTTACGCCATCTCGACACGTCCATGCCGGGTGCCCGAGCAGTCCCAGGAACAACACCATCAAGATCGGAAAGAGGTGCCCGATGGAAACCCCCATCGACACGACCACCAAGACGGACCCCCACCAGCACGTCAGGGTCACCGTGAAGGTCAACAACCAGGACGTAACGCTGCCGGACCGCGAGGTGACCGGCCTGGAGATCAAGCAGGCCGCGCTCTCGCAGGGCCTGCCGATCGACGTGGGCTTCCAGCTCTCGGTCAAGCGCAGCCATGGCCGGTACGAGGTCGTGGACGACGATGAGCCGATCCGCGTCCACACCCACCAGGAGTTCCTCGCCGTACCGCCGGACGACAACTCGTGACCTCCCCGACTCCGGCAATCGCCGAAGCCGTCGAGGCCGTCCGCGCCCAGTTCGCCGGTCATCCGGTCGAGGTGGTCCCGGACGGCTCCGGCGGGGTCTACGTCATCGTGGAGGGGGTCGAGATCGGAGCGGCCTACGTGCCGTCGACGACCTGGCTGGGCTTCCAGATCAGCGCGGCGTACCCGGACGCCGATGTCTACCCGCACTACGTCGGTCCGCTCGCCCGCACGGACGGAGGAGGCCACGGGCAGGCCATCCAGTCGGTCACGTGGCGGGACAGGCCGGCCCTGCAGATCTCGAGGCGCTCGAACCGCCGCGACCCGAACATCGACAGCGCCGCACTCAAGGCCGAGAGGATCCGCCAGTGGCTCGCCGACCAGTGAACCCGCCCGCCACGGGTTGGAGCCTCACCATTCCGCCCAAGATCTGGGACCGTCTGTCGGATCACGTCCTTGGGTCCGCCGCCCGCGGCGCTGTCCTTCTCGCCGGCCGCGCCGACGGGCCGCGCGGACCCCGGCTACTCGCCCGCGAGCTGATCCTCGCCGACGAGGGCACGGACTACGTCCCCGGCGAGTTCGGCCACCGGGCTCTCGCCCCGACCTTCGTCCGCGACGCGGTGATCAGGGCCCGGGACGAGGGGCTGGCGTACATCGCTGTTCACGCCCACCTCGGACGCGACCACGTGGGCTTCTCCGAGATCGACCTGGCCAGCCACGAGCGCGGCTACCCAAGCCTCGGCCAGATCAGCGGCCAGGTGGTCGGAGCACTCGTACTCACCGACCAAGCCGCAGCCGGAAATCTCTGGCTGCCTGACGGCCGCCGGGAAGAGCTAGCAGAGACGATCGTCCCGACCGGGAACCTGCTGCGGCTGCGCTCCCAACCGGCAGCGGAAGAGTGCCCGGATTCCCTGCACGACCGCCAGGCACGCCTCCTCGGCGACCTGGGCCAGGAGACGCTTCGTCGGTTGCGCGTGGCCGTCGTGGGGCTCGGCGGTGTCGGCAGCATCCTCGTCGAGGAACTCGCCCGGCTGGGCGTGGGTGAGCTCGTACTGATCGACGACGAGGCCGCCGAGAAAACGAACCTTCCCCGGCTCGTGGCTTCTGAGCTCGGGGACATCGGCCGGCTCAAGACCGAGCTCGCCGCGCGCAACGCCCGGCGCGCCAACCCGGACGTCCGCCTGACCGAGATCGCCCAGCGTGTGGAGCGTCCGGAGTCGCTCGAAGAGCTCGTTCGCTGCGACTGGATCTTCCTGGCCGCCGACGGTGACGCTGCCCGCCATTGGGTAAACGCCGCCGTTCAGCAGTACCTCGTCCCGGCCACCCAGGTCGGAGTCAAGGTTCCGCTGACCCCTCAGGGGGAGGTGGGACAGATCCACACCGCCACTCGCCTCGTGCTGCCCGGCTCGGGATGCCTGTGGTGCAACCGGCTCGTCGATCCGACCCGCTTGGCCATCGACATGCACCCCACCGAGGAACGCGAGGCAGCGCAGTACATTCCCGGGGTCCCCGCACCGAGCGTAATTACCCTGAACACGCTCGCGGCCGCGGAGGCGGTCAACCACTTCGTACTCTCGGTGGCCGGCCTCCACGACGAGGAGGGTGACCACGCCTCGGTCATCCACCGACCTCGAACGCGCCAGCGCGATCTTCAGAATCCTCGTCAGGATCCGAGCTGTCGCTGGTGCACATCGAGCGGGCAGCTCGGGCTCGGACGGCGGGGAAGCACGCCGTTCTGAGCAACAGCACGATCGAGTTCTACTGGTTGGGCCACTCGGAGGCGTTCCAGCAGTTCGGGAACGCCTCCGACCCGTTGGTAGGGCGCACCAGCCGGGCGCAGGGGAGGTGCTCTCACTGGAGAGCACGGTCTCGGCGTCGGCGAGATCCCGGTAACAGGCGGAGCGGCCACCGGGGGCGGCGTAGGCACAGGCCCGGCGCGGTGTGCATGGGCGAGATCAAGACGGAGTTCGCCGTCTCGGGGCCGACCATCACTCGCGATGGCATCGGCCGCCACCACGGCACCTGGCGGGACGCCACTCTCGTTGAACGTCGCAGCCCCAGCGTCGGCTGACCGGGACGCCGCCGTCACTCGCGCCGAGGGCCCGACTGCGATGCGGTCGGGCCCTCGGGCATCAGGCGATCTGAGCCGACGCTCGCTCAGGCCGCGTCTTCGTCGGGCTCGTCTGGGCCAGATCCGACGTCGCCCCACAGAGCCGCGCCGATCTTCTTGCCGACATCGTTGAGCATGGGCGCGGTGACGTGCTGGTAGCGCTGGGCCATCGAGGTCGAGGACTAGCCCATGATCGCCATCACGATCCGCTCCGGCACGCCGAGCAGGAGGAGGACGGTCGAGGCGGTGTGGGGGCGTCGTGGAGGCGGCCGTCACGGATGCCGGCCTCGCGCAGGAGCCGCTTCCAGCGGTAGTAGTCGGTACTGGGGTTGAGCGGCTCGCCGGTCTCCGAGGTGAAAACGTAGCCCTTGTCCGTCCAGAGGTCGCGGGCGAGGGCCCGCTCGCGGTCCTGCTCCTCCTTGTGCTGCCGGAGGATCACGACGAGCTGCTCGGGCAGCGGCACCGCGCGTCGCCCGGCCCGGGACTTGGTGTCCTTGGTCTCGCGCCGGATCGGCTCCTTCTGCGGGCAGAAGCCGGGCTTGCGCCCGCAGCGGTCGCCGCAACCGTGCCGGTACTTGGGCCGCAGCCGGCCGCGCTTGACCCAGGCGACGCCTCGGGCGAAGTCGACGTCCTTCCACTGGAGCCCGAGCACCTCGCCCTGACGCAGGCCGAGGGCGAGCGCGAAGATCCAGCGGGCGGAGTTGCGGCGCTTGCGCGCCGTGTCCATGAGCGCCTGGACCTCCTCGATCTCGAACGGCTCGACCTCCGCCTCTTCGAGCTTCGGGGCCTTGGCGATCGTGGCCACGTTGCGGGTGAGGTGGTCGCGCCGCAGGGCCTCACCGAGGGCGACACGGATGGTGCGGTGGGCCTGGTGGGCGGTACCGGCGGCGCTGCCAGCGGCCTGCATCTTCTTGTAGAAGCGCTCCAGGTGCTCGGGCTCCAGCTTCTCCAGGCGGTGCGCGCCGACGCCGGGGACGAGGTGCACGCGGACAGCGACCTCGTATCCGGCGTACGTGTTCTCGCTGACGGTGCCCGGGACGATCTCGGTGATCCAGTGGGTCAGCCACTTGCCGACCGTCCACTTCTGGCCGGCCTTGGGCACGGTGCCGTTGTCGCGCAGCTTCTCCAGCTTGCGGACCTTGGCCGTGACCTCGGGCCGAGTCTTGAAGCCGACCGAGGACTTCGGTCGCCGCGCCGAGGAGATCCTCAACGCGGGCAAGGCCATCTGGAAGCGCTGGCTGGAGTACGAGGCCGCCAAGTCCCGCACGGCGCCGTCCCTGGCCCCACCGGCACCGCGGCGGCCCGAGCAGCCGTACGCGACGGGCTTGGCGATCGTCGTGGCGCACGACGGCGCGCGTCTGGACTTCGACGGCTGCCAGTACCGGCTGACGATGCGCCGGCTGCTGCGAAATACCGGCAGCGAGCCGATCACCCGTTACTTGATCCGCATCAGCGTCGACCGCTACCCCGGCGAGCCCGAACGCTCCAACGCCCACTACCGCGAACACCCGCTGACCTGGGACGAGCTTGCACTGACCGCGACATGCCGCGGGGAGCCGATGAACTGGCAGGCCAAGCACGACCGGGACGCGTTCAAGGAAGTGTGGCTGCTGTTCGAGAACGAGCAGGGCCGCTTCCCGCTCTACCCGGGCGAGGAGGTCTGGATCGAGTACGCCTACTCGGTTGGCGAGGAGAAATGGGGCCGCTGGTTCCAGCGCGCGGTCCGCCTGCCCACCGAGCACCTGGAAGTCGAACTCGCCTTCCCAGCCGACCTCGACCCAGCGGTGTGGGGCATGGAGACGTCCATGACGGCCGAGGCGGCGCCGCTGCGGACCGCACCTATCCGGCGAGAGGAGGAGGGGATGCGCGTCTTCTCCTGGAGCGCGTCCACGCCGACCCTCCACGCCCGGTACCGTCTGGAATGGCGGTTCGGGGCCCGACCCGAACGCGACACGACCCAAGGGGAGTTCAGGTGATCCAGGTGCGGCCCAGCGAGCAGATGCGCGACCTCGGCGTCGTCCAGGAGGGCGCGCCCATCCTCGCCGAGTCCGCCCGACCGTTCGACCTTCCGACCGAGCGCGAGGCCGCCGAGCAGGTCATCGAGAAGCTGTTCACCGCGATGGAGCGCATCGGCCAAGTCCACCCTTTCGCCAAGGGCATGGGTATCGCCGCACCGCAGATCGGCATCGGCCGCGCCGCTGCCATCGTCCAGCCTGCTGCCCCGGACGCTCCGGCGATCGTCCTGCTGAACCCGCGGATCACCGACCTCTCCGACGAGACGGACGAGCAGTTCGAGGGCTGCCTGTCGTTCTTCAACGTTCGCGGCTTGGTCCCCCGGCCACTGCAGATCACCGTGGAGACCACCACCCTGGACGGCCAGGTGGCCACCACCACCTACGAACGCGGACTCGCCCGCCTGATCCACCACGAGATCGATCACCTCGACGGCCTGCTCTACACCGCACGCATGGCCGCCGGCGTCGAGCCCATCCCCGTCGAACAGTACCGGCAGACCGGCCAAGCGTGGTCCTACGGGCGGTGAGCGCCAGCACAGCTCGCGCTGAGCGCTTATGGTCAGTGATGCCAGCTGGTCGCCTACGCCCCCTGCGAGAGGGCGACGCGCACACGCCGCTGGGCAACCGGGCACAGGACGTTTCGCTCGATGTCAACGAACAGCCGCGGTGTGCCGCGTGTCGTCCAACCGGCCGTCCCGGAACCTGGAGCCCTCCAGGAGGCGCTTCCAGGTGTCGTAGTCGGTGCTGGGCTCAGCGGCCCACCAAAGGGCGAGGTGAAGACGTACCCGCTCTCGCGCCACTTGGGACCGGCACAGGCGCGTTCCCGCTCCTGCTCCTCGCGGTGCAGCTCCAGGAGGCGGATAGGTTCGTCGGGCAGCCGATGACGCGGCGGCTGGCGCGGGACTGTGTGTTGGCCGTCTCCCCGTTCCGCGTGAGGGATAGACTGCCAAGATCACAGTAGGGGGCCAGACTTGCTAGATGATGCAGCGCGCGCGAGACAGCGAGAGTCGAAGCTTCTGCGCGAACACGGATTCATGTGCGGCGCTGTCTATCTATCGGGGTACGTGGTTGAGTGCAAACTCAAGGCTTTGCTCCAGAAGAGTGGCAAGTCCTTCCCTCGCTCGGGGGCAGAGGGCCATAATCTGCGGGGCCTTTGGGATGCGGCCGGGCTGCGCAGCCAAGACCTCTCCGGCCACAAGCGGGAGTTTCTGGATCTCTGGACGACGAGTCTTAGGTACAATGCGGCGCTGCCAGAAGGAAGCTCGGCTGAAGATCTGCTGCGCGGGGCGCAGGAACTCGCGTCAATGGTGACTCGCAGAATTAGGTATGCTCGGCCTGGAAATAGAGGAGTGCGGCGATGAGCGGCGACAATGAGCAGATTCAGGACATTCGCCGGAGGATCGTCGAGAATCTAGAGAATTCAGGCATGGTCGAGCCGCGAGTTCACATCGCCGCAGATGGCCGTGGGGCTTTTCTCGTACGCGTGGTTCACCCGGAGCTGGAAGAATTGACAGAGGTTGAGCGGCAGGAACTCGCACTTGCTGGCGCCAAAGACAAGATCTCTCTCGCCGAATTGATCTCGCCGAGCGAAGAAGCGTGGTATGGCCCACCATTTAACGAGCATGTTGAACAACTGCCACTTTGGCCAGAAATTCTCTCCAGCCCCCATAGTGACGAAGAACTCACGTTTGCAACTGATCTCGACCAAGATATCTCGCTCCCGACGGTCGTCACCTTCTATTCCCTGAAGGGCGGCGTAGGGCGAACCACTGCACTCGCATCAGTAGCGCGCATCTTGGCTGAGCGCGGACGGAGCGTTCTGTGCGTGGACATGGACCTGGAAGCCCCCGGACTTTCCACACTCCTTGGCTGTGAAGAGCCAGGAGAAGACCAGGGAGTACTTCCGCTTCTCCTCTCCATCGAGCGAGGGGAAGGAGTCGAGATTCGGGACCACGTACAACGCGTCAGCGAAGGGCAGGAACTCTATTGCCTTCCCGCTGGCCGACTTGGAAGTGATTACGCGGAGCGCTTGCGGCTGCTCGATCCGGAGATTTGGTACAGGGAATCAGACAATCCGCTGCACCAGCTCCTTGATCTGGCGAAGTCGTCATCGCTCGCCCCGGAGTTGATTCTTCTCGACTCGCGCACCGGCATCTCCCCTGTCGCAGCCCCACTGCTGTTCGATGTTTCGGATCTTGCAGTGATCTGCTTCTTCCCTCACCCTCAGGCTCAAAGGGGCACTGAACTCCTGGTGAGATCTTTGCTGTCGGCCAAGTCCCGAAGGTCTACATCCGACTTGCGTCTCACACCGGAGCCCAGGTTCCTGGTTTCTCCCGTGCCTCCGGGGCCCTCGGCCGAAACAGTGCGAGATCGAGCGATCGGCTGGATTGATGAGTGGATTGCGGATGCGCAAACACGCAGGCCGGCGGGCTTCGATGCACTGCGAGCAGACGAAATCACTCATGTCATTGGCTACTCGCCTGAGACGGCCTTCCGCGACAAGGTCCCCGTCGGTGGAGGGAGCCTGGATGCCTACAAGCCAGTCGCGGACTGGATGGAACTGCTACTGCCCCAAGCGGAAATGTTGTCAGTTTCGGGAAGGCAGCACAAGCGGGATGTCCTCGCGGAACTCGATTTTTCAACGGGAACCGCAGAGAACCAGGAGAGCCTTCTTTCTGACTTCGTTCACACGCGAGTAGTCCAGCAAGCAATGGATTCCAAATTCCCGCTTGTCGTGGGCAGAAAGGGCACTGGGAAAACTGCTGTCTTTCGCTGGCTGATGGAGAAGCATGCGGAAGGGGAGGAGCCAATCCCAGTATTCTCTCCGCACGCCTTTAGGCGGAACCTCAAGTGGAGCCTCGGCGCAGAAGCATTGGCAAACGTCGAGGAATCTTTCGCTGGCAAGCCGGCTTGGACCACATTCTGGCCCTGCTATACAGCGTTGGCTGCCTATTTCACACTGCCGGAGGAGCAGCGCGTAAGCCCTCCCGAAAGGTTGGGGCTCACTACTGACTTGCTCGGCGGTGTTTACGACGAACTTTCCACGCTCGACGTTGTCATCCAAATGACCCAGGCTCAAATGGCCGGGGTCCTTGCCTCTCGATGGCTCAGAGACATCAATGATCAAGTCACTCGAAAGCACATGCTGCTCTTCGACGGCCTTGACACTGGCTTCGGGAACGACGCAGAGAGTCGCAAGAGGCGGACGCGTGCCGTGTCTGGCTTGATGACCTACTTGACCGAGACTGAGGGCCAAATGCCACGGCTTCCGTTCAAGGTCATGTTGCGCTTCGACATCTGGCAGGATCTGCGTTTCGAGAACAAGAGTCATCTTTATGGCCGTTCCGTGCAGCTCATGTGGCGCGATCCGAACGACTACTTCAAAACGGTCCTCAAGCAGGCTGCGAGGAGCGCTGCCTTTCGGCAAATGCTTGAGGAAGTCCGAGCGGGAGAGAAGGTGGACGACTGGGGGGATGAGGAAGTTAGGCGGGCCTGGAATCTCCTTGTCGGAGAGCGCATGAAGGGTGGCAAGACTGCCTTCACGCGAAACTGGGTCTGGAATCGCCTGGCTGACGGGCAGGGTGACCACGGTCCCCGATCCCTTTCTCAGCTCTTCCACGAAGCCGTCCAGTGGGAGCGACGTGAGGAGGCGCGCAGCAGTTACGACCGCAGCATCATGCGCCCTCGTGCGCTCGTGCCCAGCTTGGACAAGATCAGCGAAGAAGCGCTGCAAGCTCTGCAAGAGGAATTCCCCGAACTCGAAAGCCTCATTGAGACGCTGCGCAGCTTGCGTCGAACCCCGATTGATGCGGCAGACATCGCCGCGAACGATGAGACGGCGCTCAGTCGAATCGATCTCGCGTTGGAAGTTGGGCTACTCGCCATCCATGAGGGAACTCATGATGACGTGCGGCGCTATCGAGTTCCAGATCTCTACCGTCTGGCACTTGGGCTCACACGACGTGGGCAGGCGTAGCGCGTTAATGGTTGATTGACGGCTCAGGCCGATCCGGCCCGCTGGTACGTCATGATGCGTCGCCGAGGCTGTCGGATCGGCATGTCGCAAGGTGTCCCTGATGTCCCCGTTGATGCTCTGAGCTGGGAAGACACTGAGGGATGCGGTGACATCCAGGACGGGGCACGGGCCAGTCTCTGTTTGACCACTTGTTTTTGATCAATGTGGTCAAGCAGGGACCTCCCTTGCCGGACGCCTCTCCTGACTCGGTGCCCTGGCGACACTCCGAGGGGCCGACGACACACCGTGGCCGATGTCGAGGGGATGGGCTCCGACCACCGGATCCTGGTCGGTACGGTCAGAGTGGTCTGAGCAGCACCACCCGGCTGGCCCGGTCGGCGCCTCAATGGTGAGGCCCGCACGTCTCCGGGGCCTGCCGGGCTCGGTTGAGGAGCGGCAGTTGCCTGGCGGTGGTCTCAGTTCGGGTCTCATTCACCCCAGTCCAGCACTGTTCGCCACCGAGCTGTCGGGCCACTCAGCCGCAGGTCAGGGCCCCTACGGGCGTCCCCGGACGGCCGGACGAACATCTGGAAAGCGTGTTGGGGGCAACCCCTCACGAGTTCGAATCTCGTATCCTCCGCCTTCACGAAGGCCCGGACCGTCTCGACGGCCCGGGCCTTCGTCGTTTCGTGATGGGGTGCGGACCGACGTCGACCGGGCGACGGGAGCACCTCCCGGCCGGCGTGGTCTCTGCGGTCCGAGCGGCCGCACGGTCCGTACTCGACGGGGAGGGACGCGGAAGTGCACGAGGATGTGACCCTCGCGCGAGTGGTGCAGACCTCCGGGGGTTGGCCGTCGCAGTGGGATGCCTGGACGACCACGGGTCAGTACCTGTACCTGCGGTACCGGCACGGCGAGGGGACCGTCGAGCAGCACCCGAGCGAGGACGTCGATACCCGGGACGGCGAGGAGTCGCGGCTCCGGGCCAGCTGGGACGAAGGGACCGGCGGCGGCCGGACCGACCTCGCCGGCTTCCTCGCCTCGGCCGGCCTGCGGCTGGCCCCGGACGCCGAGGTCCACACCACACCGCCGATCGACCCGAAGGCCTGAGAGCGATGGTCACGCACCCCAGCGGCGACTACGCGATCACCGCGTTGTACTCCCTGGCTGACGACGCCTGGTACCTCGAACTGGACCTCGTCCGGGAGCAACGGGCCGTGGTGACCGCGGTCGTCCCCGACGAGGACCCGGCGCGCGAGCCGACGGTGTGCTTCGATCCCCAAGGACAGCACCTGGACATCCCGTACGAGGTCATGCGCTGGTTCATGGACCGGGTCGCGGACGAGATCCGGACGTCCCGCGCCTGGATGCGGCTGCGGCCCGAACTGGTGCGGTCGTCCACGGCTTGCGCCGGGAGTACCGGGGCGCCATCGACGACGCCGACTTTCCCGGCGTCCTCGCGGAGCTGCGCGCCGCCGTCCCCGAGGCCGATCTCCCCGCCGTTCTCGCGGCCGCGTTCGGGCTGCACCCCGTTGGCACGCCGGTGGAAGGCGTGCAGGCGCTGCGGCCCGTCGCTGCGGGGGCGGGGGGAAGCGATCGCCGTCCCGCCGCCCCCGCGTCCGAGGTCAGTGGCTCGTACTGAACCGGGGCGAGCCCCACCGCGCAGGAGCTGCGGCGCACGTGGTCAGGAAGGCGTCACGGCGTGCGGGCCGGCCGGCGGTCGGTGGTGCGGTCGATGGTGCGGTCGGCGGGGGACGGAGCGGATGCGGGGCGGGCGGCGGGCGCGGCGGGGCGCAGGAGGAGGGCGCAGGCGAGGGCGGCCAGGAGGGTGAGCGAGGCGGACACCAGGAGGCAGAGCCGCAGGCCGTCGAGGAAGGAGCTGCCGAGCGCGGCGAGGGCCTGGTCGGTGGCCGCGCCGAGATCGAGTCCGGCGACGGCGGCCAGCCCGTGGTCGCGGGCGGCGTCGAGGACGCGGCCGCCGGTTTCCGCCGGCACGCCGGCGTCCGCCAGGCGGCCGGGCAGAGCGTCGAGGGCGCGGGTGGTGAGCAGGGTGCCCAGGACGGCGGGGCCGAGGGCGCCGCCGACCTGGCGGAAGGCGTTGTTGCCGGCCGCCGCCATGCCGGCCAGGTGGTGCGGGACGGAGGAGACGGCGGAGGCCGTCATCGGGGTGAGGACGGCACCCAGGCCCAGGCCGAGCAGGACCAGTCGCCAGGCGAGCGAGCCGTACGGGGTGTGGGCGTCGATGCCGGTGAGCGACAGCAGCGAGCCGGACGTCAGCACCAGCCCGGCGGTGATCATGACGCGGGCGGACACCCGGTGCATCAGCCGTCCGACGGGGACGCTGGCCACGAGGGACGTTCCGGCCATCAGGACCATCCGCAGACCGGCCTGGAGCGTGGTCAGGTGCTGCACCATGCCGAAGTACAGGCTCAGTACGAAGAAGAAACCGATCAGCCCGAGGAAGCTGATCATCGCGACCAGGGCGGTGGCCGTGAACGCCGGGCTGCGGAACAGGGCGAGGTCGAGCATCGGGCTCGCGCTGCGGCGCTCCACGGCGACGAACGCGATCGCGCTGAGCACGCCCAGCACCAGGGCCACGACCACGGCGGGCTCGCCGAAGCCGTTCGCGCCGCCCTCGATGACCCCGTAGACCACCGCCGTGACGGCGACGGCCGCGCTGATCTGGCCCGGCCAGTCGAGCCGGCGGCCGTGCGGTGCGCGCGAGTCGGGCAGCAGGGAGACCGAGACGACCAGCACGACCAGGGACACCGGGACGGGCAGGAGGAAGATCCACCGCCATGCGACGTGCTCCAGCAGCGCACCGGCGATCAGCGGGCCCACGGCGAGCGAGGCCAGCAGGGACATCGCCCACAGCCCGATGTACCTGCCGCGCTCACGGTGGTCGGGGACGGCGTGGCTGATCAGGGCCAGCGTGGTGGGCAGCAGCGCCGCCGCACCCAGTCCGGAGACCGCCTGCCCGGCCCACACCTGCCGCACCGAGTCCGCCGTCAGGCAGACCGCGGCCCCCAGCGCGCAGAAGGCCATGCCCGCCTGGAACACCCGCTTGCGGCCGTGGACGTCGCCCCACACCCCGGTGGTCAGGATCAGCGCGGCCATCGGGAGCACGAACGCGTCCGGCACCCAGGCCAGTTGGGACGTCGAGGCGCCCAGTGCCCGTTGGATCGCCGGCAGGCTCACCGAGACGGTGGTCACGGGCAGGTAGGCGACGAAGACTCCCAGGCAGGCCATGACGAGCGTGGCGGCCCGTCCGGCCCTGGGGCCCTGCGTCGTGGCGGTCGTTGCGGAGTTCACGGGAGCTGTCCTTCGACTGCGGGGTGCCTCGCCGGCACCGGCTGCTGACCGGGCGCCGCCGTCCGGCACGCGCCCCGCTCCGGGGCCGGGCGCACCGGCGGAGCCGCCGACCAGCTTCGGCCCCCCGTACGGCGATCCCCCAAGCGATCCCGGCCGGTGTCACGGAACCCTCGGTGCGCCGGGCGGACGTGTGATGATTCCGCCATGCCGGACGATTTGGACCACAGGATCATCCACGGACTCCACTGCGCGCCCCGGGTGTCCTTCCGCCGCCTCAGCGAGGTCGTCGGGGCGTCCGAGCAGACCGTGGCGCGCCGCTACAACGCGCTGCGCCGCGACGGGGTCCTCCGCGTCGTCGGGCTGAGCAACCCGGCGGCGGACGGCCGGGCGGAGTGGGTCGCGCGGCTGCGCTGCCGCCCCGACGCCGTGGGGCCCCTCGCCGACTCGCTCGCCCGCAGGCCCGAGGTCGCCTACGCGGGCCTCGCCTCGGGCGGATCGGAGATCATCTGCGTGATCCGGTCGCCCGCCGGCACGGCCCGCGACGACGTCCTCCTGCGCCGGCTCCCCAAGGCCGCCTCCGTCCTCGACCTGAGCCTCGACCTCCTCGTCCACGCCTTCGGCTCGCCCGGCACCGGCGGCTGGACCGGCCGGGAGGGCTCGCTCACCGACGACCAGGTACGGCGGCTGACCGAGGGCCGCCCCACCCCCACCGGCCGCCCGCTCCCCCCGCCCGACGAGGACCGGCCCCTCCTCGAAGCCCTGGCGGAGGACGGACGCGCCTCCCACACCCGCCTGGCGGAGGCCACCGGCTGGTCCTCACCCCGCGTCGCCCGCCGGCTGGAGGCCCTCGAAGCCGCCGGCTCCCTCGTCTACGACGTCGACACGCTGCCCGAGCGCCTCGGCTACGAACTCAACGCCACCCTCTGGCTGCAGGTCGCCCTGCCCCGGCTCCAGCAGGTCGGCGAGGAGCTCAGCAGCCACGCCGAGTGCGCGTTCGCCGCGGCCACCAGCGGCAAGCACAACATCATGGCCATCGTCATCTGCAAGGACACCCCGGACTTCTACCGCTACCTCAGCAGCCGCGTCGCCCGCGTCGAGGGCGTCATCGGCTACGAGATCAGCGTCCGCGTCGGCCGCCTCAAGCAGGCCGCCTCTCTCATCCACCGCGGCAGGCTCGTCCACCCCTCCCTCGCCTGAGCACCGGGCCGGAATGTCGTCGGTGGGGGTGTCCGATTCGTTCAAGACCGGGCGGGCGGGGGTGGTTAGCGTGGCGGGCATGGAGAGCACTGGTGTACCGCGGTTCGCGTTCGTCGGGTTGGTGGTTGCGGATGTGGCCGCCTCGGTGGGGTTCTACCGGCGGTTGGGGGTGGGGTTCCCGGAGGGGGCCGAGGGGGAGGCGCACGTCGAGGGCGGGGTGCCGGGCGGACCGCTGCTGGTGCTCGACTCCGAGGACACCGTCCGGTCGTTCCATCCCGCGTGGCGGCCGCCGAGCGGCGGTGCGCGCAGTGCGTTGGCGTTCCGCTGCGGGAGCCCGGCGGAGGTGGACGCGCTGTACGCGGAGCTGACCGGAGCCGGGTACCACGGGGAGTTGGAGCCGTGGGACGCCTTCTGGGGGCAGCGGTACGCCGTGGTGCACGACCCGGACGGCAACGGGGTGGATCTGCTCGCCCCGCTGTAGCGGAGGACTACGGGCGCAGCAGCGCGGTGACGGGCATCCCGGCCAGCTCGCGGACGTCGCGGGCCAGGTGCGCCTGGTCCGCGTAGCCGGTCCGGGCCGCCGTCTCGGCCAGCGGGGTGCCGGCGCGGGCGAGGGCCAGGGCGCGCTGCATGCGCAGGATCCGGGCGAGGGTCTTGGGGCCGTAGCCGAAGGCGGCGAGCGAGCGGCGGTGGAGCCGGCGCGCTCCGAGGCCGGCCGCCGCGGCCGTCTCGGCGACGGAGCGGCCGGCGGCGAGCGAGGCGACCACGGTGCGGATCACGGGGTCTTCCGGCGGTGCCCCGGCGGCCAGGCGCAGGGCCAGGGCCTCCAGGGCGGCGGCCCGGTCGGGGGCCGCGTCGATGCGTTCGGTGAGCCGACGGACCTCGGCGGCGGGCCGCAGGTCGGCCAACTCGACTCGGCGGTCCAGCAGTTCGTGGGCGGGGACGCCGAGCAGGCCGGGGGCGGTGCCGGGGCGGAAGCGTACGCCGACCCACGGGCCGTACCGCTCCGGCCCGGGGTGGAAGGCACGGGTGTCCGGCCCGGCGACCAGCAGCCGCCCTTCCGTCCACAGCAGGTCCATGCAGCCGTCGGGCAGGACGGGCCCGGCCTGCGCCGCGCCCGTCCGCCCGAGGGGCTGCTTCGTCCAGACGACCGCGCCGGGCAGTCGGGACGCGCGCTCCAGGTACGGGGAGGACGGGGCCATGACGCGAGGCTAACGCGCCACGGGGCGCCCGCGCGCACGGCCAAGGCCCCGGCCGCGTGGAGCGACCGGGGCCGACGGAGGGAGAGGACCGGGCAGGACGGCGGAGCGGGCAGGACGGGCAGGACGGCGGAGGGGGCAGGACGGGCAGGGGCAGGGCGGGCGGGGCTCAGGCGACCGGCTCGGCCCCCGCCGTCGTCGGGGCCTCGGCCGACGGGGTGGCGGTCTTCCGGGCGTCGCGCATCAGCACCAGGGTGAGCGCCGCGGCGGCGAGGACGGCGATGCCGCCCACCGTGAAGGTGGTGGAGGTGGCGGTGCTGAACGCCTCCCGCGCGGCCGCGACCAGGCCGCTGTCCCCGGTGGAGCCGGCCACGGCGAGGGCGCCGGTCATGTCGTGGCGGGCGGCGGCGGGGGCGGCGGCGGGCATCGCGCCGGTGAAGGTGCTGGAGAGCACGGTGCCGAGGATGGCCACGCCGAGCGCCGCGCCGGACTGCTGGATGGTGTCGTTGAGCGCCGAGCCGACGCCGGCGTGCTCGGCCGGGATGGCGCTCATCAGCGCGTTGGCGGCGGCCGGCATGCCGAGGCCGGAGCCGACGCCGAGCACCAGCATGGCCAGGGCGACCTTGGTGAAGCCGTCGCCGACCGAGAGGGTGGCCAGCAGCGCGAAGCCGCCCGCGATGATCAGCATGCCGGTCGAGGTGAGCACCCGCGCCGGGACCTTCTTGCCGAGCGCCGCGCCCAACCCGTTGAACACCAGGGAGGCGATGGCCAGCGGGATGAAGGCGAGGCCGGTGTCGGTGGGCGAGAACTCCAGTACGAACTGGAGGTGCTGGGTCAGGACCAGCATCAGGCCGCCGGTGGCGAAGGTCAGCAGGACGAGCGAGAAGCTGGCGCCGGTGAAGACCCGGTTGCGGAACAGCTTGAGCGGGACCATCGGCGAGTCGGTACGGACCTGCCGGACGGCGAAGCCGACCAGCGCGGCCACCGCGAGGAGGAGCGCGCCGAGGGTGCCGGCACTGGTGAAGCCGTCCCGGGGCAGCACGATGATCGCCCAGACCAGCGCCGTCATGCCGATCATCGAGAGCGCCATGCCCGGCAGGTCGGGGCGGCGCCACGGGCCCTTGGACTCGGGCATCAGCACCACCGCGGCGATGACGGCCACCACCGCGATCGGCACGTTGAGCAGGAAGACCGCGCCCCACCAGAAGTGCGCGATCAGCGCGCCGCCCAGCACCGGACCGCCGACCAGACCGATCATGGCCACCGCCGTCCAGGCCGCGATCGCCTTCGGGCGCTCCTCGTCGTCGAAGACGGTGATCAGGATGGAGAGCGTGCTCGGCATGACCAGCGCCCCGCCGACGCCCATCAGGACGCGGCCGGCAATGAGCTCACCGGGACTGGAGGCGTACGCCGCGACCAGTGAGGCCGCGCCGAACAGCACGAGCCCGATGATCATCACCTTCCGTCGCCCGAAGCGGTCGGAGAGGCTGCCCGAGGTGAGCAGCAGGCCGGCGAAGACCAGGATGTACGAGTCGATGATCCACTGGATGTCCTGAGCCCCGGCCTTGAGGTCCTCCGCGATCGGCGGGATGGAGACCGTGAGCACCATGTTGTCGATCACCAGCACCAGGCTGCTGAGGCAGAGCACGACCAGGATGAGCCAGCGCTGCGGATGACGCGCCACCGCTTTTCCCCCTTGTGAGACGTCGAGCTTCGAGCGCAGGACATCGGACATCGGACGTGAGACATCGGACGTCGAGCACCGAGCTTCGGATCGGGCGCGGGTTTCGGCCGCGCGGAAGTCGTCGCGGGCACACCGCTCTCCGTCCCCAGGGGGTACGGTGTGCGCCGCTCCGAACACTGTACGGACACCGCACACCGTTCGCAACGCCGTACGCCGTTCGATCTCCGCACGCCGTTCGCCTGGCCGTACACTGTTCGTAGCAGCCCGTGGCGAGCTGCTCGGGACCGGACCGGACGACCGGCTCCGGACGACTGGTGAGGAGGGCCCGATGGCGGCCAAGTCAGAGGACGGACCGACCCTGGGCATCCCGATGCCCTGGAACCGCCCCCAGCGGCGACGCGAACAACCCGCCCTCAGCCGCGAGCAGATCGTCGCCGAGGCCTTCGCGCTGCTGGACTCCGACGGCATCGAGGCGCTGAGCATGCGCAAGCTCGCCGCTCGGCTGAACGCCGGTGCCACCTCGCTCTACACCCACGTCGCCAACAAGGACGAACTGCTCGCGCTGCTCGTCGACCAGGTCTTCGGCACCCTGCCGCTGCCCGACGCCGAGGGCTCCGAGGACCCGAAGGTCTGGCGCGCGGCGGTCCTGGAGTGCGCCGAGAGCATGCGCGCGGCCGTCGTCCGCCACCCGTGGATGGTCTCGGTGATCGGCGACGTCGGGATGATCTACCTCGGGCCCAACTGGATGCGGCTCTCCGAATCCCTGCTGGCCGTCCTTGACACGGCCGGGTTCGAAATCAGCGAGGCGAACGACGCGATGAGCGCGGTCATGGGCTACACCATCGGGACCGCCTGCGTGGAGGCCTCCTGGCTGAGCGCGCTGGCCCGCAGCGGCCAGGACGAGCAGGAGTGGATGAACCAGCTCCTGCCCGCCGTCACCGAGGCCACCAAGTCCTTCCCGCGACTGCACCGGCTGTACACCAGCGAGGTCTCGGCCGAGGTCGCCGCCGGCCGGGACAGCAGCTTCACCCGGGGCGTCAATGTCATCCTGGACGGGATCGAGGCCGCCCTGGCGGCCGGCGGACGGCGCTGACGGCGCTGACGGCACGGGGCGCAGCGCACGCCGGGCGCGCGGGGCACGCGGGGTACGGCGCGCGCGGAGCACGCGGGGCACGCGGGACACGGCGCACGCGGGAGAGCCGGAAGCGCCCCTCAACTCCCGCTGAGCGCCCGCACCTGCGCGTACCCCGGCACCGGGCCGACCGGCTCGCCCGCGGCGACGGCCGCCGCCGTGGCCACCGCCGCCGCCAGGGCCGCGCGGTACAGCAGCGAGCCGAGGCTGACCCGGGCCACCCCGAGCGCGGCCAGCTCGGCGAGGCCCGGGCCGGTCGGTGTCCAGAGGACGTTGAGCGGGACGGCGAGCCCGGCGACCAGCCGTCCGATGGCCGCCGGATCGGCCAGCCCGGGGACGAACACGCCGTCCGCGCCCGCCTCCTGGTAGGAGTCCAGGCGCCGGAGCGTCTCCGGCCCGGGGGCGCCCTGCCCGGGGGCGCCCTGCCCCGGGGCTTCCTGGCCGCACCAGTAGGTGTCGGTACGGGCGTTGACGAACAGCTCCGGCGCGGCCGCCTTCACCGCGGCGATCTTGGCGGCGTGACGGTCGGACGGGCTCAGCGTGCCGTCCGCCCGGCCGTCCTCCAGGTTGAGGCCGACCGCCCCGGCCTCGGCCAGCTCCACGGCCAGGGCGGCGACTTCGTCCGGATCGTCACTGAAGCCCGACTCGACGTCGACGCTGAGCCAGAAGCCCTCGCGCCCGAGCCGGTGCGCCAGCCGTACGGTCTCCGCACGGGTGGCGGCGGCACCGTCGGGCAGGCCCGCGGCGGCGGCCACGCCCAGGCTGGTGGTCCCGATCGCGGCGTAACCCTGGGCGGCGAGGGCGACGGCCGAGGCGTGGTCCCAGGCGTTGGGGAGCAGCAGCGGACGGCCGGGGCGGTGGTGCAGGGCGGTGAAGGGGGTCATCGGGTCGTCTCCACCGGTTCGTCGGTACGGCTGCCCGCCGCGTCTTCGGCCGTGGCCGGGCGCCCGACCGAGTCCGCGTAGTAGTACCCGGCTTCGGCCACGTGGCAGACGATCTGCCGGAAGCTCCAGCCCGTCCCCGGCGAGTCGTCCAGTTGGGCGTCCGACAGCGCGGCGACCCGCCGGGACCAGATCCCGGCCAGCCGGGTCAGCCGGCTGCGGGCCTCGTCCAGGTCGGCGGTGGTGAACGGCGCCAGGTCGGCCGGGGTGGTGGCCCGGGAGCCGTGCCAGTGGTCGGGTTCGGTCGGCTCGCCGGCCAGGCGCGCCTCCAACTCGGCCAGGTGGTCGAGGAGATGGTCGGCGATGCGGCGAACCGCCTTGTGTGGGGCGTAGGTCCGGCCGTCGCCGTTGACGACCGGGCGGCCGTCCCAGGCCGTCCAGCCGGCCGCCTGGTCGAGTACGTGACCGACCATCTCCGGTACCAGAGCCGCGAGTTCGTCCTTGCCGCGGTCGAGCGCGGGCGGGGCCGAGGCCTCCCCGGTGTCCGCCGGATCCGAGGCGCCGTACAGGATCCCCTCGGCGATCACCAGGGCCTGCGCACGGCCCGGGCAGCTCCGGGGCGCGGCACCGAAGGTGAGCGCGACGCCCTCCGGCGCGCCGGCCTGGGCGGCCGCGACATCGAGCAGGACCGGCGTCCCGGCCGGCACCGCGACGCCGCCGATCCCGGTCCCCCGGACGGCGAGCCGGCGCATCGTCCGGACCGGCGGGTCCGACCGCAGCACTCCGGCCAGGCCGTCCGGGTGCCGACGGGCGCCCTCGACCAGCGCGGCGGTGGCGTCGCAGGCCTGGACGAGCAGGCCGATCCGGTTCGCGGCCGTCTCCTCGTCCGGGTCCCCCATCGCGGGCAGCAGCCGGGCCACGGCCGCGTCCGCCGCCGGGCCGTCCGCGGCGTCCACCGCGTCCATCGCGTCCACCGCCTCCGCCGCGCCCACCGCGTCCACCGCCTCCGCCGTCTTCGTCGCCGGGTCGTCCGGCCCGGCGGCGAAGTACGCCCGGGACACCGCCGCGATGTCGCGTGCCACCGCCTCCGGGTCGGCGAGGCCCAGCCCGGCCGCGAGCACCCGGACCACCCGCAGCCGGGTGTCGGGCTCGAAACCGGCGGCAGCGGCCACCCGCAGCTGGTCCGGATCCAACCGTTCCAGGTCGGCCAGCACCAGAGCCCGCCGCCGGGCGTGCGGTTCGCCGGAGCCGAACCGGGCGACGGCGGACCGCAGCCAGGCCACCGTGCCGGGGGGCGCACCGGGCTGCGCGGGCAGCGGGACCAGTGCCGGGTCGGCCAGGGCCGCCGTCACGTCGTCGTACCGGGAGAAGGTCATGGGGCCGGAGGCCACGGGGGTTTCGCTCATGCCGCCATCGTGGCCCCGGGTCGTTTCGGCGCCGACCGAACCGTGCCGGGGCGAGCCTGGAGGCATGCCCCCGGTTCCGTCCCCCCACGCGGCCCCGCCGCTGCGACCGCTCCGGCCGTGCACGCGGCCCCTCCCCGCGCGCCCGCCCGCACCCCCGTGCCCCGACCATGGAGGCATGACACTCGCCGCCCTCGCCGCCCTGCTCGCGGACCCGACCCGCGCCGCCGTCTGCACCGCGCTGCTCGACGGACGCGCCTGGACGGCCGGCGAGCTGGCCCGGCACGCACGCGTCGCCCCGTCCACGGCCAGCGAGCACCTGTCCCGACTGATCGCGGGCGGGCTGCTGGCGGAGGAGCGGCAGGGCCGGCACCGGTACGTCCGGCTGGCCTCGCCCGCGGTGGCTGCCCTGATCGAGGACCTCACCGCCTTCGCCGGGTCCGGCCCGAGCGCCGAGTCCGGCGCCGATGCCGCGTCCCGGTCCGGCGAGGGAGCCCGCTCCGACGAAGTCTCCGGCACAGGCGTCGGCGCAGGCGCAGGCGCCGACGCCCGCTCCGGCGCAGCCACCCGCTCCGGTGAAGGCTCCGGCGCTACTCGCGCGCCCCGCAACCTGGCCGAGGCCACCCGGCGGAGCGCCGAGGCCCGCGCCCGCACCTGCTACGACCACCTGGCCGGGCGCCTCGGCGTGGCCGTCTCGGACGCCCTGTTCGCCCGCGGCCTGGTCACCGACGAGGGCGGGCTGGCCGTCACCGCGTACGGCCGGGACTGGCTGGCCGAGCAGGCGATCGGCCTGCCGCCGCGCGGCGGGCACCGGAGCGGGCGCCCGCTGGTGCGGACCTGCCTGGACTGGACGGAGCGCCGCCACCACCTGGGCGGAGCACTGGGCGCCGCACTCTGCCGGGCCGCCCTGGACCGAGCCTGGGTGGAGCGGATCGGCTCGGGCCGGGCCCTGCGGATCACCCCGGACGGCGGCCGGGCGCTGCGCGAACTCCTCGGCGTGGAGCTGCCCGAGCGCTGAACGGCGGCCCCGCGCCGCCGGAGCCCAGGCCCCGCCGGAACCCGCCCGCCGCTCAGCCCATCGACTTCGCCCCGTCCAGCGACTCCCGGATGATGTCCGCGTGCCCGGCGTGCTGGGCGGTCTCGGCGATCACGTGCAGCAGCACCCGCCGCGCCGACCAGGCCGTGCCCGGCGGGAACCAGGGCGCGGCGGGCAGCTCGTGGGCGAGGTCGAGGTCGGGCAGGGTCAGGACCAGCTCGTCCGTCTCGCGCGCCACCCGCTCGTACTCGGCGAGCAACCCGGCCAGGGTGTCGCCCTGCGCCATCCGGAACTGGGCCGCCCAGGTCTCCGCGTTGCCGGGGCCGTGCTCCCCCTCCCGGCCCCGCATCGCCTCCGCGCCGCCGGTGATGAACCGCACCCAGCGCGCCTCGACCGCCGCCACGTGCTTGATCAGACCGCCGAGGGACAGCTCGCTGGCCGTGGTGCGCTCGGCCGCCTGCGCGTCGGAGAGGTCCCGGACGGTGCGCCGCAGCAGGCCGCGGTGCTTGTCCAGGGTCTCGACCAGTTCCTCGCGCTCACCCATCGTCCGCTCCCGCCCGTCGCTGCTCGCCCGCCCCGGTGGGCGTACCCCGCCGCCGGGCCCTCACTCGTCCACCGTCGTCGGTTGCTCGCCGACCGTCCGCCCGAGGTCAATCAGCCCGAAGGCCGCGCCCTGCGGGTCGCCGACCGCCGCGAACCGGCCGAACGGGCTGTCCACCGGCCCGACGTACACCGTGCCGCCGCGCGCCGTCAGCCGTCCGATCGCGGCGTCGACGTCGTCCACCGCGAAGTAGACGCTGATGTACGAGGGCGCCCCGGGCGGCAGGAAGTCGCCCTCCGCTCCCATCCGGCCCAGCACCGGCCGGTCGCCGACCTGGAACAGCCGGTAGTCGAAGTCCCCGCCCGCCATCTTCTTCACGCCGTACGGGAAGACCGCCGGGAAGAACGCGTCCGCCGTCGCGGGCTCGCGGGTCACCAGCTCGGCCCAGCTGTACGCGCCGGGCTCGCCCTGCTTCTCGAAGCCCTCGTGCCGCCCGGCCTGCCAGACGCCGAACGTCACGCCGGCCGGGTCCTTGGCGATCACCATCGTGCCGAAGTCGCCGACCTGGAGCGGCCCCATGACCACCTCGCCGCCGTTGGCACGGATCCGCGCCGCGGTGGCGGCGGCGTCCGGCGAGGCCAGGTACAGGCACCAGGCGGACTGGCCCTCGGCACCGGGCATCGGCGGCACGACCGCGGCGACCGCCCTGCCGTCCGAGTACGCCTGGGTGTAGTTGCCGAACTCCGACGAGCTCTCGCCGAACGTCCAGCCCAGCACGTCGCCGTAGAAGGCCTTCGCGCCTTCCAGGTCGGTGAACATCGCGTCGGCCCAACAGGGTGTGCCCTCAGGAAGCGCAGCCATCTCTCTGCCCTCGTGCTCTCTCTGGCCCCGTGCTCTTCGCTCTTCGGCCCCGGGTCCGGCGGAGCGCGCGCGTCGGGCGGGCGCACACCGGCCCCCGGTTCGCCAGCCTAGTCACGACGCGACGCGGCCGCACGGGCTGGCCCCGCGCGGCCGCGTCCCCGCGGCGTCAGCGGCCGGCCGTCAGGCGCAGCGACGCCGTCCCGAGACCGGTCGGGCCGAACGGGAACGGCGCCGGAGCCGACACCGACGCCGGCGCCGTGGCCTTCGCCGACGCCGTGGCCTCCGCCGGAGCCCCGGGTGCCGGGCCGGCGGCCGCCCTCCGACGCTCCGAGGCCGCCTCCAGGTCCCGCCCGGCACCGAAGTGCCGTTCCAGGTCCTCGGTGCCGTACCGGCGGCAGCCCTCGTGCCAGCTCAGGATGCCCGCGAGCCAGTTCTCCAGCTCCGCCACATACCCGTCGAGCAGGTCCCTGGCCGCCTGCTTCAGCCCGAAGTCCTCGTACACGACCGGGAGTTCCTTCTGCGCGACGTGCTGGAACTGGCCGAGCCGCGAGTGCATCAGGTCGTCGACGATCCGGACGGCCGCCTCGTAGTCGCAGTCGAAGAAGTTCTGCACCACCAGCACGACGTTGTGCAGCTCGCCCTCGTACTCGATCTCCTTCTGGTACGAGAAGAGGTCGTTCATCATGCACGCGTAGTCCATCGCGGAGTTCTCCAGCGCGCGCATCGAGCCGTGGTCGTACACCTCCGGCGGCACGGTCTTCCCGTGGCCGAGCCGGGAGAGGCTCGTGGTGAGCTCGGAGCCGAAGGTGGAGCGGCGCATCTCCAGGTAGTCCACCGGGTCCGGGATCCGGTTCTGGATCTGGTTCGCCAGCTCCCAGATCCAGCTGTCCAGCATGGCCTCGACCGCCACCCGGAAGCGGCCCCGGGCCTCGACGGTCATCGGCCCGGCGGTGCGCTCCCAGAGGTCGGCGAGGCTGCGCTCCAGCGCGTTGACGGGCTCCGGCCCGGGGGTCCCGTCCACCGGCATCAGCTGCGACAGCCTCGCGTTGGCGGCCTTGGCGCCGCCCAGGTCGCGGGTAACGCCGTAGGCCCTGGGGTAGTAGTCGTCCGCCCAGGTGCCCCAGGCCAACCAGGCCGAGGCGAGGTCGAGTTGGTCCGCGCCGGCATCCGGGTGGATGCCGGCGGCGCAGAGCGGCAGGTCGTAGTCGCGCATCGACTCGGCGTCCCAGATGCCGGATCCGGGGACCCCGGGCTCCGCCGAGAGGAGCCCCATCCGCTCGGCCCACTCGACCACTCGCTCCCGGGCGCCGTCCAGGTGCGGGCTCAACCGGAGGTCGTACGGCAGCTTGAACTCGGGCAGCCGGGAGGGTCCGACGGCCCGGTACGGCAGGTTGCCGTGCGAGCGCGCCCGTCGCTCGGTCGGCCCGGCCGCACTCGCGACCGCCCCCCGCGGCCCCGCCGTGCCCGTGCTCGCGCCCGATCCCGCGCCCGTGCCCGCACCCGCACCCGTACCCACCGACGGCGCGGCCGTGCTGCGCAGGATGTCCAGCGCCGAGGTCCCGATGCCACCGATCGCGTACTGGTCCCACCAGTTGCCGCCACCGGCCCCGCCCGCCGAGCCCGCCGACCACTCCAGCCCCGCCGACCCGCCGCCCGTGCCGGGCGCGACCCTGCCGCCCGGACCCGCCGCCGCCCCGGCGCCGTTCATGTACCGGCTGGACCGCAGGTGCCACTCGTGTCCGCCGGACTGCCAGTCCTGGAGGCCCTTGACGTACGCCATCACCCGGGCGCGGCCCGCCGGATCCAGGCCGGTCTCCGCGAACAGCACCGGCAGCTCGGTGAACACGGTGTTCTCGAACTGCTGCAACCGCGAGGTGAGCAGGTCGTTGACCGCGTCGGCGGCCTCCTGGGTGGAGCACTCCAGGAACCGCTCCAGCACCAGGATGCCGTTGCTCAGCTCGCCCTCGTCCT
This sequence comes from Kitasatospora sp. NPDC018619, assembly GCF_044391605.1. Taxonomy (NCBI): domain Bacteria; kingdom Bacillati; phylum Actinomycetota; class Actinomycetes; order Kitasatosporales; family Streptomycetaceae; genus Kitasatospora; species Kitasatospora sp. NPDC018619. The sequence goes on from NZ_JBISAI010000033.1 coordinate 58,074, forward strand.
CCACCTCGCGCTGGTACGAGAAGATGTCGTTGCGCAGGTGCACCCCGTCGGAGAAGGCGTCCATCAGCACCCGCAGCGCTCGCGAACCCGACACCTCCTGCGGCACCTCGGCACCGGCCGCGTACTCGACCAGCTGCGCGGACCAGGGCGCGCCGCCGACCTTGCGGCGCATCTCGATGTACTCGACCGGGTTGGCCACCCGGCCCTCGCCGATGTTGGCGAGCTCCCACAGCGACTCGTCGAGCAGGTTCCGGGTGCTCTCGGCGAACCGGATCCGCCAGTCCTCCCCCATCGCCGGCACGGTGCGCCGCCAGAGGTCCGCCAGCCCCGCCTCGACCGGGTTCTCCGGCTCCGGGGAGCCGGCGGCCGGGTCGGCCGGCATGAACAGCGGCAGCCGGTCGAGGTGGGCCTTGCCCGCCTTCCGGTCGTTGGTGCGCTTGAACATGTCGAGGAAGTGGTCGTCGAAGAAGAAGACCCACACGTACCAGTCGGTCACCAGCGACAGCACCTCGGCGGAGGCGTCGGGGTGGGTGTACGCGCAGAGCAGGCCGTAGTCGTGGGCCTCCAGGTCGGCCTGGTCCCAGACACCGGACCCTTCCAGCATCCCCATCTCCCGCGCCCAGTCGATGCAGTGGGCCCGCGCCCCCTCCAGATGCGGGTTGAGTCGTGCCGGGTGCGGCACGTAGAAGGACGGCAGTTCGAACGGCTGGGTCACGGCGGCGGGCCTTTCTGGACGCGTCGAATGGACCAAGGATGACGTGCCGTCAGCTCCCCGCACCGCCACAACAAAAACAGTCATATGAAATGACTCGCTCCCCCCGCCCAAATCCACTCCCCCGGCCGAGCGCCCACCCCCACCCCCCGCGCCCCCGCCGTCCGCCCCCGCTGCCCGGTCCGCACGGGCCCACAGTCCGTCACTCCTCCGTCGGACCGGGCCGACCGGGTGCACCATCGTCCTCTCCCAGCAGCTTCTCCCGGATCAGTCGGGCGAACTCCGGCCTGCCGGCGGCGTCCGTGAATGACATCACCCGATGGGTGTACACCCTCCGCGCATCGGATTCCTCGTCCAGCTCGATGTCATCCAGCAGCCGCTGCAACGGACCGATCACGGCCGGCCCACCCGTCGGACCTCCCGGCTCGGTCGGCCCCACGAACCCGCCCCCGGCCCCATCCCCGTCATCCCCGTCATCGTCGAAGTCATCGGGAAAGGACCCCGCTCCCGGCAGGAGATGCGTGTAGAGCTCGCTCACCGGCGCGTCGTTGGCGGCTGCCGAGAGCTGGGCGAGCGGACCGATCAGGTCGACCGCCTCCCTGATCTGCTCGTCGTGGCGCGCCAGCCACCACACCATCGCACTGCCCGGCGACTTCAGGACGTCGTCCCCGAGATACGCCCGCTTGCTCTGCTCGTAGCGCCGTTCGTGCTCCCAGACCTCCTCGGTCTTCCGGACCTCCGACAGCTTCCCCAGCCGCTGCCGGTCGTCCTCCGACAGCCGAAGCTCGACCCGCCCGCCCATCGCTTCCACCAGCCCCGACCGGTCCTGGCTCTGCGTCCCGAGGACACCGTTCAGCCGGTGCTGCACCAGGTCCATCCGCCCCGGGATCTCGCACTCCGTCACCGCACGGGCCCGCTCCAGCACCGTCTCCACCGCCAGGCCGGCCGGATCCGCGTGCACCAGCCCGGTGGCGTTCCGGATCGGGCGCCACCACACCGTGGCGGAGAAGAGAAAGTCGTAGTCCGGGACGAGGCTCGGCAGCGCCACCCCGGTCACTCTGGTCTTCTCCCAGGGAGGCTCCTGCCATTCCGGCTTCGGCGTCCTGGCCAGCGCCTGGAGGAGGGCCAACAGGAGGGCCAACGCGGACGGCACCGCCCACAGCCAGACCGGCCACCCGGCCGACAACCCGAGTACCGCCGTCACCGAACCCGCCGCCAGCGCCAATCCGACCAACGACGCCTTCCCCGTGCTCTTCACAGCCCTCTCCCCCCGGCCGCCCCGACGAGTGGTTCGATCCCCTGCAGACGGTCGATGGCGCTCTGGAAGCGGGACGCGACCTCCTCCCGGCTCACCCGCCCCACGGAATCTTCGGCGTCCGCCGCCCAGTCGAGTGCCAGCAGGTAGTAGCGGTGGAGGACGTCGCCCCGGCCTTCGGCGGCCCGGAGCAGGATCGTCATCAACCGCTCGCCCCCGTCCTCCGCTTGCCGCGCAGCCGAGAGCCAGTTCCGGACCACGGGCTCCCACTCGGTCCGCAACGAAGGCACCCGCACCACCGCGCGCCAGCCCCGTACGGCCTCCTCCTGCCGCACCCGGTCCGACAACGGGTCCATCAGCGCGAGGAAGATGCCACCGTCCGACGGCACCGGCGGGCTCTTCTCCAGGCCCTCGCAAGACCGGTCCAGCAGTCTCAGGTACAACCGCTCGTCCCTGCCGACCAGTTCGAGCAGCGCCTCGCGGCCGTAGCGCGGACCGTCGCCCGGCTCCCGTCGCGCCAGGTGATGCAGTCGGACGAGCGCCTGGTCGGGGTGGTGCGTGGCCATCACGTCGACGCAGATCCGCGCGAGGACCCGCACCAGGTTGGCGTGCGGTTGCGGCCCGACCGACCACTCGTAGACCTTCGCCCGGAAGGCCGGACCGCAGGTCTCGCTCGTGATGCCCTGCTCCAGCACCAGCATCGCCTCCGGCAGGAACCTGCTCTCCTTCGCCCATGCCGTCACCGAATCGGCGAGCAGGCCCACGTCGCCGGCGTTCAGGGCCTCCCCGGTGAACCGTGCCACCAGCCGTCGGCGCTCGACCGCGCTCAACAGGGCCGTCGCCTTCACGCTGTCGTCGACCCAGGCCGCGAACGCTTCGCGCAGATCCGGGTAGTAGAGCCAGAAGTGCTCACGGACCGCTTCCGCGTACGCCAGTTCCTCGAAGCGGATCCGCCCGTCCCGCACGGTCATCCCGAGCTCGCGCACCCGCTGGGTCAGATCGGCCCGGTCGAGCCGAGGCCGGTCGTCCTCCGGATGCCCGACCCTGGCCAGCAGCTGGTCGGCGAGGCGGAACGCCGCGGCGGCCGGGGCTCCGTCCATCATCGCCGCGGTGAACAGCAGGGCCCGCTGGCGCCCGTCGGTGAGCCCCGCAACCAGCTGGGCCACCTCCTCACCGCGCTTCCGGAGGGCCGCGGCGGCAGTCGCCGCCCATGCCTCGAAGGTGCCGCCCGCCATCCTGGCTTCGACCACGAGCTCGTGCAGCCGCTCCAACTCGCGCATGGGAGAGCGGTCCAGGAACTCGCCGAGGGCGGATCGGCGCAGCTCCGGGGCGGGCACCCGGACATCGGCCCACCACAGGTGCTTGGCCAGGACCCGGTCGCCCGCGGGCCGGTCGACGGGCACCAGCAGCTGCCGGACATCCGACGGCAGCAGGCGCTCCTGCTCCCTCGACAACACCACCGCGAGACGCCCGGACTGCCGTTCCACCTTGTGCCAGTAGGACGTGACCAGGCCCTGCGCATCGGCGAACTGCTGATCGGACAGGTCGGACAGGTCGATCAGGACGCGTTCGCCTTCTGCGAGCTCGCCCGGCTCCGCCTGCTGGTCGTCCAACGCCACCTCGCGGAACGGGTCGCCGGCCCTGCCCGCGCGGTGCAGGACCACGACGGCGGCCGTGCGGCGCCCGCTGCCCCGGTGCCCCGAGATCAGCACAGCCGTTCCGGGTTCCTCCAGCCGGTGGAACACCTCGGCGTACCCGCGCGGCTCGACGAATCGCTGGCTCAACCAGCGGCGTCGCTCGGCGGCCAGCCGCAGCGGATCTCCTCCACTGCGGACCAGCCGATCCGAGGCGAAGTAGTAGTAGGAGTAGGAGTACTGGTCCCCGCTGCCCGTGTGCGTCTGCCCCTGTGTACGGCCGATCCACGTCGTGTCCCCGTGATCGCTCACCGCCGCCGCCCCGCCCCGTCACCACGGTCTCCGAAGGAGTTGTTGACCGTGCCGCGTTCGACGTAGCTGCCGCCGTCGCCGTGGATCTCGACGCCGCCGTTCCGGATCGTGGTGTGTTGCTCGCCGCTGCCGGTGTGGACCGGACCGCTCGCGTTGTTGATGAACGTGCCGACGTCGCGGCCCACGTTGCCGATGCCGCCGGTCTGGTCGTGCCGGTAGTCCCCGGCCTGCACCACGCTGCCGTTCACCCGGCCGACTTCGTTGCGGGTTCCGGTGCCCCCGCTCGTCCGGGCGACCAGCTGCTCCGCCTCCGCGAGTCGGGGGACGGCCTCGGCCAGGTCGTCGCCGAGCCGGCGGAGGCAGTGGTCGGCGTCGCGGTTGTCGTACCGGCGGTACTGGCAGTCGGCCAGCTCCGCGATCTCGGGCGGCAGGGCCCGGCGGTCGAGCCGCGTGGTGCGGCCGACGAGGACCGGAACGACCCGGGCTCCGGTCTCGAAGGCCTCGACGATCTCCCGCCTGGTCCAGTCCTCCGGGTCGTCCAGCGCCCGTCGGCCGTCCGCCGTACGGGCCTCGGCCCAGCGCGGGCCGATGACCGCGATGAGCACGCTGCTGCGGCGGACGGCGGTCAGCAGCTCCTGCGGGAAGGGCTGACCGATCTTGATCGACTTGCTGGCGCGGAACACCTGCTCCGTCCCGAACCTGCGGGAAAGCGCCTGCTCAATGACCGTGGCGGCGGTGTCCTCGTCGCTGGTGCGGTAGTTGACGAAGATCTCGGGCATGACGGGATCACCTCTCCGGGGTGAGTGGGCAAGGGTGTGTCGGCCGGGATCCGGCCGGGATCCGGCAGGAGAGCCGGACGTCTACGGGTGCAGCGCCTGCGCGAGCAGGGGTTGGAGGTCCTGCACGGCTCGACCGGCCTGGAAGCGGTGCAGTTCACGGCCGAGCCTGCAGACGTCGGTCCGGATGGTGGCCGAGCGCAAGGCCGGGACCAGCGGCAGGAGTTCCGCCGCGAGCTCGCAGGCCCGCTCCGGTTCCCCGGCGGCCGCGTGGGCGAGCGCACGCCGGATGCCGTAGCGGGCGCGGCTGCGGACGGCGTGCACCGGGATCCTCGGATACTCGTGGTCCAGCACCTCGGCGGCCTGGCCCGGGCGGCCGAGGTCGTACAGGCACCAGCCGGTGACCACGGCCGCCGGGTCGGCCAGGTGGGTGGTGCCGAGCAGGGGTGCACCGGCGTTCTCGGACTCGGCCCTGGCCAGGAGGTCGCGGGCCCGGTCGAGGCTGCGCAGGCAGGCGCTGCGGTCACCGGCGAGTGCGTGGCCCTGGGCCTCCCGCTGCGCTGCCAGACCTCGGATCCGCGGCGGCAGCGCGTCGTCCTGCGCCGGTTCGACCAGCTGCACCGTTTGAGCCGCGTCGCCCGCGTAGAAGGTGATCAGAGCCCGTCGGACCAGCGCGTACGAGGCGAGGTCGCGGTCCCCGCCGGCCTCGGCGAGCTCGACCGCCCGGGCCGTCCACCGCAGTGCCGAGACGTTGTCGTCGGCTTCCTGGGCCATCCAGCCCGTGTACTCCCCGTACCGCGCGGCCAGCACGAGCAGTCGTTCGCGGTTCACCCGGTCGGCCTGGGCGGCGAGCTCGCACACGGTGCGGGTCTGGGCGGTGAGCAGGGGAATCAACGTGCCGGGGACTGCGCACTGGCCGAGCTGTCGCATCTGGTCGAACTGGGCCCGGAAGACCTCCACCGGTAGGGACTCCGCGACGGGGGCAGCCGAGGCCGCCGCCGGCAGGGACGCGGCCAGCCCACCCCCGAGCAGGGAGGTGGCCCCGACGGCGAACAGCTGCCGCCGTCCGAGGCCGCCGGGCCGCCGGGTCCCGGTCGGCGCTTCCGGCTCACCACCCGGGCCGGTCCGCGCGGCGCCTGCGGACCACTCCGACTCGGCCCTGCCCGGTCCGGCCAGGAGCCGTTCCAGTTCACCGCCCGCGTCGAGCTGGACGTCGCAGCGACGGGCCAGCTGGGGCGGGGGCGGCTTGTGCCCGCGTTCGATCTTGCTCAGATGGCCCTTGCTGTAGCTGAGCAGTTCGGCCAGCCGGGTGAGGGTCAGCCCGGCCGCGATCCTCCGTCTGCGCAGTTCCGGGCCGAACTCACCGGACGACAATCTGGACGCGCTCATGCCAACCCCCGTTCTGGATTCGACCGCCCTGGCATCTGCTGCATCACGGGCCGGAAGCGGTCACCCCTCGCTTCCGCCTGGAATCTTGGCATGCGACCGAGCCGGTCAAACGGGGATCGACGGGGTTTCCCGTTTCCTCTTTCCGGCTCGAATGACCATGCGAACAAAACGAGTTGGCGACATGTCCACGCAGACGCCGGAGCGCTCCGCGTGCGACGGCTGTTCGGTTCGGCGCTCCATCGGCGCACGGCACCCGGCGGAGGCGGCGGGCGCGGGCAAAAAATGCCCCGCGCCACCCCGCCGTGAGCCCCGGCAACCGCTCCGCCAACGAACAAAGCAGCGCTGGCAAGGCCTTGTACGGACAAGACTTCCCCTGCTACGGGCGTGTTGACCGGGTACGTCCACCCCGCTTCCACCAGACTGGGCGCCGACCCGACGTCAACTCCGAGGAGGGCAAGCCCATGAACGTCACCGTTCGGCTCGCACAGCAGCCCGATGCCGACGAACTGCTCGGACGCAGTGCGCTCGCCGCGCTCGTCGGCATGCTGCTGGACCAGCAGGTCCCGATGGAGTGGGCGTTCACCGGCCCGCTGACCATCGCCCAGCGCCTCGGCCACGACGACCTGGACGCCCACGAGATCGCCACCTACAACCCGGAGGAGTTCGTCGCGCTCCTCTCCGCCAAACCGGCCGTCCACCGCTACCCGGCGGCGATGGCCAAACGGGTGCAGCAGCTCTGCCAGTTCCTCGTCGCCCAGTACGACGGCGACGCCGCCGCGCTGTGGAAGAACGTCCGCACCGGCAAGGAGCTGCTCAGCCGGCTCAACGCCCTGCCCGGCTTCGGCAAGCAGAAGTCGCAGATCTTCCTGGCCCTGCTCGGCAAGCAGTACGGGGTACGGCCCGAGGGCTGGCGGGAGGCGGCCGGGGTGTACGGCGAGGAGGGCGCGCACCGCTCGGTGGCCGACATCACCGGCCCCGAATCGCTCGCCCTGGTCCGGGAGTTCAAGCAGGAGATGAAGCGCGCCGCGAAGGAGGCCAAGGCCGCCGCCAAGCCGCGCACCACCACCCGTACGACCGCCGCTCCCTCGCACGCCCCCTCGCACGCCCCCGCCCCGACCGGCGTGCGCTGAGCCCCTTCCCCGCGAACGCCTCACCCGCGCCCGCCTGCGCGCCGCACCCGACCGGCACCGACCGGCACCCGACCGTGCGAGCACGGCCGAACGGGCCCGCACCCGGCCGCGCCCGGCCGTGCCCGTCCACGCACGACGCGGGCCCCGGCCGCAGGACGCGACCGGGGCCCGCACACGGGAGCGCTCCGTCAGGCCAGGACGGGCTCCTGCTCCTGCTCCTCCACCGCGGCCCCGGCCACCGGCCCGACCGCCCTGCGCCGCCGCGGCAGCGCGAACATCAGCACGAAGACCACCAGCAGCACCCCGGCGACCCACCACATCGCGTGCACGAAGGCCCCGCCGAACGCCGTCCCGAGCGCCTCCGGCGCGACCACGTCGTCCATCGCCCCGAAGAAGGCCACCGACACCAGGCCGAGGCCGAGCGCGTTGCCCACCTGCTGCACGGTGTTGATCAGCCCGGACGCCGAACCGGCGTGCTCGCACGGCACCTCCGCGAGCACCGCGTCGGTGATCGGCGCGACGATCAGCCCCATCCCGAGGCCCATCACCACCAGCGGCAGCACCATCTGCCAGGCCGTGATCGCCGTCCCGTACCGGTCCGCCTCCCAGATGTAGACGAGCACGCCCGCCGCCATCACCAGCGCGCCGGCCTGCAGCACCTTCCGGCCGAACCGCGGCACCAGCTTCTGCACCGAGAGCCCGGCGGCGGTCGAGACGGCGATCGAGAAGGGGATGCCGGTGGCGCCGGCCTTGAGCGGGCTCCAGCCCAGACCCACCTGCATGTAGAGGGTCCAGACCAGGAAGTAGATGCCCAGCGCCACCCCGAAGGCCAGCTGCACGCAGATCCCGGCCGCGAAGGACTTCACCCGGAACAGAGCCAGCTCCACCAGCGGTGAGCCGTCCCGCCGGGTCTTGACCTTCTCGTACGCCACGAACAGGGCGAACACCGGCAGGCTCCCGGCCATCGACAGGTAGCCCCACAGCGGCCAGTCCGCCTCGCGGCCGTGCGTCAGCGGGTAGATCAGCATCAGCAGGCCGAGGCTGGCCAGCGCCACGCCGACCAGGTCGAGCTTCAGCGCCTGGTCGGCCTTCGACTCGTCGATGAAGCGGCGGCCGAGCAGCAACCCGGCGATGCCGACCGGCAGGTTGATCAGGAAGATCGGCCGCCAGGCCAGGCCGAACAGGTCCCACTCGGTGAGCAGCGCACCGATCATCGGACCGGAGACCGCGCCCAGCCCGACCACCGCGCCGAACAGGCCGAACACCTTGCCGCGCTCCTCCGCCGGGAAGGTCGCGTGGATGATCGACAGCACCTGCGGCACCATCAGCGCCGCCGTCCCGCCCTGGAGCAGCCTGGTCGCGATCAGCATCTCCGGGCCGGTGGCCAGGCCGCACAGCGCCGAGGCCAGCGTGAAACCGCCGATCCCGATCAGGAACACCCGCTTGCGGCCGTGGATGTCGCCCAGCCGCCCGCCGGTGATCAGCCCGATCGCGAAGGCCAGCGCGTAGCCGCCGGTCACCCACTGGACGGCGCTGAAGGACGCGCCGGTGTCCTGCTGGATGCTCGGGATGGCGATGTTGACGATGGTGACGTCCACCAGGTCCATGAAGGAGGCGACCATCACGATCGCCAGCGCGATCCACCTCCGCCGCTCCGCTGCCGCGGTGCCCATTGCGTACTCCTCTTTCTTTCCCACGTCCACGACGCTCTTCCGAGCCTTGTCCGCCTTCTCCGCCTTCTCCACGCCGAGGACGGTAACGGCCGTGTAGGTCAGTACCTGTCCCACATGGTCCGGCATGCTGGAGCCCATGCGTGACACCCCGGCCCGGCTGCTGAGCCTCCTGTCCCTGCTCCAGACCCCGCGCGAGTGGCCCGGCAGCGAGCTCGCCGACCGGCTCGGCGTCAGCCCCCGCACCATCCGGCGCGACATCGACCGGCTGCGCGAGCTCGGCTACCCGGTGCGGGCCAGCATGGGCGCGGTCGGCGGCTACCGGCTGGTCGCGGGCACCGCGATGCCGCCGCTGCTGCTGGACGACGAGGAGGCGGTGGCCATCGCGGTGGGGCTGCGGGCGGCGGCCGGGCACGCCGTGGTCGGCATCGAGGAGGCCTCGGTCCGGGCGCTCGGCAAGCTGCTCCAGGTGCTGCCGGGGCGGCTGCGGCAGCGGGTCGGGACGCTCAACTCCGCGACCGTCCCGCTGCTCACCGGGGACGGCCCGACCGTCGAGCCGGAGGACCTCACGGTGCTCGCCCGCGCCGTCACCGCCCGGGAACGGCTGCGCTTCGCCTACCGGGCGTACGACGGCGCCGAGACCAGCCGGCAGGTGGAACCCGAGCGGCTGGTCTCGGTCGGCCGCCGTTGGTACCTGGTCGGCTACGACCTGGACCGCGCGGACTGGCGGCTGTTCCGGGTCGACCGGCTGAGCGCCCCGGCCGCCACCGGCGTCCGCTTCACCCCGCGCCCGCTGCCCGCCGAGGACGCCGCCGCGTACGTCGCGGGCAAGCTGCGCCGTCCGTCACCGAGCGGCACCGTGGTCGCCACCGTGCACGCCCCCGCCGAGCGGGTCCGCCGCGGCCTGCGGCCGGGCGACTCCGAGGTCCAGCCGCTCGACGAGCACAGCTGCCTGCTCCGCTCCCGCTCCGACTCCCTGGAGTGGACGGCGATGCGGCTGCTGTCGCTGGACTGCGAGTTCGAGGTGCACGAGCCGCCCGCGCTGCGCGAGCACCTGCGCCGGCTCGCCGCCCGGGCGCGGCACGCGGCGGGCCCGGAGGACGGGGACCGGGGCCGGTCCTAGGGGTCGTCTTCAAAGCTGATCAAGTGATGGGCGATCATGTTGGTCATGGTGCGTCGTCATGAGTTGTCGGATGCCGAGTGGGCTGTGCTG
>NZ_JBISAI010000034.1:0-1261 GCF_044391605.1 Kitasatospora sp. NPDC018619
GCCCGGTTACATTCCGAACCCGGAAGCTAAGCCTTACAGCGCCGATGGTACTGCAGGGGGGACCCTGTGGGAGAGTAGGACGCCGCCGAACAATTATTCAAGGCCGCGGCCCCAGCGATTCGCTGGGGCCGCGGCCTTTTTGTGTTTTGCGAACGTGAAGAAGGCCGGCAGAAGCGGGACTTCCGCCCAGACGCGGACGGTCCCGGCATGCCGGACAATGGAGAAGGTACGCAGGCCAGCAGGCCGGCGTCGAAACCGCGTGGCGGTGGCGGAGTTGCGTGCTCCGCCCGCGGTGGAGCTGAAGCAGCAGAAGGAGTCACCACGATGTCGAACCAGCCCCAGGACCGTCCCGAGCGTCGATCGGACGACGGCCGAGGCTACGAGCCCCGGTCCCGCGGAGGCTGGTCCAACGACCGTGGCGGCGACCGCGGCGGCTACCGTCGCGATGACCGCCCGTCGGGTGGTTACCGTCGTGACGAGCGTGACGACCGTCCGCGTCGTGACGACCGTCCCTCGGGCGGCTACGGCCGTGACCGCGACGACCGCGGTGGCGACCGTGGCGAGCGTGGCGGGTCCCGTCGTGACGACCGCCCGGCCGGCGGCGGCTTCCGTCGCGATGACCGGCCGTCCGGTGGTTTCAACCGTGACCGCGGCGACCGTCCCTCGGGCGGCTACGGCCGTGACCGCGACGACCGCGGCGGCGAGCGTGGTGGGTTCCGCCGTGACGACCGCCCGGCCGGCGGCGGCTTCCGCCGCGACGACCGCCCGTCGGGTGGTTACCGTCGTGACGACCGTCCCTCGGGCGGCTATGGCCGTGACCGTGACGACCGCGGCGGCGACCGTGGCGAGCGTGGCGGGTTCCGTCGCGACGACCGCCCGGCCGGCGGCGGCTTCCGTCGCGATGACCGGCCGTCCGGTGGTTTCAACCGTGACCGCGGCGACCGTCCCTCGGGCGGCTACGGCCGTGACCGTGACGACCGCGGTGGCGAGCGTGGCGGGTTCCGCCGTGACGACCGTCCGGCCGGCGGCGGCTTCCGTCGCGATGACCGCCCGTCGGGCGGCTTCAACCGCGACCGTGACGACCGCGGCGGCGACCGCGGCGAGCGTGGCGGGTTCCGTCGTGACGACCGCCCGTCGGGTGGCTCCCGTCGTGATGACCGGCCGAGCGGTGGTTTCAACCGTGACCGCGGCGACCGTCCCTCGGGCGGCTACGGCCGTGACCGTGACGACCGCGGTGGCGAGCGTGGCGGGTTCCGCCGTG